>NZ_JAOPXQ010000215.1 GCF_025965075.1 Aeromicrobium sp.
TTCCCCACCAGCTCCGTGCCCGCCCGGATGTGCGACACCGACCACAACGACCCCTGGCCCGCCGAGACCTGTGCGGCGAACACCGGTCCGCTCAACCGCCGGGCCCACAACCTCAAGACCGAGGGCCACCTGCGTTTGCGACAACCCACGCCCGGCGCCTTCGAATGGACCACACGCACCGGGCACACCTACACACAACACCCCGAACCAGTCCCCATCGCGGACTGGGACCTCACCCTCATGCAGGCTGACGTGACCGATCACATGCCCATCGACCCATGGGCCGCCGAGTTCGCGGAGATGCTCGCTGCGCTCGATGCCGCATGACGGCCCGCGGCTGACCATGGACGCCCGGAGGACACCGTGCTTGGCTGAAGCATGGTGCGCATGGTGGATGCCGACTACCTGGTCGTGGGAGCCGGGGCGGTCGGCATGGCGTTCACCGACGCGCTGATCGACCACGCCGACGTGCGCGTCGTGATGGTCGACCGCCGGGCCACGGTGGGCGGGCACTGGCGCGACGCCTATCCGTTCGTCCGGCTGCACCAGGCCTCCGCCTTCTACGGGGTCGCGTCGACGTTGCTCGGCGGCGGGCGTCGGCAGACCGAGGGGCCCGAGACGGGCCTACACGAGCGGGCCACGGTCGCGGAGATCTGCGCCTACTACGACCACGTCCTGGCCGACCGGATGACCGGGCCCGGCAAGGTCGACTTCTTCGGCGAGTGCGACTACGTCGGCGAGCACACCTTCGTGTCGCGGACCACGGGGGAGCGGTTCGAGGTGCCGCAGCGCTGCCGGATCGTCGACGCGCGCCACCTGGCCCCCGACATCCCGGCGACCACACCACCGCCGTTCGACGTCGCCGACGGCGCCCGGGTGATCCCGATCAACGACCTGGCGACCCTGACCGAGTCCCCGAGCCAGTACGTCGTGGTGGGCTCGGGCAAGACCGCGACGGACGCGATCGTGTGGCTGCTGACGCAGGGGGTGGGGCCCGACGCGATCTGCTGGGTCCGGCCGCGTGACCCGTGGATGCTCAACCGGGCGGTCGTGCAGCCCGATCCGGCGATCTTCCTGGGCATGGTGGGCGACACGATGCAGGCGGCCGGGGCGGCGGCGACCCTGGAGGACTTCTTCGTGCGCCTCGAGGGCGCCGGGATCATGTTCCGGGTCGACCGCTCGGTCATGCCGACCATGGCCAAGACGCCGACGCTCGCCGCGTGGGAGCTCGACCACCTGCGGACGGTCGAGCACGTCGTCCGGCTCGGGCACATCCGCAGCGTCGGGCCGGGGCGCATCACCCTCGCCCACGGATCGGTGTCGATCGCGAAGGACGCCGTCGTCGTGCACTGCGCCGCCGCCGGGCTGAAGTATCCGCCGCCGGTCGACATCTGGGGGCCGTCGGCGATCACGGTGCAGCCGATCCGGGCCGGGTTCCCCTGCTTCGGCGCGGCGCTCGCCGGGTACGTCGAGGCGACCCGTGACGACTGCGCGGACAAGAACCGGCTCTGCCCGCCGACCCCGTTGTCGGACACCATGGCCAGCTGGGCCCGGATGACGGTCCTGGGCGCCCGGGCCACCGCATCGTTCGGCGCCGAGCCGGACATCAAGGCGTGGGCGGACGGGGTCCCGCTCAACCCGGCGCGGATCCCCCCGGACCATCCGACGTCCGCCGCGCTGGACGTCGCGCTCGCCCGGCTGCAGACGCACGCCGAGTACGGGCTGGCCCGGCTCGCCGAGTGGTCCGGGGTGGCGCGGCCGACGAGCTGAGGCCTACGGCGACTGTACGCCCGAGGTCGTTCGCCCCTTTCCGTTGGCGCGTGACTGCGGAATGATCCCGGGATGACGACGTATGTGTACGACTTCAGTGAAGGCGGGATGGACCAGAAGGACCTCCTGGGCGGCAAGGGGGCGGGTCTCGCCGAGATGTTCAACCTCGGGCTGCCGGTGCCGCCGGGGTTCACCATCAGCACCGACGCCTGTCGGGCGTACCTGGCCGCGGGCAGCGAGCCCGCCGGGCTGGCCGACGAGGTGACCGCGCACCTGACGGCTCTGGAGGAGGCGCGCGGCAAGCGGCTTGGCGATCCGGAGGACCCGCTGCTGGTGTCGGTGCGGTCCGGCGCGAAGTTCTCGATGCCCGGGATGATGGACACGATCCTCAACATCGGGCTCACCGACGCGTCCGTGCGGGGGCTGGCCCGGGCCGCCGACGGGGACGAGCGGTTCGCGTACGACTCGTACCGCCGGCTGCTCCAGATGTTCGGCAGCACGGTGCTGGGCGTCGACGGCGCACTGTTCGCCGACGCGCTGGACGCGCTGAAGGCCGAGCGGGGCAGCGACAACGACCTCGACCTGACCGCCGAGGACCTGCAGGGACTCGTCGGGACCTATCAGCAGCTGATCAGCGAGCACGGCGGCCGGGACTTCCCGCAGGACCCGCGCGCCCAGCTCGACCTGGCGGTGCTGGCGGTCTTCGACTCGTGGAACACCGAGCGTGCCGTGCTCTATCGCCGGCAGGAACGGATCCCCGAGGACCTCGGCACGGCTGTCAACATCTGCTCGATGGTGTTCGGCAACGGGGGAGACGACTCCGGCACGGGGGTCGCGTTCACCCGGGACCCGGCCACCGGGGCGCAGGGCGTCTACGGGGACTACCTGGTCAACGCACAGGGCGAGGACGTCGTCGCCGGCATTCGCAACACGATCCCGCTCGCCGAGCTCGAGCACGTCGACAAGGCGGTGTACGGCGAGCTGCTCACGATCATGCAGCGGCTCGAGCACCACTACACCGACCTGTGCGACATCGAGTTCACCGTCGAGCACGGGCGGCTGTGGATGCTGCAGACGCGGGTCGGCAAGCGTACGCCCGAGGCGGCGTTCCGGATCG
>NZ_JAOPXQ010000276.1 GCF_025965075.1 Aeromicrobium sp.
TCGAGGTCCAGGTCGTGATGGACGCCGGCACCGTGTTCAACGGTGGCGACACCCCCGCCGACCTCGTCGGCTACGGGCCCGTCGCACCCGATGTGGCCGAGGAGATCATCGCCAAGGCCCGCCACCGGTGGACCCGCCGGTTCCTCACCGACCCCGTCGACGGCACCCTGGTCGCCCGCGACACCCGCCGCCGACGTTACGAGGGCCCGATCAACGCCTACGTCAGAGCCCGCGACCGCAGGTGCCGGCAACCCGGGTGCGACTGCAGCATCCGCGACACCGACCACATCACCGACTTCCAGCTCGGCGGCCCCACCACCGCCGACAACGGCCAAGGACTGTGCAAACGGTCCCACTCCATCAAGCACCAACCCGACTGGCAGGTCACCAGCTCCGGCAAGGCCACCATCTGGCGCACCCCCACCGGCCACGAATACCGGTCCGACCCGCCCCCGGTCCTGCCCCGCGACGACAACCCCGGCCACCTCCGCCAATAGCGCGGCCCGATCGATCGATACACATCCTCGCTGGCTGATCGCACGTGGCGTCTCTGTTGGCGTCGGGATCGGCTCCGCAGCGTGGATGATCCTGGGCGGATACCGAGACGACGCGCATTGAGCCCGGCCCGCCGGGGGTCAGGCAGGCGGCGGGGTGAACGCCGGGCGCTTGCGGAGCAGGTAGACGTCCATGATCCAGCCGACCCGGCCCTTGACGTCGATGCGCGCCGCCAGGACGTCGACCGCGACCTCGACGGCCCGGCCGCTCACGAGCCGTTCGTCGGGGGTCCCGAGGTTGGCCCCCCACCAGATGTCCCAGTCCTCGAAGCCCTCGAGGTCGAGCGTCGAGCTCAGCATCACCAGGATGTTCTCGGCGCCGGCGTCACGGGCCTCGTGGAGCCGGCGGCTCGTCGTCACCAGGATCGGCTGGCCGACGTCGTGCAGCACGATGCGGTGCCGCGCGGCGAGCAACTGCAGGCTCGAGATGCCCGGGACGACGTCCCACTCGGCCTCGACGGATCCGCGCGCGAGCACCTTCTCGACGACCCGGATCGTGGAGTCGTAGAACGCGGGATCGCCCCAGACCAGGAAGCCGACGTCGCCCTCGCGCTCGAGCAGGACGCGCTCGTACGCCTCGGCGCGCGCGTCGTGCCAGTCGACGACGGCCTGCCCGTAGTCGCCGGGGGCGCGGTCCCGCTGGGGGTCGCGCACCGCGACGACCGGTGGGACGACGTCGAGGTGTCGCGCGAGCAGCGCGTGCCGCGCGGCCAGCAGCGGGTCGTCGTCGCCCTTGTCGGCGGTCACGAAGTAGTCGACCGAGCGCAGCGCGTCGATCGCCTCGACCGTCACCTGGTCGGGGTGGCCCGCGCCGATCCCGATGACCCGGATGCGTCTGGTCACGCGCTGCCTCTCACTGGCCCCGGTCCTCCAGGTCGCCCTCGATGTCGAGGTAGACCTGCTGCATCTGCGCCAGGACGTCCGGGTCGGGCTCGGCCCACAGGTCCCGGTCGGCGGCCTCGTTGAGCCGCTCGATGATCCCGCGCAGCGCCCAGGGGTTCGACTTCTTCATGAACTCCTGGTTGACCTCGTCCAGGACGTACTCGTTGGCGAGGGTCTCGTACATCCAGTCGTGCACCACGCCGGTCGTCGCGTCGAAGCCGAACAGGTAGTCGACCGTCGCGGCGAGCTCGAACGCGCCCTTGTAGCCGTGCCGCTGCATCGCGCCGATCCAGCGCGGGTTGACGACGCGCGCGCGGAACACCCGGGTCGTCTCCTCCTGCAGCGTGCGGGTGCGGACCGCGTCGGGGGTCGTCGAGTCGCCGACGTACGCCTTGGGGTCCTGCCCGGTCAACGCACGGACCGTCGCGACCATCCCGCCGTGGTACTGGAAGTAGTCGTCCGAGTCGGCGATGTCGTGCTCGCGGGTGTCGATGTTCTTGGCCGCGACCGCGATGCGCCGGTAGTTGGCCCGCATGTCGTCGGCGGCGGGTGCGCCGTCGAGGTCGCGGCCGTACGCGAAGCCGCCCCACGCGGTGTAGACCTCGGCGAGGTCGTCGTCGTTCTTCCAGTTACCGGCCTCGATGACCTGCAGGATGCCCGCGCCGTACGAGCCGGGCTTCGAGCCGAAGATGCGGGTCGTGGACCGGCGGGCGTCGCCGTGCTCGGCGAGGTCGCGTCGGGCGTGCGCGCGGACGAAGTTCTGCTCGTCCGTCTCGTCGAGCTCGGCGACCTGGCGGATCGCGTCGTCGAGGATCGCGATGACGTGCGGGAAGGCGTCGCGGAAGAAGCCCGAGATCCGGACCGTGACGTCGATCCGGGGCCGGCCGAGCTCCTCCGGCGGCACGATCCGCAGGCCGTTGACCCGGCGGGACGCCTCGTCCCACTCCGGCTCGACGCCGATCAGGGCCAGGACCTCGGCGATGTCGTCGCCGGACGTCCGCATCGCCGACGTGCCCCACACCGAGAGGCCGACCGAGCGGGGGTAGTCGCCGGTGTCGGCAAGGTGCCGCTCGATCAGCGAGTCGGCCATCGCCCGGCCGGTCTCCCAGGCGAGGCGGGACGGCACGGCCTTGGGATCGACGGTGTAGAAGTTGCGGCCGGTCGGCAGCACGTTGACCAGCCCGCGCAACGGCGAGCCGGACGGACCCGCGGGGATGAAGCCGCCGTCGAGGGCGCGCAGCACGTGGTCCAGCTCGTCGGTCGTCCTGGCCAGTCGCGGTACGACCTCCGTCGCCGCGAACTCGAGCACCCGCACGACATCGGGGACGTCGCTCAGGCCGCGGGCAGCGGCGGCATCCCAGCCCGCCTCTTCCATCGCGAGCACCAGCGCGCGGGCCTGCGCCTCGATCCGGTCGATGTCGCCGAGCTGGCCACTGCCTTCCGTGAGGCCGAGCGCGGCCCGCAGTCCGGGCACCGCCCCGGCCTCGCCGCCCCAGATCTGGCTCGCGCGCAGGATCGACAGCACGAGGTTGACCCGCGCCTCGCCCTGCGGCGCCTGGCCGAGGACGTGCAGGCCGTCGCGGATCTGCGCGTCCTTGATCTCGCACAGCCAGCCGTCGACGTTGAAGATGAAGTCGTCGAAGTCGTCCTCGTCGGGGATGTCGTCGAGGCCCAGGTCGCGGTGCATCTCCGCGGCCCGCATGTGGGTCCAGATCTGCGACCGGATCGCCGGCAGCTTGGCCGGGTCCATCGCCGCGATGTTGGCGTACTCGTCGAGCAGCTGCTCGAGCCTGGCGATGTCGCCGTACGACTCCGCGCGCGCCATCGGCGGGATCAGGTGGTCGACGATCGTGGCGTGTGCGCGACGCTTGGCCTGCGCGCCCTCGCCCGGGTCGTTGACCAGGAACGGGTAGATCAGCGGCAGGTTGCCGATCGCGGCGTCCGTGCCGCACGAGGCCGACAGGGCGGCGTTCTTGCCCGGCAGCCACTCCATCGAGCCGTGCTTGCCGAGGTGGACGACGGCGTGCGCCCCGAAGGACTCCTCGACCCAGCGGTAGGCGGCCAGGTAGTGGTGCGACGGTGCCATGTCCGGGTCGTGGTAGATCGCGACGGGGTTCTCGCCGTAGCCACGGGGCGGCTGGATCATCAGCACGATGTTGCCCGCGCGGATCGTGGCCAGCACGATCTCCCGCTCCTCGTTGAGGAAGAGCTGGCCCGGCGCCGGGCCCCAGGCCTCGTGCATCGCCTCGCGCAGGTCGGGGTGGAAGCCCTCGAACCATCCGGCGTACTGCTCGGCGGGAATGCGCACGTGGCTCTCGGTCAGCTGCACCTGCGTGAGCCACTCCTCGTCCTGGCCGCCCGCCGCGATGAGCGCGTGGATCAGGGCGTCCCCGGCCTCGGTCAGGTCGTCGAGCTCGAGGCCGGGGATCTCGCCGGGCGCGCCGAGGTCGTAGCCGGCGTCGCGCAGCTCGCGCAGCAGCCGGATCGTCGAGACCGGGGTGTCGAGGCCGACGGCGTTGCCGACCCGGCTGTGCTTGGTCGGGTAGGCCGACAGCATCAGCACGATCCTCCGCTCGGCCGGCGGCGTGTGGCGCAGGCGGGCGTGGGCGATCGCGATGCCGGCGACGCGAGCGCTGCGCTCGTCGTCGGCGACGTAGCGGGGCAGCCCGTCGCGGTCGATCTCCTTGAACGAGAACGGGGCCGTGATGATCCGGCCGTCGAACTCGGGGATCGCGATCTGGCTGGCCGAGTCGATCGGCGAGACGCCGTCGTCGGACGCCTCCCAGTCCTCACGGCTCGAGGTAAGGCACAGGCCCTGCAGGATCGGGATGTCGAGCGCCTTGATCCGGGCGACGTCCCACGACTCGTCGTCGCCACCGGCACTGACGGTGCCGGGCTTGGTGCCGCCGGCGGCCAGGACCGTGACGACCAGGGCGTCGAGCGTGCCCAGCTCGACGAACAGGTCATCGGGAGCCGCACGCAGCGAGGAGGAGAAGATCGGCACGCCGACGGCCTCGCCGGTCGCGTCGATCGCGTCGGCCAGCGAGTGCGCGAAGCCGTTGTTGCCGGACGCCTCGTGGGCACGGTAGTAGAGGACGCCGATCCGAGGCAGGTCGGGTGACAGCTCGGGCCGCTCGGCCACCCCGAACTCGGGCAGGACCGCGGGCGGCTCGAAGCCCTCACCGGTCAGCAGGATCGTGTCGGAGAGGAAGGCGTGCAGCTGGGCGAGGTTGGCCGGTCCGCCCTCCGCGAGATAGACGTGCGCGTCCGCGGCGATGCCGATCGGGACGGTCGACTGCTCCATGAGCTCGGCGTTCGGCGTCTGCTCACCGCCGAGGACGACCATCGGCTTGCCCGTGGCCTTGATGCGGTCGAAGCCCGAGCACAGGTCCTGCGGCGAGCCCAGGATGCGGGCGACGACGAGATCGGCGGCCTCGATCGCGGCGGCCATCTCGGTGTGACCGGGCCGGGCCGGGTTGGCGTACGTGTAGTCGGCCCCCGAGGCCCGCGCGGACAGCAGGTCGGTGTCGGACGTGGACAGCAGCGCGATGCGCGTCATGTTCCTCCTCGGGGTTCACGCCCCGTTGGGTGGTTGCTCCACGCCTCAGTGTCTGGCTGGCCTTGATGGCGTTCACAGTGGCGGAACCGCTCCGGAGTCCCACCGGAATTCCTGCGTCGTGGAAGTGAGCGACAGCCTACCGGCCCCGTTCAGGGCACGATCCGGTCGTCGTCCGGGAGGTTGTCGGCCTGCTCGTCGGTGACCTCGATGCAGTCGCCGCTGGCGCCGAGGACGAAGGCATCACTGCCGGCGAGCCGGTCACGGTCGAGGGAGAGCTCGATGCCACTGCGGGTCAGCCGGCTGTACGCCCCACCGCTCGCCGTCTCCCCCTGGCGGCGGATCGTCCAGCCGGACGCGGTCAGCACCCGGGCGGCACCGGCGATGCGTTCCTCCAGCGTGCCGTCGCCTCCCTCGACCCGCCCACCAGCGGCGTACTTGACGCTGGCAGCACTGGGGCCCTTGCTGCCGCAGGTCGTGAAGCCGCCCGAGAGGGAGCTCGCCTCCAGGCCGACGTACGCCAGCGCCTTCACAGCGTCCCTGACCTCCTGGGCAACCGCCGAGCGGCTGTCCTCGAGGGCCCTCTCGGATCCCTTCGCATCGGGTTCGCCAGAGCACCCCGCGGCCAGGACCAGCGTGACGAGCAGGACGCAGGCGGTGGAGCGGACGGGCCTCATGGCGGCTGACCCTACCTGCGTGTCGCTACAGGTCGTACTGCCCGCGGAGGCGCGGCTACCTGCTGCGACCCTGACCCGCCGGCTCAGCGCAGCTCGTCGCGCAGGAAGTCGATCGTGCGATCCATCGAGGCCTGCCACCGCGGCCCGAACGTGTGGTGCTCGCCCCGGTAGGTGATCAGCCGCACGTCCGCGCCGGCCCGGCGCAGGGCGTTGCGGGTCGCGGTCGCCCACGGATAGGGGCAGGACTCGTCGTCGGTGCCGTGATGCATCAGCACCGGCACCTCGACCCGGTCGAAGTACGTTCGCGCCGACAGGCCGGCCCACTTCTGCGGCTCGTCGTCGGCGGTCCCCCAGCGCTCCTCGACGGCGCGGGCCCGGTCCGGCCGACCCGGCACGGTCCAGCGGCGGAAGTTGTCCTCGAACGAGCTGCTGACCGACGCATAGACGACGGCGGCGTCGACGATCCCCGGCTCGACGACGAGGGCGTTGAGCGTGACCCCGCCGCCCATCGATCTCCCCATCATGGCGACCCGGTCCGGGTCGACGGCGTCCAGCTTCCTGACCGCCCGGACCGCGGCGATCGTGTCCCGGGTGTAGCCCAGCCGCGACTCCAGGTCGAGGGGTCCGGTGTCGTCGGAGCCGGCGTGCCCGCGGTAGTCGGTGTGCAGGACGACGAAGCCGGCCTGTGCCAGCGCCGCCTGCTCGCGGGGCATGCCCTGCCCCGAGACGTACACCGACGGCTCGATGTAGCCGTGGTTGAGGATGACGGCGGGGAACGGTCCGTCCCCGTCGGGCACGAACAGCTGGCCCGTGATCGTGAGGTTGCCGCTGCGATAGCGCACCGGCACCTGCCGGAAGCGGCCCCGGTCGATCGCCCCACCGGTCGAGCGCAGCCCGCCACCCTCGATCCGCTGGTCGAAGAGCGCCGGCAGCGACCTCGGGTCTGGCACCGGGGTCGGCGTCGGGCTGGCGCTCGGGCTGGGCGTGGACGACGCGTCCGCGCTGCGCGTGCCGGTCGTCGTGGGACGGGCTTCACCGTCGTCGGTGCCCGTGCACGCCGCCAGCGCCAGGAGCAGGACCGCCACGGCGGTCCACCCCGTGCGGGCACCGGCACCACTGCTCATACCTCGATGATCGCCGACGCCCGGTCACACGGTTGCCGTACGCAACCGTGGCGCGACCGTGACTTCGCTGGCACGATGGGGCCACACGCTGACCGGGGGGGTCCGGCCGGTCCCGCACCACCTGGAGGCACCGTGCACGTCCTGATCGCCACTGACGGATCACAGCAGTCGCTGGATGCCGCCGCCTACCTGAGGTCGTTCGCCGATCCGAGCTCAATCACCTCGGTCGCGGTACTGGCCGTCGTCAGCCCGCTGGCCGCCGTCCCCTTCGCCAACGAGGCCGAGGGCGGCGGGGACTCCCTCGAGGACATCTCGTTCCGCCGCTCCGCCGAACGTGCGACGGCCGCGATGGCCGACGAGCTGCGCGGCTGGGCCCGCGAGGTCACGACCCACGTCTACGGCGGGTCGCCGTCCTCGGAGATCGTCAAGGCCGCCCGCGAGATGGGATCGGGGCTCATCGTCATCGCGAGCAGCAGCAGCCGCACCGAGGCCGTCCTGATGGGCTCGGTGGCGCACCGGGTCATGAGCCACGCCCCGTGCCCCGTGCTCGTGGTGCGGCCCCAGGACAAGGTCCGGCGCGCCCGCAGGGGCTGACGTCCCAACCCTCGTCCGTGACGCCGAGGTGCTCGAGCGGGGCTGAGACAATGGCCCCGTGACCTCCCGCACCCACGTCGACCGATGCCCTGGCGTGTTCCGCCCGTGGATCGCGGACGACGGCGCCATCGTCCGGCTCCGGCTGGTCGGCGGGGTCGTGTCGCGTGAGGCGCTCGCGGCGGTCGTGAACGTCGCGGAGGCCCATGGTGACGGCACGGTCCTGCTGACCAAGCGCACCAACCTGCAGCTGCGCGGCATCGCCCACACCGACGGCTGCGTGTCGCCGGCGCTGGTCGACGCCCTCACGACGGCCGGCTTCCTGCCCTCGCCGAGCCACGAGCTGGTCCGCAACATCATGGTGTCGCCGTTGACCGGTCGCGCGGGCGGCCGGGCCGATCTCCGGGAGCCGGCCCGCCGTCTCGACGAGCTGGTGTGCGCCGATCCCGACCTGGCCCGGCTCGCGGGGCGCTTCCTGTTCGTCCTCGACGACGGCCGCGGCGACGTCGGGCACCGCTCCCTCGACCTCGGCGTCACGGCCGTCGACCACGACGCCGTCCAGCTCCGCGTCGGGACCGCGCACTGGGGTCCCGTCGTGACGCTCGACGAGGCACCGGCGGCCCTCGTGGCGTACGCCCGACGGTTCCTCGACGCGGCCGGGTCCGGCGAGACGGCGCCCTGGCACGTCGATGAGCTGCCCGAGGGGGGTGCCGGGCTGATCGGCGGGCACTTCGCCCGCGACGTCCGCACCCAGGTCACCTCGCTCCCGCTGCCGTACGGCATCATTCCGCAGGACGACGGCGCCGTCGCCCAGCACGTGGCCGTCCCGGACGGGCTGCTGACGCGGTCGCTGGCCGCGACCATCACCGCCCGGTCGACGGGCGAGGTCATCGTGACACCGTGGCGCAGCATCGTCATCCCCGACCTGGAGACCGCATGAAGAAGCCCGCACGCCACTTCGACTACGTCGCCGACGGCGCGGCGATCTACGTCGACTCGTTCGCCACGATCCGGGCCGAGTCGGACCTGTCGCACCTCCCGTCCGACGCCGAGAAGATCGCGGTCCGCATGGTCCACGCGTGCGGGCAGACCGACCTCACCGACGACCTCGTGATCCATCCTCGCCTCGTGTCGGCCGCGCGCACGGCGCTGGAGTCGGGCGCCCCGATCCTCACCGATGCCACGATGGTCGCCTCCGGTGTCACCCGCGCGCGTCTGCCCACGGACAACGAGGTGCTGTGCCTGCTGCGCGACGAGCGGGTGCCCCCGCTGGCGAAGGAGTGGGGCACGACCCGGTCCGCCGCCGCGGTGTCGCTGTGGGAGGACCGGCTGGAGGGGGCCGTCGTGGCGTTCGGCAATGCGCCGACCGCACTGTTCCACCTGCTGGAGATGCTGCTCGACGGCGCCCCCCGGCCCGCCGCGATCATCGGCACCCCGGTGGGCTTCATCGGGGCGGCCGAGTCCAAGGACGCGCTCGCCTCGTTCCCGCTCGACATCCCGTTCCTCACGGTGCGGGGTCGGCGCGGCGGGTCGGCGATGGCCGCCTCGGCGCTCAACGCGCTGGCGCAGGAGAAGGAGTGACCGGCCGGCTGTACGGGGTCGGGCTCGGCCCCGGCGACCCCGAGCTCATCACGCTCAAGGCGGCCCGGCTGATCGGCTCGGCGGACGTCGTGGCGTACCACCAGGGCGTCGGCAAGTCGTCCAACGCGCGACGCATCGCGGTCGGGCTGTTCCCCGACGGCGTCGTCGAGGAGGTCCTGCAATATCCCGTCACGACGGGGACGACCGACCACCCGGGCGGCTACGCCGGCGCGATGGCGGCGTTCTACGAGGAGTGCGCGCAGCGGCTCGGCGCGCACCTGGAGGCCGGCCGTGACGTCGTGATCCTCGCGGAGGGCGATCCGCTGTTCTACGGGTCGTACATGTACATGCACGACCGGCTCGCGGGCCGGTTCGAGACCGAGGTCGTGCCCGGCGTGCCGGCGTTCGCCGCCGCCACGGCCGCCGTCGCGGCGCCGCTGGTCCGGCTGACCGACGTGCTGACGATCCTGCCCGGGACGCTGCCCGAGCCCGAGCTCGCCCGGCGCCTCGCGGACACCGACGGTGCGATCATCATGAAGCTCGGTCGGACCTTTCCCGCCGTCGTCTCGGCGCTGCGCCAGGCCGGCCGGCTGGAGGGGGCGCTGTACGTCGAACGGGCCTCGATGCCCGAGGAACGCTGGCTCCCCGTCGCCGACGTGGACCCCGCCTCGGTGCCCTACTTCTCGCTGATCGTCGTCCCCGGCGACACCAAGCCCGCCCCGGTGGGACGAGGACATCTGGATTTGTCCGCGCCGGCGCGGACAAACCCAGATTCTCCGGTCGGCACCGCCGAGCTCCTCGTGGTGGGCCTCGGTCCCGGGCCCGACCGGTGGATCACCCCCGAGGTCACCGCGGCGCTGGCCGACGTGCAGCACGTCATCGGCTACGCGCCGTACGTCGACCGCGTCCCCCAGCGCGAGGGGCTGACCCGGCACGCCTCGGGCAACACCGTCGAGGTCGACCGGGCCCGGCTGGCCCTGGACCTGGCGCTGCGCGGCGAGCGGGTCGCGGTCGTCTCCGGTGGCGATGCCGGGATCTTCGGGATGGCCGCCGCGGTGTTCGAGGCCGCGGAGGACGCGGCGTACGCCGACGTGCCGATCCGGGTCCTCCCGGGCCTCTCGGCCGTGCAGGTCGTGGCGGCCCGCGCCGGCGCCCCGATCGGCGGCGACTTCGCGGTCATGAGCCTGTCGGACCGGCTCAAGCCCTGGTCGCTGATCGAGAAGCGGCTGCGCGCCGTCGCCGAGGCCGACCTCGTGCTCGGGATCTACAACCCGGCGTCACGCTCCCGCACGACCCAGGTCGCCGACGCCCAGCGCGTCCTGCTCGAGCAGCGGTCCCCCGACACCGTCGTCGTGGTCGGCCGCGACGTGGGCCGGGCCGAGGAGTCGCTGACCGTCACGACGCTGGGCGAGCTCGACACGGCGACGATCGACATGAAGTGCCTGCTGATCATCGGCGCGAGCGGCACGACGGTCACCGGCGCGGGCCAGGCCTGGACCCCGCGCTTCACCGACTAGCTGGTCGGGTCCGCGCCGACCTGCACGACGAGCTTGCCGAAGTTCTGGCCCTTCAGCATGCCGAGGAAGGCGTCCGGGGCGTTGTCGAGACCGGCGACGATGTCCTCCTTGTAGCGCAGCGAGCCGTCGGCGATCCAACCCGCGGCATCGGCCTGGAACGCCTTGTAGTGCGACGACACGAACTCGTTCTGGATGAAGCCGCGGACCGTCAGGCTCCTGGTCAGGATCGCCGTCATGAGCCGCGAGGAGCGGTCCGGCCCGGCCGGCAGCTCGGTCTCGTTGTAGTGCGAGACCAGCCCGCAGACCGGCACCCGGGCGTACGTGTTGAGGCGCGGCAGCACGGCGTCCCAGACGTGCCCGCCGACGTTCTCGAAGTAGACGTCGATGCCGTCCGGCACGGCGGCCTCGAGGTCGTCCCTGAACGTCGGCGACCGGTGGTCCAACGCGACGTCGAAGCCCAGCTCCTCGAGCCAGGCGACCTTGTCCGCGCCACCGGCGATGCCGACCGCGCGGGCGCCCTTGATCCGCGCGATCTGGCCGACCGTCGACCCGACGGGCCCGGCCGCGGCGGCCACCACGACGGTCTCGCCCGGCTGGGGACGACCGATCTCGAGCAGTCCGGCGTACGCCGTGAAGCCCGGCATCCCGAGCACGCCGACGGCGGTCGAGATGGGGGCGCGGGCGGGATCGAGCCTGCGGACCTGCCGGGCGGGTGCGACGGCGTACTCCTGCCAGCCCCCGTGGGCCAGCACGATGTCCCCGGGTGCGAGCCCGGGATCACGGGACTCCACGACCTCGCAGACCGTGCCACCCTCCATGACGGCGCCGAGCTCGACCGGCGCGGCGTACGACTTGGCGTCGTTCATGCGGCCACGCATGTAGGGATCCAGCGAGAGGTAGATCGTGCGGAGCAGGACCTCGCCCTCGGCGGGCGCGGGGACCGGCACGGTCTCGAACCGGAAGTTGTCGGGGGTCGGCTCGCCGTGCGGGCGGGAGTCGAGCAGGATGCGGGTGTTGTGGTCTGGGGTGCTCATCCCGAGGGACTGTACCGCCGCACTACTGTCACAGCATGACGACGCCCGCGCCGCGGCACCCCATGGAGCCCCCGCTGGGCCGGGTCGACCAGGCGGCGATCCGCTGGGACGTCGTCCTGCTCGCCGGGGCCGGCGTGACGGCGGTCTCGAGCCTGCTGCTGGCCGTGTCGTTCCTCGGGGTGCTGCTGACGTACGGCCTGGGCATCTTCCTGCTGCCGGTTCCGCTGGCGCTGATCGGTCTGCTGATCTGGGCCGGTGGTGCGGCGCTGCGCCGGGCCGGGGTCGCGAGCCCGTACGGCGTCGCGTGGCTGACCTCCCTGCCGACCATCCCGGTCGCGGCGGTGGTGGCGCTGGTCTCCTGCAGCGTGGTGGACGCCGACATCGGCGGCTTCGCCTACGGCACGCTGACGGCCGCGCTCATCGTCCTGACCACCGGGGTGCTGGGTGCCGGATCGTGGGCGTTCGCGGCGCTGGTCCGCGGGCCGCAGCGCGGCTACCGATGACGTCCGCAACACTGGGGGCATGACGCAGAGCAGGGCATTCTGGCGGGCCGTCGAGGCGATCCACGGCGTCGTCTACTTCGCGCCCGACACCAAGGAACGCTTCGAGGCCATCGGGCTCAAGGGCTACTGGATGGGCTACGTCGCCTCCCGGTCGGCGGCGCTCGGCACCCCGTCGCCCACGCTGGTGACGGCGCTGTTCCACGGGTTCGCGCCGTCGCGGATCGGGCGCGCGCTGCCCGACGCATGGACGTACGCCTCCCGCGACGACGTCCTCGCGACCCGCACGGATCTCGCCCGGGACGTCCTGTCGCCCCTGCTCGCGGACGCCGACACCGGGAAGCTCGCCCGCGACCTGGGCCTGGTCGTCGAGCGGCTCGACTTCGCCGGGCGCCCGCTCGCCGCCGCGCACCGCGACCTGCCGGCGCCCGACGACGACGTCGCCCGGCTGTGGCACGCCGCGACCGTGATCCGGGAGTATCGCGGGGACTCCCACGTCGCCGTCCTCACCGCGGCGGGACTCGACGGCGCGGCCGCCAATGCGCTGGCCGTCGCCGCGGGACTCGCCCCGGCCGAGCAGCGCACCGCCCGCGGCTGGACCGAGGAGGAGTGGGACGCCGCGATCGGCCGGCTCGGCACCCGCGGCTGGGTCGACGTCACCGGATCGCTGACCGACACCGGCCGCTCCGCCCGCAGCCAGGTCGAGGACACGACCGACCGGGTCGTGGCCGGCGGCTTCGACCGCGAGGCCACCGCGCGGGCGATCACGGTCGAGGACGCCCTCGTCGCGGTCGCCCGGCGCATCGCGGAGTCGGGCGCGGTCAGCTACCCCAACCCGACCGGGGTGCCGCCGGCCTGACCCTGGGAGATACTCGGCACGTGACCCTCCGCAGATCGTTCTGGTTCGCCGTCGAGACCATCCACCACGTCGTCTATTTCTCCCCGGACAGCAAGGCCGCGTTCGAGGAGGTCGGGCTCAGGGGCTACTGGATGGGCTACATGGCGTCCCGCTCCGCCGCGCTCGGCACGCCCGGGGCCGAGGTCGTCGTCGCAGCGTTCCACGGCTTCGCCCCCCGCCTGGTGCACCGCGCGCTGCCGACGGCCTGGACGCTGGCCTCACGGGACGACATCCTCGAGGCGAGGTACGCCCTCGCGCGCGCCACGATCGCCCCTGGCGTCGCGGGCGTCGACCTCGCGGCGCTGGCGACCGGCCTCCAGGCGGCCCTTCCCGGCCTCGACCTGTCCGGGCGTCCGCTCGCCGCGGGCCACGTCGGCCTGCCGGCACCCGAGGACGACCTCGGCGCGGTGTGGCACGCCGCGACGGCGCTGCGGGAGTATCGCGGCGACTCGCACGTCGCGGTGCTGACCGCCGCCGGGATCGACGGCCCCCAGGCCAACGTCCTCGCCGAGGCCGCCGGGCTCGCGATGCCGGGCCAGCAGCAGCTGCGCGGCTGGGACGACGTCGAGTGGGAGGCGGCGGCGGCCGCCCTGCGGGAGCGCGGCTGGATCGACGGCGCCAACGCGATCACGGAGGCCGGGGCCCTCGCGCGTACCCAGATCGAGGCCGACACCGACCGCGCCACGCTGGCCGGGATCGGCGCCGACGCGGTCAAGCACCTGGGGTCGGTGGCAGATCTGGCCGTGGCCGCCTCCAAGGGCATCGCCGCCTCGGGTGCGGACCCGTTCGGGCACTGACATGGCCGCATCGTCCCCCGTCATCGAGATCGAGGTGGACGACCGCGTCGTGCGGGTGACCAACCCGGACCGGGTCTACTTCCCCGAGCACGGCTGGACCAAGCTCGACCTGGTCGACTACTACCTCGCGGTGGGCCCCGGGATCGTCAACGCGTTGTACGAGCGGCCGTGCATGCTGCACCGCTTCCCCAAGGGTCTCGCCGGAGACAAGGTGCACCAGAAGAAGCTCCCCAGCGGGGCTCCGCCGTGGATCGAGACCGTGCGCGTGCACTTCCCCCGCTACGACCGGGACGTCGACGAGCTCTGCGTGACCGAGCTGGCCCACGTCATCTGGGCCGTCCAGATGTCGACCGTCGAGCTGCACCCGTGGAACAGCCGCCGCGGACACGTCGAGAGGCCCGACGAGTGGCGGATCGACCTCGACCCGGGCCCGGAGTGCGACTTCGCCACCGTGCAGCGGGTGGCGGGGATCGTGCACGAGGTGCTCGACGAGCTCGGGGCGACGGGGTTCCCCAAGACCTCGGGCGGCTCGGGGCTGCACGTCTACGTCCGGATCCGGCCGGAGCACGAGTTCGCGGACGTACGCCGCGCGGCACTGGCGTTCGCCCACGAGGTCGAGCGCCGCTCGCCCGACGTGACGACGGCGTGGTGGCGCAAGGACCGCGACCCGGCGCAGCTGTTCGTCGACTACAACCAGAACGCGCGCGACCACACGATCGCGGCGGCGTACTCGGTCCGGGGCTTCCCCGACGGGCGGGTCTCGACGCCGGTCGGGTGGGACGAGATCGACGCCCTGGACCCCCACGACTTCACGATCGCGACGGTGCCGGAGCGGTTCGCCCGGCTGGGCGACCTCCACGCCGGGATCGACGCCGCGGTGTTCGACATCGCCCCTCTGCTGGAGTGGGCCGACCGCGACGGCCTCGACCCCTGACACCGCTGGGCCTGACGTTTCTGCAGACACGCCGCCGGCGTGTCGGTCACAACGTCAGGCCCAGCGCCCGGGTGCGTCAGGCGACCTCGACCTCGAGCTTGACGTCGATGTTGCCGCGGGTCGCGTTGGAGTAGGGGCAGACCTGGTGCGCGACGGCGACGGCCTTCTCGGCGTCCTCCTGCGACACGCCGCC
>NZ_JAOPXQ010000002.1 GCF_025965075.1 Aeromicrobium sp.
CGCCCGGGTCAGGCGCGTGGGCTGCGGCGGTACGCCGACACCGTCGGGTCGCCGGTGACCCAGAACCGCCACGCCACGTCGGCGGCCTTCGAGACGCCGACCCGGGGTCCGGCGCTGATCTCCGGGACCGTCGCGGGCGGGTCCCCCAGGCGTACGCCGTCGGGTCCCAACAGGTCGGTGCCCAGGTCGTCGAGCGACAGGCCCAGCGCCCGGGCGAGGTTGCCGGGGCCCCGGGCGAGCTGCACGTCCGTGACCCCGGGGCGGCGCGTCCGCGCGAGCTCGATCCCGTCCACGACCTCCCCCGCCCGGACGAGGACCGCGGAGGCCTCCTCGGTCGGGCCCGTCACGACGTTGGCGCACAGGTGCATGCCGTAGGACCGGTAGACGTACAACCGCCACGCGCGGCCGTACATGATCTCGCTGCGGGGCGTACGGGTGAAGGCGTGCGACGCGGGGTCGTGGACTCCCCCGTAGGCCTCGACCTCGGTGATCCGCACCGCGACGCCGTGGCCGTGCAGGGTCCGGCCGAGGAGCCCGCGGGCGAGCTCGTCGACCGTCCCCGGGCCGTCGACGGTCAGGCGACCTTCTCGATGATGACGTCCTTCGCCGGGGCGACGCCGTCGGCAGCGTTGCCGTCCTTCTCGATCTGCTGCGCGACCTTGAGGCCGGTCGTGTCGACCGTGCCGAACACCGTGTAGTCCGGCGGGAGCTGGGCCTCGGCGAGCACGATGAAGAACTGCGAACCGTTGGTGTCGGGGCCGGCGTTGGCCATCGCGAGGGTGCCGGCCGGGTAGGTCTCCTTGCCGGTCAGCTCATCGGCGAAGCTGTAGCCGGGGCCACCGCTGCCCGTGGCCGAGGGATCGCCGCACTGCAGCACGAAGCCCGGGACCAGACGGTGGCACTTCGTGCCGTCGAAGTAGCCCTGTCCCGCGAGCGAGGCGAACGAGCTGACGGTGCACGGCGCGGAGTCCGGCGTGAAGGTCGCCTTGATGCTGCCGCGGTTGGTCGCGATGGTCAGGGCGTCGACGGTCTTCGGCTCGCTCGGCGGCAGCTCGGCCGCCTTGCCCGGCTCGGGGGCCTTCTTGTAGCTGCAGGTGCCGGCGCCGGCCGAGGCCTGGTCGTCGGAGCCGCCGCACGCGGTCAGCAGGGTGGTCAGCAGGACGGCGGCCGAGGCGGCCAGGAGTCGAGAACGCATGCGGGGAGCGTATCGAGCAGCCCCACGCCGGCCGGCCGTGCCCTCAGGCGAGGCGGGAGCGGAGCTCGGCGAGCTGTTCGGCGACCCGCACCTGGGCCGTGCCGCCCCGGGAGCTGCGCGAGGCGAGCGAGCCCTCGACGGTCAGCACCTCCCGCACACCGGGCGTCAGCGCCGGGGAGATCGCCGCGAAGTCGTCGTCGGACAGGTCCCACAGCTCGATCCCCCGCTGCTCGCACGCCTGGACGCACGCGCCGGAGATCTCGTGGGCGTCCCGGAACGGCACGCCCTCGCGGACCAGCCACTCGGCGATGTCGGTGGCGAGCGCGAATCCCTGCGGCGCCAGGGCCTGCATCCGCTCGGTGTTGAACGTCAGCGTGGCGACCATCCCGGCGAACGCCGGCAGCAGGACCTCGAGCGTGTCGATCGAGTCGAACACCGGCTCCTTGTCCTCCTGCAGGTCGCGGTTGTACGCCAGCGGGAGCCCCTTGAGCGTCGCGAGCAGGCCCGTGAGGTTGCCGATCAGGCGACCGGACTTGCCGCGGGCGAGCTCGGCGATGTCGGGGTTCTTCTTCTGCGGCATGATGCTCGACCCCGTGGAGTAGCCGTCGTGCAGCGTGACGAAGTCGAACTCCTTGGTGTTCCAGATGATGATCTCCTCGGCCAGCCGGGACAGGTCGACCCCGATCTGGGCCGTGACGAACGCGAACTCGGCGACGAAGTCGCGGGCGGCGGTGCCGTCGATCGAGTTGGCGGTCGAGCCCGTGAAGCCGAGGTCCGCGGCGACCTTCTCGGGGTCGAGGCCCAGCGACGAGCCCGCCAGGGCCCCCGAGCCGTACGGCGAGTCGGCCGCGACCCGTGCGTCCCAGTCGGCGAGCCGGTCGAGGTCCCGCACCAGCGGCCAGGCGTGTGCCAGCAGGTGGTGGGACAGCAGGACGGGCTGGGCGTGCTGCAGGTGCGTACGCCCGGGCATGGCCACGCCGAGGTGGGTCTCGGCCTGGGCCGCGATCGCCTCGACGAGCTGGGTCACCAGGGCCGCAACCTGCCGGCCGTGGTCGCGCAGGTACATCTTGAACAGCGTGGCGATCTGGTCGTTGCGCGAGCGTCCCGCCCGCAGCCGGCCGCCCAGGTCGGCGCCGAGCCTCTCCAGCAGGCCGCGCTCCAGCGCGGTGTGCACGTCCTCGTCACCCGGCTGGGCGACGAACGCGCCCGACGCGACGTCGGCCGCGAGCTCGTCGATC
Organism: Aeromicrobium sp.; assembly: GCF_025965075.1. Taxonomy (GTDB): domain Bacteria; phylum Actinomycetota; class Actinomycetes; order Propionibacteriales; family Nocardioidaceae; genus Aeromicrobium. Next base: position 2,434 of record NZ_JAOPXQ010000002.1, read on the forward strand.
CCCCGGACCAACGTCGTGAGGTCGTCGCGGCTCAGCAGGCCCGCGGCCTGCAGGACGGAGGCGTGCGCCCGGGACCCGGCCAGGTCGTAGGGCGCGAGCCGCCAGTCGAAGTGGGTCGACCGGGACAGCTCGACCAGCTCGGGCGACGGTCCGGAGGCGAAACGGCCGCCCCACAGGGCGGTGTTCTCGGTGCTCTCGGCTGACGGGGCTGCGGGGTCGGTCACTGGTTCTCCTTGGGTGACGAGCCGGCCAGGCTCGTGAAGCGTTGGGCGACGGCCTCGCCGCCGTCGGGGTCACGGCAGATCATGACGACGGTGTCGTCGCCGGCGATCGTGCCGATGACGTCGTGTGGGTCGGAGTGATCGATCGCGGAGGCGAGGTACTGCGCGGCACCCGGCGGCGTGCGCAGCACGACGAGGTTGGCCGAGGCCTCGGCCGCCACGAGCAGCTCACGGGACATGCGGGCGAGCCGCGCCTGCGAGGCCGAGCGGTCCGTGGCGGGCCGGGGACGACGGTCGCCGCCCTCGCCGGGCACGGCGTAGATCAGGCCCGAGCCGCCGTGCCGCACGCGGACGGCGTCGAGCTCGACGAGGTCGCGGGACACCGTGGACGGGGTCGCGTTGACGCCCTGCTGGTCGAGCAGCTCGACCAGCTCACCCTGCGAGCGCACGGCGTTGCGGGACAACAGCTCCACGATGAGCTGCTGGCGTGCGGTCTTGGTGTCCGCCGTGCTCATGCCGTCCCCCTCATCAGGGGCGTCCCTCGGAGGAGGTGGCCAGGAGCCAGACCATCAGGGCCTTCTGGGCGTGCAGGCGGTTCTCCGCCTCGTCCCAGACCGCGCTCTGCGGCCCGTCGAGCACCTCCGAGGAGATCTCGACGCCACGGTAGGCCGGCAGGCAGTGCAGGACGATCGCGTCCGGCGCCGCGAGCGCGAGCCGGTCGGCGGTGACGGAGTAGTCGCCGAACAGCGCGAGCCGGGCCTCCTTCTCGGCCTCCTGGCCCATCGAGATCCAGGTGTCGGTGATGACGACGTCGGCGCCGTCGACCGCCGCGGCGGCATCGTCGGTGACGGTGACCGATCCCCCGGTCCCGGCCGCGATCTGAGCCGCGTCCGCGACGATCTGCGGATCGGGCTGATAGCCCTCGGGCGCGCCGATCCGGACGTGCATCCCGGCGGTCGCCCCGCCGAGCAGGTAGGAGTGGCCCATGTTGTTGGCGCCGTCACCGAGATAGGCCACGGTCAGGCCCGCGAGGGTGCCCTTGCGCTCCAGGACGGTCTGCCAGTCCGCGAGGATCTGACACGGGTGGAAGTCGTCGCTCAGGGCGTTGATGACCGGCACCCCGGCGTGGGCCGCCATCTCCTCGAGGCCCGCCTGGGCGTACGTCCGCCAGACGATCGCGCTGGTCATGCTGCCCAGCACCCGGGCCGTGTCGGCGATCGACTCGCCGCGTCCGAACTGGGTCGTGCCGGAGTCCAGGATCAGCGGGCTGCCGCCGAGATCGGCGATGCCGACACCGAACGAGACCCGGGTCCGGGTCGACGCCTTGTCGAACACGACCGCGACGGTCTGCGGGCCGGCCAACGGCTTGCGCGCGTAGGGATCGGCCTTGATCGCGGCGGCGAGCGCCAGGACCTCGGCCTGCTCGTCGGGGTTCAGGTCGTCGTCGCGCAGGAAGTGCCGCAGCTGTCCGCTCATGCCGAGACCTCGTCCAGGACCGCCCGGATCCCGGTGACGGCATCGGCGGCCTGGTCCTCGCTGAGGATCAGCGGCGGGGCCAGGCGCAGGCGGTCGGGGGTCGCGTTGTTGAGGATCAGGCCCGCGGCGAGCGCGGCCTTCTGCGCCTCGACGGCGACGGGCTCGCGCAGCACGATGCCGACCAGCAGGCCCCGCCCGGTGACGTCGGTGACCTGTGGGTGGTCCGCGAGGCCGCGCCGCAGCTGGTCCCCCACCCGGGTGACGTGGCCGAGCAGGTCGTCGGACTCGATCGTCGCGATGACCGCGAGCGCCGCGGCGGTCGCGACGGCGTTGCCGCCGAACGTCGTGCCGTGGTTACCGGGCTGCAGCAGACTGCCGGCGGCGCCGACCGCGAGGCACGCGCCGATCGGGATGCCACCGCCGAGCCCCTTGGCCAGGGTGATGAGGTCGGGGACGATGCCGGACGCGGAGTAGGCGAACCAGTCACCGGTCCGTCCCATGCCGGTCTGCACCTCGTCGATCCACAGCAGGGCGCCGTGCCGGGTCGTGATGTCCCGCGCGGCCTGCAGGTAGCCCTCCGGGGGGACGACGACGCCGGCCTCGCCCTGGATCGGCTCGAGCAGGACCGCCGCGACGGTGTCGTCGACGGCGGCCTCCAGCGCCGCCGCGTCGCCGTAGGGCACCCACGTGACGTCACCGGGGAGCGGCTCGAACGGCGCGCGGTAGGCCTCCTTGGAGGTCAGCGCCAGCGCGCCCATCGTGCGGCCGTGGAACGATCCCTCGGCGACGACGATGCGGGTGCGGCCGGTGCGGCGGGTGATCTTGAACGCCGCCTCGTTGGCCTCGGCGCCGGAGTTGCTGAAGAAGACCCGGGCGTCCTGTCCGACGAGTGCCACGAGCTTCTCGGCCAGGGCGATCTGCGGCTCGGTCGCGAAGAAGTTGGACGTGTGGCCCAGCGTCGTCAGCTGGCGGGTGACGGCCTCGACGATCGCGGGGTGGCCGTGCCCGAGGGCGTTGACCGCGATCCCGGCCAGCAGGTCGAGGTACTCCGTGCCGGCGTCGTCCCAGACGTACGCGCCCTCGCCCCGCACCAGCATCCGCGCCGGCGTGCCGAACGTGTTCATGAGCGCACCCTCGTAGCGGTCGGTCCAGGTCGA
>NZ_JAOPXQ010000003.1 GCF_025965075.1 Aeromicrobium sp.
CGACGAGTCGTCGTCGGCCTTGCCGGCCGCGTCGTTCTTGGCCGCGTCGGCCTTCTCGGCCCTCGCGTCGTTCTTGGGCGCGTCGGCCTTCTCGGCCTTCGCGTCGCTCTTGGGCGCGTCGCCCTTCGCGGCATCGGTCTTGGCGGCGGCGTCGTTGCGCTTGCGCTTGGGGCGGTCGGCCTTGGGGGCGTCGGCCTTGGCGGGCTCCTCACGCGGGGCTTCCGTGGTGTCGTTCTTGCTCTCGGGCAGCGTCACCGCGGCAGCGCTCGTCGTGTCGGCGGCGGGACCGGAGGCGGCCTTGACAGCGGCCTTCGTGGAGGTGCCGGCGTCGCCGCGGGCGATCTTGATCGCGTCGATCAATGCGCCCTTGCGCATCTTCTCGGCGCCGCTGATGCCGAGGCCGCCGGCGATCTCCTGGAGCTCGGCCAGGACCTTGCCACCGAGGCTTCCACCGGTCTTGCGGGGAGCGGCCGCGGGAGCGGCGGAATCGGCTGTCGTGGTTGTTTCAGTCACGTGGGGTTCCTTTGAATGAGGCCACAAGGCCAGTGGTCCGGAGATCCGAACGCCGAAAGGCTTGCCCGCATCTGGCGGGCGACTTGAATGGCGATGCGCACTTGCTGTCACTGCCGGGGAGTAGAACTCAACTCCGACTTACCCACCATAACACCACCAGGACTGGCAGCATTCCCGATCCGCTACAAGTCGTCCGCGGATCAATCCGTGACGATCCGGACGCCGTCCCGGTCGATGTCGAGCTCGTGCACGGCCCACCCGGCGGGGGCCAGGTCCGCGACCCCCCGGGCGAACGACAGGACCGTCGGCCCGGCTCCGGAGATGATCGTCGGCACGCCCTCGACCCGCAGCCGGCGCACCAGCTTGTAGGACTCCGGCATCGCCTCGGCGCGGTACGCCTGGTGGATCCTGTCCTCCGTCGCGGAGATCAGCCGGTGCGGCGACTGGGTCAGGGCCGCGACGAGCAGGGCCGCCCGACCGGCGTTGAACGCCGCGTCGCCGTGCGGGACGGTGTCCGGCAGGAGTCCGCGGGCCTGCTTGGTGGACACCGCGGACGGCGGCACGAACACCGTGACCTGCACGTCGGTCCGGAGGCGCTCGACCTCGGCCGCCGCGCCATCGACCCACGCGATCGTCAGGCCGCCGAAGAAGGCCGCCGCGACGTTGTCGGGGTGCCCCTCGAGGTCGACCGCGAGCTGATAGGCCGAGGCGTCGTCGAGCAGCGTCTCCCCGCCGTCGACGAGGGCGCGGGCCAGCACGATGCCGCCGACGATCGCGGCGGAGGACGAGCCGAGACCACGGCCGTGGGGGATCTGGTTGACACAGGTCAGCCGCAGCCCCTCAGGACGCCCGCCCAGGAGGTCGAACGCGGCGTGCATCGCCTCGACGACCAGGTGCGTCTCGTCGAGCGGGACACCGTGCTGCCCCTCCCCCGTGACACGGATGTCCAGGCCCGATTCGGTCACCTCGGCGGTGACGTCGTCGTACAGCGTGACCGCGAGCCCCAGGGCGTCGAAGCCGGGCCCGAGGTTCGCGCTGGAGGCCGGGACCCGGACGGTGACCGGCCCGTCGACGAAGGTCACGCGAGGCCGGCGGCGGCGGCCGCCGCGTCGACATCGGCCTCGATGATCGCGTCGACCAGGGCGCCCGCACCCGACAGGGCGGTGTCGATGTCCTTGAGGCCGTGGCCCGTGACGGTCACGGCGATCGTCTGACCGGGTTCGACCTCACCGGCCAGGGCTGCGGCGAGGAGACCCGCGACTCCCGCGGCCGACGCCGGCTCGACGAAGACACCGTCGTGCGACGCGAGGTCGCGCTGGGCCTGGAGGATCTGCTCGTCGGTGACCGACGCGATGCGCCCGCCGGACTCGTCGCGAGCAGCCTCCGCCAGGTGCCACGAGGCGGGGTTGCCGATGCGGATCGCGGTCGCGATCGTCTCGGGGTGCGGGATCGGCGCGCCCTGCACGATGGGATCGGAACCCGCGGCCTGGAATCCCCACATCGCGGGGGTCCTGACGGCGAGGCCGGCCTCGGCGTACTCGCGGTAGCCCAGCCAGTAGGCCGAGATGTTGCCGGCGTTGCCGACCGGCAGCACGTGCAGGTCGGGGGCGACTCCCAGCGCGTCGACGATCTCGAATGAGGCGGTCTTCTGACCCTGCAGCCGGACGGGGTTGACCGAGTTGACCAGCGCGACCGGGTAGTGGTCCGCGAGGGCGCGCGACAGGTGCAGGCACTCGTCGAAGCCACCCTTGACCTGGATGACCTCCGCGCCGTGCATGACGGCCTGCGCCATCTTGCCCGCCGCGATCTTGCCGTGCGGCACCAGCACGATGGGGGTCAGACCGGCCTTGGCGGCGTAGGCAGTCATCGAGGCCGAGGTGTTGCCCGTCGACGCGCAGACGACGGCCTTGGCGCCCTCGCCGACCGCGACGGACACGGCGGCGGTCATCCCGCGATCCTTGAAGGACCCGGTCGGGTTGTTGCCCTCGACCTTGAGCCAGACGTCACCGCGGACGATGCCCGACAGCCAGGCCGAGTGGACGAGCGGGGTGCCGCCCTCCCCCAGCGTCACGACGGGGGTGTCGGCGGTCACGGGGAGCCACTCGCGGTACTCCTCGATGACACCTCTCCACAGGTGGGCCATGATCAGGATCCTCCCTCGACGCGCATCACGGATGTCACGTCTCGCACCATCTCGAGCCCACGCAACGAGGCGACGGTCGCGGACAGCGCCGCGTCCTCGGCCTCGTGGGTCACGATCACGAGCTGCGCGTCCGACCCGCTGCCTTCCTGGCGAACGGTCTTGATCGAGACGTCGAACTGGGCGAACGCATTCGCGACCGACGCGAGCACGCCCGCGCGGTCGTCGACGTCGATCGACACGTGGTAGCGGGTCCGGGCGCGGCCCATGGCCAGCACCTCGAGCTGCGCGTGGGTCGACTCGCCGGGACCGAAGACGTTGCTGCGTCGGTTGCGGGCGACCGAGACGGCGTCACCGAGGACGGCGCTCGCGGTCGGGGCGCCACCGGCGCCGGGACCGTAGAACATCAGCTGGCCGGCGGACTCGCTCTCGACGAACACCGCGTTGTACGCCCCCCGCACGCTTGCGAGCGGGTGGGTCAGCGGGATCATCGCGGGGTGCACGCGGGCCGACACCGCCGGGCCGTCAGGGGTCTCGTGCTTCTCGCAGATCGCGAGGAGCTTGACGACGCAGCCCATCTCGTCGGCGGAGCGGATGTCCGCGGCCGTCACATCGGTGATGCCCTCACGGTGCACGTCGCCGATCGTGACCCGGGTGTGGAACGCCAGGCCGGCGAGGATCGCGGCCTTGGACGCCGCGTCGAAGCCCTCGATGTCGGCGGTCGGGTCGGCCTCGGCGTAGCCCAGCCGCTGGGCCTCGTCGAGCGCCTCGGAGAAGCCCTGACCCGTCGTGGTCATGGCATCGAGGATGAAGTTGGTCGTGCCGTTGACGATGCCGAGGACCCGCTGCACCCGGTCGCCCGCGAGCGACTCCCGCAGGGGTCGGACGATCGGGATGGCTCCGGCCACGGCGGCCTCGAAGTAGAGGTCGCGCTCGGCCTTGTCGGCGGCCTCGAACAGGGTCGCGCCGTCCTCGGCGAGCAGCGCCTTGTTGGCGGTGACGACCGAGGCGCCGTTCTCCAGCGCCGTCAGGATCAGCCCGCGCGCCGGCTCGATCCCGCCGATGACCTCGATCACGACGTCGATGTCACCGCGGGACACCAGTCCGACGGCGTCGGTCGTGAACAGGTCGGCGGGCACGTCGAGGTCGCGCTCGCGGCCGAGTCGGCGGACCGCGATGCCGGCCAGCTCGAGCGGGGCGCCGACCCGCTGGGCCAGCTCCTCGGCGTCGCGCGTGAGCAGTCGGGCGACCTCCGTGCCGACGACTCCGCAACCCAGCAGGGCGATGCGGAGCGGGCGTCCGGGGGTCCAGGAGGATTCGCTCACCGCACAAGGGTATCGGCGCGCGCTGATCCCCGGTGACACGGTTCGCCAGCCGGTCCCCCGCAGGTGGAAGGCTGGGGCCATGCCGACCTCGCCGAGCCCCGATGCCGACGACCGCGGCACGTCTCTCCGGGCCGGCTTCCGGGCCGGCGTCCCCTACGCCGTGGTGGGGTTCCTGCTCTCGACGTCGTTCGGGATCGTCGCGGGCGACGCCGGGTTCCCCGCCGAGGCGACGATCGTCATGTCGGCGATCGTGTTCGCCGGCTCGGCCCAGTTCGCCGCGGTGACGATCCTCGCGTCCGGCGGCACGGCGGCGGCAGCGATCGCTGCCGGCGCCCTGATGAACTCCCGCTTCCTCCCGATGGGCATCGCGATCGGGCCGTCGATGCCCGGGCGGGCCGCGTGGCGCGCCGCCCAGGGTCAGGCCGTGGTCGACGCCTCGTGGGCCATGGCCAGCCGTGGTGACGGGACGTTCGACCGGTGGTTCCTGTTCGGCTCGACCGCTCCGCAGTACGTCATGTGGCTCGCCGGCACGATCTTCGGCGCCGTGGGCGGCGGGCTGTTCGAAGACCCCGCGAAGCTCGGCCTGGACGCGATCTACCCCACGTTCTTCCTGGCCCTGCTGATCGCCGAGGTCAGGAACCGGACGACGTTCGTCGTCGCGCTGTCCGGCGGCCTCATCGCCCTCGCGCTCGTCGAGGTCGCACCGGCCGGGATCCCGGTGCTCGCCGCCAGCCTCGTCGCGGCCTGGGGCCTGCGCCGGCGACCCGAGGCACCGGCATGACCGCCACGATCTGGTGCACCATCGCCGGGTGCGCCGTCGTGACCGCGGTCATCAAGGGCATCGGTCCCGTCGCCCTCGGTGGCCGCGACATCCCGCCGCGCTTCCTCGGTGTCATCGCGCTGATGGCACCGGCCCTGCTGGCCGCCCTGGTGGTGACCAGCACGTTCGCCGACAAGGACCAGTGGCATGTCGGCGCCCACACGGTCGGCGTCGCGGTCGGCGGCCTCATCCTGGTGCGACGCGGCCCGCTGGTGCTGGCGGTCGTCGTTGCCGTGGCGGTGACCGCGCTGCTGCGCGCCGTCACGTGACGGTCCGACGGGGGGCGCCCTCCGACCCAGGAGCGGCTTCCGACATACTCTCGGTATGCGACCGGCCGAGGGAATGCTCCTGTGATCACCCGCACGACCAAGATCCAGCTCGCCGTGTTCGCCCTGCTGACGATACTGGGTGGCGCCTTCGTCGGCGGCCGCTACGCCCAGCTCGACCGGCTCGTGGTCGACCGCACGTTCTCCGTCGATGCCCACTTCTCTGACTCCGGCGGCATCTTCGCGGGTGCCCAGGTGACCTACCGCGGCATCGAGGTCGGCACCGTCGCCGGGCTCGACCCCGAGCCGACCGGTGTGCGCGTACGCCTCGACATCGAGGACAGTGCGCCCCGCATCCCCGCCGACGTCGAGGCCCGGATCGCGAACAAGTCCGCGATCGGCGAGCAGTTCGTCGACCTGCGCCCCCGCGACGACGCGGCCCCGTTCCTGACCGAGGGCTCGGTCGTCGCGCTGGAGGACACCGCGATCCCGGTCAGCTCGAAAGACCTGCTGGTCGACGTCAACTCACTCGTGACGTCGATCGACACCGACAGCCTCCGGACCGTCGTCGACGAGCTCGGGCAGGCCTTCGAGGGCACGGGCCGCGACCTCGCCACGATCCTCGACACCTCGTCGGACTTCATCAGGACCGCCGACGACAACATCGCGACGACCCGCGCCCTGATCCGCGACTCCGACTCCGTGCTGCAGACCCAGATCGACTCGGCGGACGACATCGGCGACTTCGCCACGAACCTCGCCCTGCTGTCGGACACGCTCGTCGACGCGGACCCCGACCTGCGCCGGCTGCTGGACAAGGGCACCGGCTCGGCCAGGACCCTGCGGACCGTCGTCGACGAGAACGCCCCGGACCTGACCACCGCGGTCGCCGATCTCGACACCTCGGTCAAGCCGCTGACCCGGAACGCCCAGGGCCTCCAGACCATCTTGGTGATGTACCCGTCCCTGCTGGAGGGCACGTTCTCGGTCCTCACGCCGACCGGGGACGGCAGCTACAACGCCGGCTTCGGCCTCGCGCTGACCGACCTCACGCCCACCTGCACGTACGCCAAGAACGGCGGCGAGGCGTCGGGCTACCAGCCGCGTCGCGCGGAGGCCGTCATCAGCGACCGCGAGTTCGCGTCCGACAGCGACTGCCTGGTCCCCAACTCGATCGCCCGCCAGCCGTCCAAGACCCAGCTCCAGCGTCCGGCCGCGTCGACCGGCGACTCCTGGGCCGACCTCATGATGGTGGCCCTGCGGGACTGAGCCCCGTGGGACGATCGGTGCCATGACCTGGACCTCCCCCGCGCCGGACGGCGATGCCGACGGACCGATGACGGGGCCCGAGCGGCCGATCCTCGAGGGGATGCTGGCGTGGCACCGGTCGACCCTGCTGAACATCTGCGCGGGGCTGACCGCCGAGCAGCTCGCGTCCCGCCCGATCCCGTCGACCGGCCTGACCCTGCTGGGCCTGGTCCGTCACATGGCCAAGGTCGAGCGCATCTGGTTCCGCCTGCGGGTCGCCGGTGAGGACATCGAGCACCTGCACCGCTTCGAGGCCCGCGACGACACCGACTTCCGGGCCATCGACCCGGCCGATGCCGAAGCCGCCGTGGCCCAGCTCGCCGACGAGCAGGCCGCGGCAGCGAGTGCCGTGGCGGCCCTGGACCTCGACACCGAGATCGACGTGCACGGCGGTGCCATGTCGTTGCGGATGGTGCACGTGCACATGATCCAGGAGTACGCCCGGCACAACGGTCACGCCGACCTGATCCGCGAGGCGATCGACGGGGTCACGGGCCGCTAGCGGTGTCCGCGCGCCGGTCGCCGTGAGCACGCCACGGCGCGGCATCATGGGGCCCATGAATCGCGCGAAGCTCGTGGCCGTCGCGGCCGGATCCCTCTTCCTGCTCGGTGCGTGCGGCGGCTCGGACGAGCCTCGGGACGCCGGCAACGCGACGACCTCGACCGAGCCCGGCATCGCGAGCGGGGAGCCGACCCCGACCCCGCCGGGCGACACCCCCACCTCGGGCGACCCGGCGGGGCGGGTGGTCGACTTCGGCGAGGACGGCGTGACGCTGACCTCCGCGCCCGACGTCACGGACCTCGCGGGGGCGCCGGCGGACTTCCGGGCGTTCATCGCCCGGGAGCTCGCGAAGGAGCAGGCCCAGAGCGACGACGTGTGCACCGAGAAGCCGCAGATCAAGGTCTCGAGGATCGACCCGCGCGGCTGGGCCGCCGGCGGCACGTTCATCCCGCAGTGCGGTGGCAACGCAACGCTCTGGGCCAAGCCGGACGGGACGTGGAGGGAGGTGTGGGCCGGTCAGCAGCTCGTCGACTGCGCCACGCTGAAGAGGTACGCGTTCCCCGCCGACGTCGCCGGGGGCACGTGCCTCGACGGCGACGACGAGGTGCCGTACGCCGCGGCGCGCTGAGGTCAGCCGGAGATCGCGGCGACCAACGGGCCGATGAACCGCAGGAACCGGTCGGGCGACGCGTCACGGTTGGTCACCTGACGGATCGCGACGCCGATCGCGTAGTCGACGGCGGCCTCGGCCAGCACCTCGAGCGTCTCGTCGTCGGCGCTGCCCGCCGGCACGACGGACCGGACGACCACCGTCGCCTGCTCGACCGCCGCGGTCTGCCGTGCGGCCTGGGCCGCGGCGAGGCGGGGGTCGTTGATGGTGTCGAGCAGCAGCTCGAGCTCGAACCGCACCCAGCCCGACGCCGTCGCGGCCGCGGCCCACGACCGGACCCGGGCCAGGACCTCCTCGGCGTCCGGGACCGCCGCGACGCTGTCGGCGAGCGCCGCGATCTGCTCGGCCTGCAGGACGTCGAGGACCGCCAGCGCGAGATCGGCCTTGCTGCCGAAGCTCGAGTAGACGATGCCCGTCGTGAAGCCCGCCTCCCGCGCGACCGACGCGACCGAGGTGGCGACGTAGCCGTCACGCAGGAACTCGCGCCGCGCCACGTCCAGCACCGTCACCCGGTTGCGCTCCTGCACCTGACTTCGGGAGAGGTGCGCCATGCACGACAGCCTAGTCAGGCCGCGACCTCAGGCCGCGGAGGCGCTGGACTGCTCGGCCGATCCCCCGTCGGTGTCGGGCTGCTGCGTGCCGGGAGCCTGCTGGCCGGAGCCGTCCGGCCCCGCACCGCCCTGGCGCGGGCCACCCTGGCCGAAGCCGCCCTGCGGCCCTCCGGGCACCTGGCCGCGGAACTGCCCCCGCTGGCCGCTCGGACCACCCCGACCGTCGGAGTCCGAGCCCCCTGAGGCCGTGCCGATCGCCGCGCCGGCCGCACCGCCGACCAGGACCGCCGCGAGGGCCGCGGCGACCAGGGTGCGGGTCGACCACGACCGGTCCTTCAAGGCGACCTTCCGGTCAGCCGGACCTGCGGTGGCCGCCGGCGCGGGGTCCGGGGCCGGTGGAGGAATGGGCTGGGTCGGGGTATCGGCGGTCGTCTCGGCCGCGGACTGCTGGATGGTCTGATCGGTGTCGTCGGTGTCGCTCATGGGCAGACCCTCCGCCACGTCCTTGTCACGAACCTGTGACGGAGCACAGACGCGGCTGGGTGAGCCGTTCACAGGTTCTCGACAGGAATCACCCGGCCAGCTCATGGCCAGCGTGCGCACAATGTCCTCATGGCTCCCACACTGACCCGCGCCGACGGTTCCCCGCTGCGCGTCCTCGTCGTCGACGACGAGGTCAACATCGCCGAGCTGCTCCAGATGGCCCTGCGCTACGAGGGCTGGGACATCCAGACCGCCCACACGGGTCGCAAGGCCGTCGCCGCGGCCAAGGAGTTCGGGCCCGACGCGATCGTCCTCGACATGATGCTGCCGGACTACGACGGCATGGAGGTGCTGCGCAAGGTGCGGGCCTTCTCCCCCGAGACCCCCGTCCTGTTCCTGACCGCACGCGACTCCATCGAGGACCGGGTCGCCGGGCTGACCGCCGGCGGCGACGACTACGTCACCAAGCCCTTCAGTCTCGAGGAGGTCATCGCCCGGCTCCGGGGGCTGATGCGCCGCACCGGTGCGATGGATGCCCGCCCCAGCTCGGTCATCACGGTCGGCGACCTGACCCTCGACGAGGACAGCCGCGACGTCGAGCGCGCGGGGCGCGAGATCGACCTCACCGCGACCGAGTTCGAGCTGCTCCGCTTCCTCATGCGCAACCCGCGCCGCGTCCTGTCCAAGGCCCAGATCCTCGACCGCGTCTGGGACTACGACTTCGGTGGCCAGGCCAACGTCGTCGAGCTCTACATCTCGTACCTGCGCAAGAAGGTCGACGCCGGGCACGAACCCATGATCCACACCAAGCGCGGTGCCGGGTACGTCCTGAAGCCCGCGGGGTAGGGCGTCGTGCGCAGGATCCTGCCCGCGTCGCTGACCGGTCGCCTCATCGCCATGGTGGTGGCGCTCGTCGCCGTCGCGAGCCTGCTCGTCGCCGGCGCGGTGACGATCGTCATGAGCAGCTATCTGACCGACCGGCTCGACGACAAGCTGATCCAGTCGATGGACCGGGCACAGCGCGCCCCGATGTTCGCGCTCGGTGACGACGACGGCCCGGGCGAGGGCCGGCCCAACCCGGGCCGCGGGCAGGACGTCGGCCTGATCACGGTCGTCTCAGGATTTCCCGGGTCGATCGTGACGCAGCGCGGCGAGGCGCCGCGCATCTCGACCGCTGCCCGCGACATCCTCGCCGACGTCCCGGCCGACGACCACCCCCACGACGTGACCCTCCCGGCGTACGGCTCGTACCGGGTCCTGGCCACCGAGGACTCGGACGGCTCGACGTACGTCGTCGGGCTCCCCCGCGACGACGTCGACGACACGATCTCGAGCCTCATCTGGTGGGAGGTCCTGCTCGCGCTCGGTGCCACCGCCGCCGCGGCCGCCGCCGCCCGGCTGCTGGTGCGCCAGCAGCTCAAGCCGCTGCGCGAGGTCGCCGCGACGGCCCACCAGGTCACCGCCATGCCCCTGTCGACCGGTGAGGTCGGCGAGACCGTCCGGGTGCCGGACCGGTTGACCGACCCGTCCACCGAGGTCGGCCAGGTCGGGGAGGCGCTCAACCAGCTGCTCGGCCACGTCGAGGAGGCGCTCGACTCGCGCCACGAGAGCGAGCAGCAGGTCCGCCAGTTCCTCGCCGACGCGTCCCACGAGCTGCGCACGCCGCTGTCCACCATCAAGGGCTACGCCGAGCTGAGCCGCCGCACCGGCCGTGACGACCCCGACCAGATCCTCGCCAAGGTCGAGTCCGAGGCGGGACGCATGTCGACCCTGGTGGAGGACATGCTGCTGCTGGCCCGCCTCGATGCCGGGCGCGACCTCGACCGCACACCGGTGGACCTGACGCGCTTGCTGATCGAGGCCGTCGACGACGCCCGGGTCGTCGACCGGGACCGCCGGTGGACGTTCGACGTCCCCGACGAGCCGGTCATCGTCGCGGGCGACGAGCAGCGGCTCCACCAGGCCGTGACGAACCTGCTGACCAACGCCTCCCGCCACACCGCGCCGCAGACCACGGTCCACGTCCGCCTGCGGGTCGACGACGCGGTCCACGTCGACGTCCACGACGACGGTCCCGGGATCGAGCCGGACCTGCTGCCGACGATCTTCGAGCGGTTCACCCGCGGGGACTCCTCGCGCACCCGGGCCTCCGGCGGTGCGGGCCTCGGCATGTCCCTGGTCAAGGCCATCATGCACGGCCACGGCGGCGATGCCGCCGTGACGAGCGTCCCCGGTGACACGACGTTCACCCTGACGCTCCCCCGCTGACCGCGTCGGATTACCACGGTCCCTGAGCAAGCCTGCGCATCCCGCAGGAAGCATCCCCCGGTATGCGCCAGGTTGCCGAGGGACCGTGGTAATCCGACCTTCCCGGGTCACAGGAACGGGACAGACTCAGCACACGGCGGTGCCAGAGGCGGCCCGCACCGTGGAGCCATGACCCAGACAACCCTCCCGGTGCCACCGAGCGTCCAGCAGCGTGCCGCCGTCCCCCAGACCACGACCACCGCCGGTCCGGCCGGCACGACCCGGCTGCGCCGGCTGTGGCGGGGACGCGCGGAGGACTCACCGCTCGTGCGTCCGGCGCTGCTCGGCCTCCTGCTGGCGACGGCCGTCCTGTACCTGTGGGGCCTCGGCGCCTCGGGCTGGGCCAACTCGTTCTACTCCGCCGCGGTGCAGGCCGGTTCCGAGTCCTGGAAGGCCCTCTTCTTCGGCTCCTCGGACGCGTCGAGCTCGATCACGGTCGACAAGACGCCGATGTCCCTGTGGCCCATGTCGCTGTCGGTGCGGCTGTTCGGCCTGTCGTCGTGGAGCATGCTCGTCCCGCAGGCCCTGATGGGCGTCGGCTCGGTCGGCCTCCTGTACGCGACGGTCCGCCGGACGACCCACAACGCCTGGGCGGGCCTGCTCGCCGGAGCCGTCCTCGCGATCACCCCGGTCGCGGTCCTGATGTTCCGCTTCAACAACCCCGACGCACTGCTGACCCTGTTCCTCATCGGGTCGGTCTACGCCACGATCCGCGCGATCGAGTCCCCCGAGCGGGCCGTGCGCTGGCTCGTCCTGGGCGGCTCGCTGGTCGGCTTCGCCTTCCTCACCAAGATGCTCCAGGCCTTCCTGGTCCTGCCCCCGCTCGCCCTGGTCTACCTCGTGGCGGCGAAGCCGTCCTTCGGCAAGCGCCTCGTCCACCTGCTCGCGGCCTTCGGGTCGACGATCGTCGCCGCCGGCTGGTGGATCGCGATCGTCGAGCTGTGGCCCGCCTCCAGCCGCCCCTACATCGGCGGCTCGCAGAACAACTCGATCCTCGAGCTCACGCTCGGCTACAACGGCTTCGGCCGGCTCAACGGGAACGAGACCGGCTCGGTCGGCGGCGGCGGAAATGCCGGCGGCGGCAACTGGGGCGAGACCGGCCTGCTGCGCCTGTTCAGCTCCGAGATCGGTGGCCAGATCGCCTGGCTCCTGCCCGCCGCGCTCGCCCTGCTCGTGCTGGGCGTCCTCCTCCAGCGCCGTGCCGGTCGCACGGACCGCCAGCTGACCGGCCTGGTCGTCTGGGGTGGCTGGCTGCTCGTCACCGGGCTGACGTTCAGCCTCATGGCCGGCATCTTCCACGCCTACTACACGATCGCCCTGGCCCCCGCGATCGCCGCACTCATCGGCATCGGCGCGAGCATCCTGTGGGAGCACCGCGGCTCCGTCGTGGCCGGCCTCGGCGCCGCGTTCGTCCTCGCGATGACGTCGGTCATGAGCTTCGTGCTCCTCGGCCGCAGCGCGGACTTCCTGCCCTGGCTGCGCTGGGCGGTGCTCGTCATCGGGCTGGTGTCGGCGTTCCTGATCGTCCTGGCCCGCCTGCTGCCGCGCCGCGCGGTCCTGGCCGTCGCGGCCGGGACGCTGATCGCGATGCTCGCCGGCCCCGCGGCGTACGCCGTGGAGACCGCATCGACCCCGCACACCGGCTCTCTCCCCACCGCGGGTCCCAGCACGGGCTCGGGCGGCTTCGGCGGTGGCGGACCCGGTGGCGGACCCGGTGGCGGACGGGGGCGCATGGGCACCCCGCCCACGCAGGGCCAGGCGCCCGGTGGCGCGGTCCAGGGCACCGCCGGCGGCACCACCGGTGGCACGACGTCGCAGGGCTCGACCGGCGGGCTGCTCTCCGGCTCGGAGTCGACCGACTCGATCAACGCCCTCCTGACCCAGGACGCCAGCTCGTACACCTGGGTGGCCGCGACGATCGGCTCCAACACGGCCTCGGGCTACCAGCTCGCGACCGAGGAGCCGGTCATGGCGATCGGCGGCTTCAACGGCTCCGACCCGAGCCCGACGCTGGCCCAGTTCAAGCGGTACGTCGCCGACGGCCAGATCCACTACTTCATCGCCAGCGGTGGCGGTGGCGGGATGAATGCCAGCGGCAGCACCAGCACGGCGATCAGCACCTGGGTCGGCGAGACCTTCAACGCCACGACGGTCGACGGCGTCACGGTCTACGACCTCTCCGGCGGTGTCCAGTGACCGCGGTCGCCGCGCTCCCCGCCAGCGCACCCGTCACCACGACGGTGCTCGACGTCGTCATCCCGGTGTTCAACGAGGAGAAGGCCGTCGTCGGGTCGGTCGAGACCGTACGGGCCCATCTCCAGTCCCTGCCGTACGCCTTCCGCGTCACGATCGCCGACAACGCGAGCACCGACGCCACGAGCCTGCTGGCCCACCAGCTGGCACACCGCTACCCCGACGTCCGGGTCGTCAGCCTGACCCAGAAGGGCCGGGGCCGGGCGCTCAAGCGGGCGTGGTCGGAGTCCGACGCCGAGGTCCTGGTCTACATGGACGTCGACCTGTCGACCGACCTCAACGCGCTGCTGCCGCTGGTCGCACCGCTGCTGTCGGGCCACTCCGACCTGGCGATCGGCTCCCGGCTGGCCCGGACGTCGCGCACGACCCGCGGGCCCAAGCGCGAGCTGATCTCCCGGACGTACAACGCGATGCTCCGCGGCGCCCTGCGGGCCCGGTTCTCCGACGCCCAGTGCGGGTTCAAGGCGATCCGTCGCGACGTCGCCGCCGAGCTGCTCCCGCTGATCGCGGACGACGAGTGGTTCTTCGACACCGAGCTCCTGGTCGTCGCCGAGCGTGCGGGCCTGCGGATCCACGAGGTGCCGGTCGACTGGGTCGACGACACCGACAGCCGCGTCGACATCGTGCGGACGGCCGCGGCCGACCTGCGCGGGATGGCGCGCCTCGGTTGGGCGCTCCTGCGGGGCCGCATCCCCCTCGCCGAGGTCACCGAGACCCTGGGCCGGGCCACGGCGCGCAGCGCGGGCGGTCGGCTGAGCGCGCAGATGGTCGTCTTCGCGATGATCGGCATCGCCTCGACCGTCGCGTACGCCGTCCTGTACGTCGCGCTGCGCGGCAGCCTCGGCTCGCTCGAGGCCAACGCGGTCGCCCTGGCGGCCACGGCGGTGGCGAACACCGCGGCCAACCGTCGGTTCACGTTCGGCTTCCGTGGCTCGACCGGCGCCGTCCGTCATCAGGCGCAGGGGCTGCTGGTGCTCGGCTGCGGCCTGGCGGTGACGAGCGGAGCGATCTGGGCGATGCGACAGATCCACGGCGAGCACCACCCGTTGGCGGAGGTCACGGTGCTGACCGCGACCAACCTGTTCGTGACGGCGATGCGGTTCGTGCTGATGCGGGTGTGGATCTTCCGCAGCCGCCCGGCCGAGGTCGGCGCCTGACCGGCGCCCGCGACCAGCGGTTGTCTCGACCCTCACGATGGACCAAGATCGAGGCGACGGCCCCCGCGCCGACCGCCGACCAACCGAAAGTGACGACCATGGCTCAGAAACAGACCATCCTCGGGCGCATCGGGCAGCTCACCCGCGCCAACATCAACTCGATGCTCGACCGCGCCGAGGACCCGGAGAAGATGCTCGACCAGCTCGTCCGCGACTACACGAGCTCGATCGCCGAGGCCCAGGACGCCGTCGCCCAGACGATCGGCAACCTGCGGCTCGCCGAGGCCGACCACGCCGAGGACGTGGCCGCGGTCAAGGAGTGGGGCGCCAAGGCGCTCGCCGCGTCCCAGAAGGCCGATCAGCTGCGGGCCGCCGGGTCCCCCGACGCCGACAAGTTCGACAATCTCGCCAAGGTCGCCCTGAGCCGCCAGATCGGCTTCGAGAACGAGGCGAAGTCGGCCGCGCCGCAGATCGCCGCCCAGAACGAGACCGTCGAGAAGCTCAAGTCCGGCCTCATCGCGATGCAGGGCAAGCTCGGCGAGCTGCAGACCAAGCGGGACCAGCTCGTGGCCCGCGCCAAGACCGCCGAGGCGCAGTCGAAGGTCCAGGACGCGGTCCGGTCGATCGACGTGCTCGACCCGACGAGCGAGCTCTCCCGCTTCGAGGA
This sequence comes from Aeromicrobium sp., assembly GCF_025965075.1. Classification (GTDB taxonomy): domain Bacteria; phylum Actinomycetota; class Actinomycetes; order Propionibacteriales; family Nocardioidaceae; genus Aeromicrobium. The sequence goes on from NZ_JAOPXQ010000003.1 coordinate 14,963, forward strand.
GAAGGTGCGCCGCGACGAGGCCCGCGTCGCCGGCCACGCCGAGCTCGCCGGCTCGAGCCTGGACGCCCAGTTCGCCGAGCTCGAGGGCGACACCACGCAGACCGAGGTCGAGGCCCGGCTCGCCGAGCTCAAGGGTCTCGGCGCCGGCGGCTCGCCGTCAGTCGAACCCGCTGCGGAATGACCCGCCGGCTGCAAGACTCGACCATCAACAGGAGGCGGGCCACATGAAGCTCAAGGAAACGTTCACGTACACCGGCATCGACGTCGAGGCGGTCTACAAGCTCATCACCGACCAGGCCTTCCGGCTCGAGTCGGCCGAGAACCAGGGGTCTCGCGACATCGACATCTCGGTCGAGGGGGCCGCGGACGCCGCGACGATCGTCATCGTGCGCACGCAGGACTCCGACATGCCCGACTTCGTCAAGAAGCTCACGGGCAACGACGTCAAGGTCCGCCAGACCGAGGTGTGGGGCGAGGCGGACGCCGCCGGCACCCGCACGGCCGACGTCAAGGTCAGCATCATCGGCCAGCCGGCCGAGATGGTCGGCGTCGCCTCGCTGTCGCGCACCGCCGACGGCACCGACTTCACGCTGGAGGGCGACGTCAAGGTGTCGATCCCGTTCCTCGGCAAGAAGATCGAGCCCGAGGTCGCCAAGGCGATCCGCGGCTCGCTGCGCGAAGAGGTCGAGTACGGGATGACGAAGCTCTAGCGGCCTCGTCCCGCCGTCAGGCCGACGTCGTGTCCCGGGCTTCCCGGAGCACGGCGTCGATCTCCTGCGTGGCGTACCACGCAAGGTCGCCGCTGCCGTCGGTGTCGACGTGGAACGACGCGATGTCGACCAGGCTGACCGGGTCGTCCTCGTCGTCGAGCTCGGCGGCCGCGGCGACGACGCCCTGCTCAGCGGCCACCTCGAGGGCGGCGAGCTCGTCCTCCTCGTCCTCCGAGGCGGCGACATATGCCTCGGGTGCGACCTGCTCGCCGGCGGCGAGCTGCTCGAGGTCCTCGAGCGTCAGTGCCAGGTAGACCCGCATCGTCATGCCTTCGTCGGCCGCTGGCGGCCGCGCGGCGCCCGGCTGCGACGGCTCTCGACCGTGTCCACGAGCTCTTGCAGGGCGTCCTCGATGCACTGGGCCAGGACGTCGACGTCCGGGACGGCGTCCCGATCGGCCACGATCCCGAAGAAGACCTTGCGGTTGTAGGACGTGACCCCGATCGCCAGGGCACGGCGCCCGCTGAGCGGGATGCACGGATAGACCTCGCTGACGGCCTCACCGGCGAGGTAGAGCGGGTCCTGCGGACCCGGGACGTTGGTGATCACGATCTGGTGCCCACGCCCGGCCTCGGCGTCCGCGACGCGCGCCCCGACGGCGTGGAACGTCGAGGTGGCGAAGCCCGGCAGCGCGGCGAGCTTGTTGGCCGCAACGGCCGAGCCCGTCTCGCGATGGTCCTTGAGGGCGTACGACACCTGGTGCAGCCGCACGACGGGATTGGACTCGCCGACCGGCAGCGACAGCAGGTGCCCGCGAACCTTGGAGCCCAGCGAGGTCGGCAGGCCGTCCTCGGCCACCACCGACATCGGCACCATGGCGCGGAAGCTCGTCTTGGCGGTGACGGGCTCGGCCCGGGTCAGCATCCAGCCCCGGATGCCGCCGGCGATCGCGGCCAGGATGACGTCGTTGACCGTGCCGCCGTGCTCCTCCCGGACCCTGCGGAACGCGTCGAGGTCGGCCGCGAGCGAGGCGAAGCGACGGTGCCTCGACAGCTCGGTGGACAGGACGCTGTGCGGCGCCTGGGCGTCGGCGCCGATGATCGGCAGCTTGCGGGCCAGCCGGCCCAGGTTGAGCTCGGTGACGCGTAGAGCCTCGGCGGGTCGGCGGACGTTGCGCCCGATCGTCTCCAGCATGAGCTCGGCGGCGTGGGGCTCGGGGCGGGGATTCCACTCGTCGTGCGGGATGTCCCGCTCGTGCGCGGTCTCCTCCAGCAGGACCTGGGCGAGGTCGACCGTCTCGGACCCGTCGACCAGGGCCTGGTGGGCCTTGAACAGCAGCGCCACGCGGCCGCCCGACAACCCCTCGATCAGGTAGAGCTCCCACAGCGGGCGGTCGAGGTCGAGCCGGCGCGCGATCAGGCGTCCGACCAGCTCGTGCAGCGCGGCGGTCGTGCCGGGTCGCGGCAGGGCCGATCGGCGGACGTGCAGCGAGATGTCGAAGTTCTCGTCGTCGAGCCACACCGGCGTGCCGAGCGCGCCGGGCACCGAGCGCGGAACCTGGCGGTAGCGCGGCACCAGGTCGATGCGCTCGTTGATGACGTGGATCAGCCGGTCGTAGTCGAGCGGGGTGCTGCCGCCCTCGAGGATCGCGAGCGAGGCGACCTGGCGCGGCACCGTCGGACTGTCCTGGTGCAGGAACATCGCATCCAGCGGGCTCAACCGTTGCATGACTCTCCTCGTGACGTCCTCCACAGAAGTTACCACCGGGTCACGGGGCCACCGAGGCAAGGACCGCCTCGGGAGACAGCCGGGCCAGGACGTGCGCCGCGACCACCTCCATCCGGGCGACGAATGGCGAGGACGGTGCCGCCTGGCGTGGGCTCCGCCCGCTGACCATCGCCAGGTCGAGGCCGGCCTGATCGAGCGGGAGGTAC
>NZ_JAOPXQ010000031.1 GCF_025965075.1 Aeromicrobium sp.
GGGTTCAAGTACGCCGGGGTGTCCGTCGCGCGTCCGCTGCACACGTACGAGCAGAACGTGCAGGGCACCGTGAGCCTGCTGCAGGCCATGAACGAGGCGAATGTCGACAAGATCGTCTTCTCCTCCAGCGCCGCGGTCTACGGCACGCCCGACGTCGACACCGTCACCGAGGCGACGGCGACCGCGCCGGAGTCGCCCTACGGCGAGAGCAAGCTCATCGGGGAGTGGCTGCTGCGGGACGCCGCCCGGGCGTTCACCCTGCACCACACCTCGCTGCGCTACTTCAACGTCGTCGGCTCGGCCGTCCCGGACCTCTACGACACGAGCCCGCACAACCTGTTCCCCCTCGTCATCGAGGCCCTCCTCGAGGGGCGGACGCCGCGCATCAACGGGACGGACTACCCGACCCCGGACGGCACCTGCGTCCGCGACTACATCCACGTCGCCGACCTCGCCGACGCACACGTCGTCGCCGCCCAGAAGCTGCTCGCCGGCGAGCCGCTGGAGCCGGTCTACAACCTCGGCAGCGGGGACGGTGTCTCGGTGCGGGAGATCATGACGGCCGTCGCCGGTGCCACCGGGATCGCGTTCGAGCCGGAGATCGCCGACCGGCGCCCGGGCGACCCGGCCCGGATCGTCGCCTCCGGCGAGCTCGCCGCCCGCGACCTGGGCTGGACGATGCGCCACTCGGTCGACGACATGGTCGCCAGCGCCTGGAAGGCCCGCCAGGCCCACCCCGCCTAGAACCAGCCCAGATCTGCGGACTCTTGCACGGTTCGGATGTCCCGGAACGGTGCAGAACTCCGCAAATCTGGGCTGGGTGGGTCAGACGCGGCGGATGACGGCGGTGACCTTGCCGAGGATCGTGGCGTGGGTGCCGTCGATGGGGGAGTAGTCGTCGTTGTGCGGGAGCAGCCAGACCTGGCCGTCCTTGCGCTGGAACGTCTTGACCGTGGCCTCGCCGTCGAGCATCGCCGCGACGATCTCACCGTTCTCGGCATTGGGCTGCTGGCGGATCACGACGTAGTCGCCGTTGCAGATCGCGGCGTCGATCATCGAGTCGCCGGACACCTCGAGCATGAACAGGGTGCCGTCGCCGACCAGCGACTTGGGCATCGGGAAGATCTCCTCGACCCGCTCCTCGGCGAGGATCGGCCCACCGGCGGCGATGCGGCCGACCATCGGGATGTTGACCGCGGTCGGCGCGGCGTCGTTGATCCCGGTCTCGTCGATCTCGGCCGCGGGGCTCATCGCCCGGCGGGCGGCGAGGACGTCCGGCAGGAAGATCTCGAGGGCGCGCGGACGGTTGGGATCGCGCTTGACGTAGCCCATGCCCTCCAGGGCTCGGAGCTGGTGCGCGACCGAGGAGGTGCTGGTCAGGCCCACCGCCGCGCCGATCTCGCGCATGCTGGGCGGGTCGCCCCGCGTCTCGATCTCGTCGCGCAGGAACACCAGCACCTTGCGCTGGCGTGCGGTCAGACCGGAGTCGTCGGCCGGCCCGTCCGGGAGCTCGGTGACGTCGGCGTTGCGATCATCGCTCATGGGGGAACAGTAACCCGGATCACGGGCCCAGTTCAAACATATGTTCGATGGCGTGTCGCGGTCCGGACCTCCTAGGTTGGTCCGATGCCCATCACGCTCGTGCAGCCAGGAAGTCCCCGTTCAGCCGTCGTCACCGGAGCCGCGAGGGGGATCGGGAAGGCGATCGCGGTCGAGCTCGTGCTCCGGGGCTACGAGGTCGTCGTGACCGACGTCGACATCGACGCCGCCGAGCGCACGGCCGAGCAGATCGGCGCCCGCGCGGGGCTGCGGCTCGACGTCACCGACCCCGACGCGAATGCCGCGGTGGCGGCCGCCGCCCGGGAGATCGCCCCGCTGGGCGCGTGGGTGTGCAACGCCGGCGTCCTGTTCGAGGGCGACCTGACGGCCATCACGACGGGGCAGGCCCGCGCGATGGTCGAGGTCAACGTGCTCGGCGTCATGTGGGGCGTACGCGCGGCGGCCCAGGCCTTCCGCGAGCAGGCCGCGATCGGGATCAAGGGCGGGGAGATCGGCATCATGGCCTCGCTCAGCGCCCACGCCCCGGTCCGGGGTCTGGCGACGTACGCCGCGACGAAGGCCGCGGTGCTGTCACTGGCCACGTCGTTGCACGCCGAGCTCCGCAAGGACCGGATCCGGGTCCACGCGCTCTGCCCTGACGGAGTCAGCACGCCGATGGTCGACGCGATGGACCCCGAGGGCGGCACGCGGGCGATCCTCGCGGCCGGCGTGATGTACGAGCCGCAGCAGGTGGCCCTGGCGCTGGTCGACATGTTCGGCACCCGCCGGGTCTATCGCACGATGCCGGTCTGGCGCGGCGTCATCGGGCGCACGGCCACGATGGCACCACGGGTGGCTGCCCGGGTCGACCCCGTCCTGCGGCGGGTCGGTGCGATGCGGCTCAAGCGGGCCGCCCGACGTACCGACTAGCTCGAGACCTTCCTCCTGCGGCGGAACGGGTTGAACCTGCGCCGCGGCTTCTGCTCGGGCTCCGGGGCGGGGGCCTCGGCCGCCTTCTCGTAGACGACCTGCGGGGCGACGGTCTCGTTCTCCGCGTCGTACGTCCGCCACTCGGCGATCTCCTCGTCCTCCGCGACGGTGGCCTGCGTGACGATGTCCTCGCGGACCGCCTCGATCGTGGCGCCGAGCAGGATCGCGTAGAGGCCGATCCACAGCCACAGCAGGAGGACGACGACGCCGGCCAGGGCGCCGTATGTCTTGCCGTAGCTGCCGAAGTTGTCGACGAACAGCGAGAAGCCGACCGAGACCAGGACCCACATCAGCGCGGCCACGAGGACGCCCTTGGAGACCAGCTTGGTCGAGGGTGCCCGGTTGGGGGCGATGCGGAAGAGGATGCCGATCGCGACGACGACGGCGCCGAGCAGCAGCGCCCAGCGGGCCGCCTCCAGCGCGATCCGGACGCCGGGGACGATGTCGATCGCGTCGAACACCGCGGGTGCCGCGGCGACCAGCGTGATGAGGACGAGCAGGAAGACGATCGCGCCGAGGGTCAGGCCCAGGGCGAGGAGCTTGCGCTTGATGAAGCTGCGGTCGTCCTTGAGGCCGAACATCGCGTTGATCGCGGTGATGAGGTTGCCGACGCCGCCGGAGGCGCTGTAGATCGCCAGCGTGAGCGCCAGGATCAGGCCAAGGCCCAGTGAGCTGCTCGGCGTCGAGGTCAGCTCGTCGAGCTGTCCGGTGATGAGCGAGGCGGCGTCCGCCGGCAGCTTGTCGGTGATCTCGGCCGACTGCTTGGCGACGGTCTCGGGGGACGCGACCAGGCCGTAGGCCAGCACCGCGGCGATGAGCGCGGGGAAGAGGGACAGGAACGTGTAGAAGGCCACGCCGGCCGCAAGCAGGGGCGCCTGCTTGGCCGAGGCCTGCTTCCAGGCGGTCAGGACCGTGCTCTTCGTTGCCATTCCTCGACGGTAGTGGCGCACGCGTTCAAATGCCTCTCGGCGCGCTGGGACGGGCACGTTGGTGGGGGAGTGGGCTGTGACCTGCGACAAATGTTCGAGAATTTTCCCCTGCCATTCCAGCCGCGAGCGAACGCTGATCGAAATTGTGTTCGATCAAGCCTTCCTTTTGTCGTACGTCGCCCCTAATGTCGTACATGTGTTCGATCGAACGCCTGTTCGCACCATCGAATGACATCGAGAGCAGCGTTCGTTCGGACGCACCACATCATCCAGACCGTCTCACTTCCCCCACGGAGGCACTCATGAGCACCATCACCCTCGACCGCATCAGCTCCTACGACGTCCGCCCGACGGCGGCCCGCCCGGTCCGCCACCTGCGGGCCGTGCCCGCGGCGCAGGAGCCGGCCCACGTCCGGCTGACCCGCCGCGGCAAGATCGTCGTCGTGACGCTGGCCGTCGCGGTGATCGGCATCCTCGCGATCGTGTTCGGCCCCTCGTCGACCGCGACCGGTGAGTCCGGCGTCGCCCCCGAGACGACCCAGGTCCGGGTGCTGCCCGGTCACACGCTGTGGGAGATCGCCGCCGAGGCCAACCCCAATGGCGACATCCGCGCGACGGTGGACGACATCATCCGCCTCAACGCGCTGCCCAATGCCTCCGCCCTGCAGATGGGCTCGGAGATCGCGGTGCCGGTCTACAGCTAGGCACGGCGCCACGGACGACGCAGCCCGGTGAGGTCACAAGGGAAGGTGACCCCGCCGGGCTTCGTCATGTGGGGGCCCGGGCACGGGCTCAGACAATCCCGGTGCTGACCGGCGTGACGGTCTGCGTGCCGTCCGCGACGACGTAGGACCGGGTGCGGCTCGACGTCGCCTTCGGGTCGGCGCGGTCGCTGATGATGAACCAGTCCATCTGGATCCGCTGCGGCGTGACGTCGAGCACCGAGTAGCCGTGGTCGTCCAGGTTGACGTACTTGATGTAGCGGTTGAGCACCTGGAACGCCGTCTCGGCCGCGATCGACGCCGACCGCGACGGGGCGCCGAGGATGTCGTCGAGGTTGTTGCTGGTGACCGAGGACGTGACCAGCTCGGTCGCGATCGAGCCGCCGAGGGGATAGAGCCCCTTGTCGGCGGGGATCTCGCACGCCCAGCCCGAGTGGATGTCCCCGGTCAGGAAGACGACGTTCTTGATCTTGTTGTTCGCGATGTGGTCGGTGAGCTTCTTGCGCTCGACGGCGTACCCGTCCCACTGGTCGGTGTTGTAGGGGACACCCTCGGTCGGCAGGATCCCCGCGAACCCGGCCAGCGCCTCGGTGACCAGGTTGGGCAGCGGCGGGATCAGCACCGGCGTGATCATGACCGGGTTGCCGACGAGGTTCCACCGCGCCTGCGAGGTGGAGAGGTTGTTCGTGAGCCAGCCGAGCTGCGCGTCGCCGGCGATGACCCGCTGGGGGTCGCCGGTCACGCCGATCTCGAGGCTGAACTCCTCGCCCGGGGCGTTGCGGTACGACCGCAGGTCCAGCAGCGACAGCTCGATCAGCCGCCCGAAGCGGAACTTGCGGAAGATGGTCGTGGCGTCGTTGATCGCTGCGGTGCCCCCGAGTCGTACGGGCTGCCACTCGTCGTAGGCCTGCAGCGACACCCGGCGCCGCTCGGTGAAGTCGCCCTCGGTCTCGGGCGTGTGGTTCTCGGCGCCGTCGGTGTAGGTGTCGTTGGCGGTCTCGTGGTCGTCCCACGCCAGCACGAACGGCAGCTTCTGGTGCAGCGCGGCGAGGTCGGGGTCCTGCTTGTACTGCGCGTGGCGCTGCCGGTAGTCCCGCAGCGTCAGGACCTCGTGCGCCGGGACGTGCTTGCGCACGTCGACGTTCTTGTTGCCATAGCCGTACTCGCCGTTGCCGTACTCGTAGATGTAGTCGCCCAGGTGCAGGATCGCGTCGAGATCGGTGCGCGCGGCCAGGTGGCGGTAGCTGTTGAAGTAGCCGGCCTGCAGGTTGGCGCACGACACGATGCCGAGCCGCATCCGCTGGGTGTCGGCGGCGTACGCCGGGGCGGTGCGGGTGCGGGCCACGGGGGAGCGGGACCCCTGGTGGGTGAAGCGGTAGTAGTACGTCGTGGCGGCCTTGAGCCCGCGGACGTCGACCTTGACCGTGTGGTCGCGGGCGGCGGTCGTGGTGACGCTGCCCTTCTTGGCGATCCTGGTGAACGCCGTGTCGGTCGCGACCTCCCACGTCACGACGGCGCTGGGACCCTTGCCCGAGCCCGGCGCGGACGCGGTCGTCGGGGTGACGCGGGTCCAGATCACGACGGCGGTCGGCAACGGGTCGCCCGAGGCGAGGCCGTGCTGGAAGTAGCGGCTCGTGGCGGCGGCGGCCGGCAGCGCGGGCAGGGTCGAGGCGACGGCACCGGCCGCGACGGCCGTCCCGGAGGCGATGAACGTACGACGAGAGGTCTGGGTCACACCGGTCTCAACGCCCGAATGTGCCGGGAGGTTATGAAACACGGATCCGCGAGTGGCGCAGTTCGAAGAAAATGGGACGGCGTGTCGTCCAGAACTGCGCCACCCGCGGACGGGGATGCGCCAGTCGGGAATGGGCCGGTCGTGGGGGACAATGGGGGCATGCGGATTCACGTGGTCGCGGATGCGGCCGACAAGGACGGCGGGTACGTCGCGGAGCGCCTGGTGCAGCGCGGCGGGGAGATCGTCGAGCTCGACCGCGACGACCTGACGCCGTACGACCAGATCGGCGAGAGCAGCCTGATCCTGCTGCTCGGCTCGGACAAGTCGGCACACGAGCCGAAGTGGAAGGACGTCGTCGCGGCGGAGTCCGCATTCGTCCTCGCCGCACTCAGGGCCGGCACCCCGGTGATGGGGATCTGCTACGGCTCGCAGCTCATGGCGCGCGCCTTCGGCGGGACGTCGTGGCGCGCCGACCAGCCCGAGCTCGGCTGGAGCCGCGTCGACACGATCGATCCCCGGCTGTGCCCCGAGGGGCCGTGGGGCCAGATGCACTCCGACGTCTTCGCGCCCGGGCCGACGTCCAAGGTCCTCGGCACCTCCTGGCGCGGCCCGCAGTGCTTCATCGACGACACCTTCGGCGCCCGCGCGATCGCCTGGCAGTTTCACCCCGAGGTCACCCCGACGACGTACGAACGCTGGGTCGACGAGGCCTACTTCGGCGACACCGGGGTCGACGCCAAGGACCTGATCCGCCAGGCCCACGTCAATGCCCCCAAGGCGCGCAACCTCGCCCACGACCTGACCGACGCGGCGCTCGACTACCTCGGTGTCGCGTGAAGGGCCGGCCCAGCGGGTTCACCTGGGAGGTCGTCGGCAAGGAGGTCGTCATCTCCCACCACGGCGTCGTCGCGGCGACCCTGCACGGGGAGAAGGCGCACCAGTTCGTCCGCGAGGCGGAGAAGGGTGACCAGCAGCTGCTGATGTCACGCGTCGCCGCCGGCACCTACAAGGCTCCGGGGGAGCGGCGGACGGGTCCCAAGCCCCGCCCGCGGGGGCGGCGCTAGAATCTTTCTGCAATTGCGGGGACTAGGACCCGCACATGCCGGGTACATCTGTGTCACACGCCACAGATGGAGGAAGCATGACTGCATCGAACGACTGGGGCACCGATCCCCTATCAACCCGGACCGACACCCCGATCCCGGCGACCACGACCCAGGGTGATCCGTTCGCCACATCCGCACCCGGCACGGGCAACCTTGACCCCTCGCTGAACGCCCCGGACGGCGGCGGCTCGTCCAGCGAGTCGTCCGGCGTCAAGGCCAAGGCCGAGGACGTCAAGTCCACAGCGCAGGACGCGGCGAGCTCGGCTGCCGACCACGGCGCCGACGTCGCGAGTACCGCGAAGGGCGAGGCGCAGCAGGTCGCCAGCGAGGCCAGGGACAAGGCAACCGACCTGTTGGCCGACGCCAAGGCCCAGATCGACGAGCAGTCCCGCACCCAGCTGAAGGGACTGTCGTCCAAGCTCGGCGACCTCAGCAAGGAGCTCGACGGACTGGCCGAGGGCTCGTCCCAGCAAGGCACCGTGACGGACCTGGCTCGCCAGCTCTCGCAGCGCACCAACGCCCTCAGCCAGCGGCTCGCCGACCGTGACCCGCAGGACGTGCTCGAGGACGTACGCTCGTTCGCCCGCCAGCGCCCCGGCGTGTTCATCGGCGGCGCGCTCGTCGCCGGGCTCGTCGCCGGCCGACTGGCCCGTGGTGCCAAGAAGGCCCAGTCCTCCGACACGCCGCCTAGTCAGGGCACCGCGGCACCGCAGTTCGCCGCCGCGACTCCCGCCGGCACGTACGGCGAGGCGCCCCTCGGTCAGAACGCCGAGGGACGGCAGTGACCGAGCCGGGCCACGCTCCCGTCCCGGACGACGCCCGGTCCCTCGGGGACATCGTGGGTGACATCGCCTCCGACCTGGGGTCGATGGTGCGTTCGGAGCTCGAGCTGGCCAAGACTGAGGTCAAGCAGGAGATCAGCAAGGCGGGCAAGGGCGCCGGCATGCTCGGCGGCGCAGCGATGAGCGGCTACTTCGCGCTGCTTTTCCTGTCCCTGTTCGTGATGTACCTGCTCAACAACGCGATGGACACCGAATGGGCCGCGCTCATCGTGTTCGCCGTGTGGGCGATTGCCGCCGCCATCCTGGCGCTGACTGGCAAGAAGGAATTCAACAACGTGAACCCGAAGCTCGAGGCCACGCAGAGGACGATCAAGGAGGACGTGCAATGGGCAAAGAACCAGAAGTGATCGAGCGCGACATCGAGGCGACCCGCGAGGACCTCACGCGCAACGTGGACGAGCTCGCCGACCGAGTGAGCCCCGGCCGGGTCGTCGGTCGCAAGGTCGACAGCGTCAAGGGCGGGGTCGGCTCGGTCAAGGACAAGGTCATGGGCTCGGCGCACAGTGCGGCCGGTTCCACGCCCGACGGCACCGGCAGGGCGTCCGATGCCGTCAGCGGTGTCGCCTCACGCGCCGAGGGCAGCCCCCTCGCCGCGGGCCTGGTCGCCTTCGGCGCCGGGCTGGTCATCGCCTCGCTGATCCCCGCCAGCGACAAGGAGGCCCAGCTCGCCGAGCAGGCCGTCGACGCCGCCAAGGAGCACGGCCAGCCGGTCGTCGACCAGGCGAAGTCGGTCGGCCAGGAGATCGGCGGCAACCTCAAGGAGTCGGCGACCGAGGCCGCCTCCGAGCTCAAGTCCTCCGCGCAGGACTCGGCGCAGCACGTGGCGTCCGAGGGCCAGCATGCCGCGCAGGAGGTCAAGCAGGACACGCAGGGCTGACACCCGCACAGCCCAGTGCCCGCCCTCCCGATCGGGAAGGCGGGCACTGTCGTGTCCAAGGGCGCGAGCCCCGGACAAACGAGACCCCGACCCAGCGCATGGGTCGGGGTCTCGCGTCTGTGGGGTCCTACTCGGTGACGTCCGCGGAGGCGTGGGCCGCCTCGGCGGCCTTCTTCTCCGACGTCGCACCCTGGGTGGAGAGCTTGCCGCCGGTGCTCTCGAGGTGGGCACGGACGAACCAGTGGAACAGCTCGAGCTGACGCTGCTGGCCGATGATCATGTCCTCGGTGACGGGGTCCAGGTCCGAGACGGCGGCCTGCGCCTTGCGATGGTCCTCGAGCAGGTGGACGTACACCTCGTCGAGCGCACCGAGGTGCTCGTTGGTCGTGGCGCGGCCGAGGGAGTAGTCCTCCCAGCTGCGGCCGGCGACGATCGCGCCGGGCGTGCCGAGCGGGGAGGTGCCGAGGGTCGCGATGCGCTCGGCGGTCTCGTCGACCATGTCGCGGACCTCGTCCACGTGCGGGTCGATCATCTCGTGGACGGCGATGAAGTGGGGTCCGACGACGTTCCAGTGCACGTGCTTCAGCGTCAGCTGGAGGTCGTTGAGGGCATTGAGGCGCTCCTGCAGGATGCCCGCGAGCTTTTCGCCGTCAGCGGAGGTGAGGCCAGGAATCGTGAATTTCGGAGTAGTAGCCATGCTGTGGAGTTACCCAATCCGGCCGCTTTCACACCCTCGCCCGCCAAAGATGCGCGCACCGGCAAGGACCGCTAGCGTCGTTGGCTGCTGTCGCGCGCCCACCCGGCGCACCCGCGGCGGCATCACCACAGGGAGGAACCCCCATGGGCATCATCGGATTCATCATCGTCGGCCTGATCGCCGGATTCATCGCTCGCGCGGTCGTGCCGGGCAAGGACGACTTCGGCATCCTCGGCACGATCCTGCTGGGCATCGTCGGCTCGTTCGTCGGCGGATTCCTCGGCTCGCTCGTGAGCGACGGCGGGGTCGACCTGACCGCCGCCGGCATCATCGGCTCGATCATCGGCGCCATCGTCGCCCTGCTCGTCTACAACGCCGTCACCGGTCGCAAGAAGAACCGCGTCTGACGCTGCGTCTAGCAGACCCCGACCGCCCCTCGGCCTGCTGGCTGAGGGGCGGTCGCGTACGCCCGAGGCGTACGTTTGGGGACGTGGCTCTGATCGTCTGTCCGTTGTGCGTCCGTGAGGACGATGTCCACCTCGTCCGCACCCTCCCCGACGGGCGCAAGGAGGCGACGTGCGAGGACTGCGACTTCACGTTCGCGTACGGCTCGCCGGTCGAGGCGCCCAAGCCCGCCGCCGCCCGCAAGTCGGCGCCGCGCAAGAAGGCCGCCGCCCCCGCACGGTTCAGCGTCGTGCCGCTGACGGTGGCGCGCAAGCGCTTCCCCGGCACGGGTGACGCCGAGCTGGTCGACCTGCAGCGCGCCGAGCTGCTCAAGCAGGAGTTCCTCGCGACGGTCCCGCACCAGGCCGATCCGGTCGTCGCCTCGCACTGGGCGAAGTTCCGCTGGGCGTTCTCCGCCGAGGGGCTCGACAAGGTCGTGATCTCGGACCTGCTGCTGTTCGTCCACGACCGCACCGGCGGCGACACGGGCGACACCACGACGTTCGACAAGGCGTGGAACCTGATGGGCGAGTTCGAGGGCGCCCGCCGCGTCCGCGCCACCGTCCAGCACCTGCTGCGCGGGCCCGGCGAGGTCGAGGACCGGCTCAACCAGCTGATCGAGGGTGAGCACGCGACCCCCATGCCGGGCTTCGGCGAGGCGCTGCTGACCAAGACCCTCGCGGTCGCCGACCCGGACCGGTTCCTGCCGGTGCTGACGTACGACGACAAGGTCCGCGTCACCCGGGCCGTGTACGGCCTCGAGCTCCCCAAGGTCGACGAGTCCTCGCTGACCCGCGGCCGGCTCGGGGTGTGGAGCAACGACCTGCTGGTCGAGCTGGTCGGCGACGGCTTCGACGACGTGCACCACGCCGCGGCGTTCCTGCGCTGGGCGAGGGACCGCTAGCGCGTACGCCGCGCGACGACCGCCGCCGCCACGGACGTACGTCGGCTCAGTCGACGCGCGAGCCGTCCGAGCCGAACCGGTGGTCCAGGATCCCGGACTCCCGCAGCTGCGCGGGTGACTTCGCGCGGCTCCACAGCCAGCCCTGCGCGTATGCGCAGCCGCGAGCCCGCAGGGTGTCGAGGTGGCGGGTCGTCTCGACCCCCTCCGCGACGACCTTGAGGTCCAGCGACCGGGCCAGCTCGATCAGCGACGTGACGATCGCGAGGGAGTGCTGGTCGTCGGGGACGCCGCGGACGAAGCCGCGGTCGATCTTGAGCATCGAGATCGGCAGGTCCCGCAAATAGGCCATCGAGCTGTAGCCCGTGCCGAAGTCGTCGATCGCGATGTCGAAGCCCTGGTCGCGCAGCCGCTGCAGCACCGAGATCGCGACGTCCTTGTCGGCCATGATCGCGCTCTCGGTGATCTCGAGCGTGATGACGCCGGGGTCGAGCCCGTAGTCCTTGGTGCACTCGATGATGAACGAGTCGAGGCTCTCGTCGGACAGGCTCTGGCCCGACAGGTTGATCGCGACGTAGGCGCCCTCGGGCATCGTCCAGTCGGCCTTGAGCTCGCTGATGTCGCGCATCGTGCGGCGGATGACCCAGCGGTCCAGGTCGGTCGCGCTGGCGCTCATCTCGGCGAGCGCCACGAACCGGGTCGGCGAGACCGTGCCCCGGGTGGGGTGGTGCCAGCGGGCCAGCGCCTCGACGCCGGCGACCTCGCCGGTGTCGATGTCGATGACGGGCTGGTACTGCATGTCCAGGCCGTCCTCGGCGATCGCGGTCAGCAGCTCTGCGCCCAGGACGTAGCGCTCCTCGGCCTGCTCGGACAGGGCCCGGTCGAACAGGCGGACCCGGCCGCGACCGCTGGCCTTCGCGGCGTACATCGCGGTGTCGGCGAACCGCAGCAGGTCCTCGCCCGAGGACGCGGGGGACATCGCGACGCCGATCGTGGCGCCGTTGCGGATCGTGTGGTGACCGATGTTGTACGTCCGCGCGAGCTCCGTGATGAGCTCCCGGGCCCGGTCCATCGCGGTGTCGACGTCGACGTCGTGCAGCACGACGACGAACTCGTCACCGCCGAAGCGGGACACCGCGTCGTACGGCCCGCTGGTCGCGCGGAGCCGGTTGGCGACCTCGACCAGGAGGTGGTCGCCGGCGGTGTGGCCGCGGCCGTCGTTGATGTCCTTGAAGTGGTCGAGGTCGATGAACAGCGCCGCGACATTGGTGGCGCTCGGCAGCCCGAGCCGCTCCAGGTGCTCCATCAGCATCGTGCGGTTGGGCAGGTCGGTGAGGTGGTCGTGCTGGGCGGCGTGCCGCAGCTCGCGCTCGCTGCGCCGGGTCTCGGTGATGTCGGAGACCATCACGAGCGATCCCTGGGGCCGGCCGTCGACCGGAGGCATGGGGGAGGCGGTGACCCGCAGGACCCGGGTCGACCCGTCGGGGTGGGAGTAGGGGATCTCGTAGCGTTCCGCCCCGCGGTGCGCGCGGTCCTTGACCCGGAGCTCGGCGGTCGCGGCAGCGGGCCCGTCCAGCACGGCCCAGACCGGGACGGCGTACACCGTGGTCAGCGGCAGTCCGAGCATCGCGGCGAGCCGGGCATTGGCGAAGTCGGCGTACCCCTCGACCGAGATGACGAGGATGCCCTCCTCGGCCGTCTCGGCGATCGCGCGGTAGCGGGCCTCGGAGAAGCGCAGCGCCAGCTCGGCCTCGACCTCTGCGTTGACGTCGCGGATGTTGGAGATGACGCCGCCGATGTCGGTGTCCAGCAGGTTGGTCGCGGTGTGCTCGACCCAGATCCACTCACCCGCCGCGCCCATCGCCCGGTAGCGCCACGTCGCCGATCCGCCCTGCTCGATCACGGCCTGCCACGCGATGGCGACCTCGGCGCGGTCATCGGGGTGGACGCGCGGGTCGTGCGCGGTGGTCGCCTGGTCGTACGCGGTGCCGAACAGCGCGAGCCCGGCGGGGGAGGCGTACACCGTGTTGCCGGCGGGGTCGTGGATCGTCACGAAGTCCCGCGACCGCTCGGTGACGACGTCGTAGAACCGCTGCAGCTCGACCCGGGCCAGCTCGCTCTCGCGCAGGGGGCGCTGGTCCTGCAGGGACGCCGCGAATCCGCTGGGCCGGCCGTGGGTGTCGCGCAGCAGGGTCGCGTCGATGCGGACCGAGAGGGGCCGGCCCTCGGCGTCGGCGAGGATCCGCTCGACCTGCGCCGAGGCGACCTCGCCCTGCAGCATGCTGTCGAGGACCGTGGTCGAGGTGCCGGGATCGTCGGGGTGGGTGATGGCCTCGGGGGTCTGCCCGATGAGCTCCTCGCGGGCCCGGCCGACGAGGGTGCAGAACGCGTCGTTGACGGCTTCGTACGTCCCGTCGGCCGCCTGCATCGACTGGGGGAGGCGGGACTGGTCGAACCGGGCCCGGAACCGCTCCTCGATGTCGCGCCGGGCGGCCTGCTCCTGCTTGTGCTCGGTGATGTCGGTGACGTTGCCGACGACGGCGCCGACGTCGGGGTCGTCGCGCAGGTCGGTCATGACGACGCGGGCCCAGGAGACCCGCTGGTCGGCGTGGGTCAGCCGCACCTCGAGGCTGCGCTGGGCGGCGTCGCCGGTCACGACCTCGGCCCACGCCTTCTCGGCCTGCTGGCGGTCGTCGGGGTGGACGAAGCCCAGGCCGATCTGTCCGACGACCTCCTCGACCGCCCAGCCGAGCCGCTCCGGCAGGGCCGAGGTGACCGAGGTCAGGGCGCCGGCGGAGTCGGTCGTGAAGACGATGTCGGCGGCGTTGCGCACCAGCGCCAGCCAGCGGCGTTGGGAGCGGGCGAGGTCGTCCTCGGCGGCGACCCGCCTGGTCTGGTCGACCGCCACGACGGTCAGCGTGGCGTCCGCGTTGCGGGTCACGACGAGGTGGACGTGGACGTCTGCGTCCGACCGCTCGAGCGTGATCTGGGTATGGCCGGCACCGGCGTCGGCGGCCGCCGCGAGGCA
>NZ_JAOPXQ010000042.1 GCF_025965075.1 Aeromicrobium sp.
GCACCGTCGCGCCCCACGACGCCGACTACGACCAGGTCGTCGCGGGCAAGCCACAGGCCCTGATCGTCGCCCCGACCCGTGAGCTCGCGATCCAGGTCGCCAGCGACATCGCGGTCGCGTCGAAGCGTCGCGGCACCCGCAACCTGACGATCTACGGCGGCGTCCCCTACGAGTCGCAGCTCGACGCGCTGGAGTCCGGCGTCGACATCGTCGTCGGCACGCCGGGACGTCTGCTGGACCTGGCCAACCGCGGCGCGCTCGACCTGTCCCACGTCAAGTCGCTCGTCCTCGACGAGGCCGACGAGATGCTGGACCTGGGCTTCCTGCCCGACGTCGAGTCGATCCTGGCCAAGACCCCCGAGACCCGCCAGACAATGCTGTTCTCGGCGACGATGCCCGGCGCGATCGTGGGACTGGCGCGCAAGCACATGCGTCACCCCATGAACATCCGCGCCGAGTCCGGCGACGACGACAGCCAGATGGTGCCCGCGACGGCGCAGTTCGTCTGGCAGGCGCACGACATGGACAAGCCCGAGATCGTGGGCCGCATCCTGCAGGCCGACGACGTGGGCCGGGTCATCGTCTTCACCCGCACCAAGCGCACCGCGCAGCGGGTCGCCGACGAGCTCATCGACCGGGGCTTCCCCGCCTCGCCGCTGCACGGCGACATGGCGCAGCCGGCCCGCGAGAAGGCGCTGACCCGCTTCCGCGAGGGCAAGATCGACATCCTCGTCGCGACCGACGTCGCCGCCCGTGGCATCGACGTCGCCGGCATCACGCACGTCATCAACTACAACTGCCCCGAGGACGACAAGACGTACGTCCACCGGATCGGCCGCACCGGCCGCGCCGGCGCCTCGGGCATCGCCGTGACGTTCGTCGACTGGGCGGACATCACGCGCTGGAAGCTCATCAACAAGGCCCTGGGCCTGCCGTTCGACGAGCCCCAGGAGACCTACTCCACGTCCGATCACCTGTTCCACGACCTCGGCATCGACCGTGGCGTCAAGGGCCGGCTCAAGGCGGCCTCGCCGCGTGAGCCGAAGAAGGACGACGACCGTGGCGGCCGTGGCCGCAGCGGCGGCGGAGATCGCGGTGGACGCGGCGGCGATCGCGGTGGAGACCGCGGTGGACGCCAGGCCGAGGCCAGCGGCACCACGGGGGGCGACAAGCAGACCCCGTCGAGCGCGACCGGTGAGGGCGCGACCCGCACCCCCCGCAAGCGCAACCGCAGCCGCACCCGTTCGCGCGGCGGCGCCCCCGTCGCCAAGCAGGACTGACCACCCTCACGCTGACGGGCCAGCACGTGACCCGTCAGCGGTGGGGTCTAGGCGGTGACGTGGACCTTGGTGCCGACGGGGGCGAAGTTCCACAGGGCGATCGCGTCGGGCTTCCACTGGCGGACGCAGCCGGCCGACAGCGGGGTGCCGAGCTGGCCCTTGGTCTGCTCGAGCTTGCCGGCGTTGTCGCGCGGCACGGAGTGGAAGCCGATCGGCTCGCTGTAGCCCGTTGCGAACCGGACGAAGTAGTCCATCGTGCCGCTGGCGTCGAAGGCCGTCGCGTGCTCCTGCTTGGACTGCACGACGTACGACCCGGGCTGCAGGTTGTCGAACCGGCTGCCTGACACGCGGTACGTCCGCGCGACCTCGTTGCCGTCCTCGATCAGCCAGACCCGCTGGTCGCTCTGGTCGAACACGATCCGCCGCCCGTCGCCCGACCGGGCCGGGACGGCCGGCACCGCGGCCTTCGCGGCGGCGGCCTTGGCAGCGACCTTGGCGGTCAGCTCGGCCGTCACCCTCGCGGGCGCCGGAGTCGTCGTGGGGGCGGGTACGTCCGCCAAAGTCGTCGTCACCAGCGCCGACTCACCGGCGCTCGCGGGGACCGAGCCCGCCGCGGCCGAGCCGGCCGTGAGCTGCGGAACGACGCCGACCGCCGCGCCACCGACCGCGATCGTGACGCCGACCGCGAGACCCAGCCCACTCACCCGGGCCCGACGACGGGCGAGACGGTGGGAGGCCTGGCGCTTGGACACAAGCCTGATCCTACCGTCGAGGCTGCGTCACGCCGGGCGGTCTACGCCTTGTCGGCGGATTTCCTCGCTGACGTCCGCGCCGGCCTGGCCTGCGACTCCAGCAGTCCGGCGGCGACCTGCCGGTAGGCCTCGGCACCCTTGTGGTTCTTCGCGGTCGACAGGACCGACCGCCCGATCGCGGGCGCCTCGGCGAACCGGATCGTCTTGGGGATCGGCGGTGTCACGATCGGCAGGTCGTACGTCTCGCGGATCGCCTGCAGGACGTCCTGCGCGTGCCGGGTGCGGCCGTCGTACATCGTCGGCAGCACGCCCATGATCTCGAGCTTGGGATTGATGAACTGGCGGACGTCGTGGATCGTGTCGAGGAGCTGGCCGACACCGCGGTGCGAGAGGGTCTCGGCCTGCAGCGGGATCAGGACCTGCTGCGCCGCGGACAGCGCGCCGACCGTCAGGACGCCCAGCGTCGGCGGGCAGTCGATGATGATCCAGTCGTAGTCGTCGAGGACCTTGTCGAGCGCGACCCGCAGCCGCTGCTCGCGCCCCGTGCGACCGACGAGGCTCTCCTCGGCCTGGGTCAGGGTGATGTTGGCGGGCAGCAGGTGCATGCCGTCGTCGGTGATGACGATGGCGTCGTCGGCCTGCTTGGTGCCCAGCAGCACCTCCGCCACCGTGACGTCGAGGTCCTCCGGATCGATCCCGAGGGAGAACGTCAGGCTGCCCTGCGGGTCCACGTCGACCAGCAGCACGCGCTGCTTGAGCTCGGCGAGCGCCGCCCCGAGGGACACCACCGTGGTCGTCTTCGCGACCCCGCCCTTCTGGTTGGCCACTGCGATCGTCGTCGTCACGAGCGCCATTGTGTCATCACGGTCCGGCCCCGGGGACCGTCTGACACGGCATTTGGCATGCTTGGCCCATGACACGTCGCGCGCTGGTGACCGGGGCAACCGCAGGCATCGGCAACGCGTTCGCGCAGGAGCTCGCCAAGCGGGGATTCCACCTCGTGATCGTGGCCCGCACGACCGCGCAGCTGGAGGCCCTCGCAGCCGAGCTGCGCAGCAAGCACCGCGTCGAGGTCGACGTCGTCACGGCCGATCTGTCGACCCTCGCGGGCGTGCAGGCCGCGGCCAACGTGCTGACCGACACGACCCGCCCCGTCGACCTCCTGGTCAACAATGCCGGCTCGTCGCTCGCGGGCTGGTTCGGCACGACCGACATCGCCGACGAGGACCGCCAGCTCGACCTCCTGGTGCGCGCCCCGATGCACCTCATGGACGCCGCGATCAAGTCCATGGCGGGTCGCGGCGGCGGGCAGATCATCAACGTCTCCAGCGTCGCCGCGTTCACGCCCCGCGGGATCTACTCCGCCCACAAGGCGTGGCTGCTCAACCTGTCGCAGTGGGCCGACATCCATTACGACGACGTCAACATCTCGGTGCAGGCACTGTGTCCCGGTTTCGTGCGGACCGAGTTCCACCAGCGTGGCGAGATGGACATCAGCGGCGTGCCCCGGTGGATGTGGCTCAAGGCCGACTACGTCGTCAAGACCTCGCTGCGGGACCTCGAGCGGGACAAGACGGTGTCGATCCCCAGCCTGCGCTACAAGGTCCTCGCGGGGCTGGCGCAGTACCTCCCGAAGTCCCTCGTCACCCGGGTCGCGAAGCGGGGCCGATGAGCGTCCCGCGCACCCTCGAGCTGCCGGCGGACGTCTCCGCCGTGTCGCTCGAGACCGCCCGCGGCAGCTTCGCGGCGCACGTCGTACGCGTCGACCGGCCGATCGGCCACGTCCTGCTCGTGCCGGGCTGGACCGGCAGCAAGGAGGACTTCACCCCGCTGCTGCCGCTGCTCGCCGCGGCCGGCTACGACGCGACGACGTACGACCAGCGCGGCCAGTACGAGACCCCCGGGCTGCCGACCGACGACTACACCCTCGACGGGTTCGCCGCCGACGCGCTCGCCGTCCGCGCGACTGCGGACCACCCGCGGTCCCACCTGCTGGGCCATTCCTTCGGCGGGCTCGTCTCGCAGCACGCCGTCGTGACCGATCCTTCCGCGTGGCAGACCCTCAACCTGCTGTGCACCGGCCCGGGCGCCCTCGGCGACACCGTGCAGCGCCCCCTGCGCCGGCTCGCCGCCGCGATCGGCAAGGTCCCGCTGCTGCAGCTGCACGAGCTGCGCGAGCAGGGCGTCAAGCGGCCCGCCCAGATCACGGCGTTCCTGGCCCGACGCTTCACCGCCAACGCGCCGGCCTCGCTCAAGGCCATGACCCAGCTGCTGATCGACGCCACCGACATCGTCGAGGACGTCACCGCGACGGGGCTCCCGGTGTGGGTCGCCCGCGGCGCCGACGACGATGCCTGGCCGCACGACGTCCAGGCGCTCATGGCGCAGCGGCTCGGCACCGAGATCCACGTCATCCCGAGCTCGGCCCACTCACCCGGCGTCGAGAATCCCGCCGGCCTCGTCGAGGCCTGGCTACCGTTCCTCAGGAGGCACGGCTGATGGGCATCACGCGAGGCTTCACCGGGGGCGCCCGCCGCGGCGGCGACACCCGGCTCCCACCCGGCCAGTACGACACCGGGGCCGGCTGGCCGGTCCTGTCCGCCGAGCTGACCCCGCAGGTCGACCTCGACGAGTGGACCATGACGGTCGACGGGCTCGTCGACACCCCGACCACGTGGGACTGGCGCGGCATCCACGCGCTGCCCCCGTCGTCGTACTTCGGCGACATCCACTGCGTCACGACGTGGTCGAAGTTCGACACGACGTTCAGCGGCGTCAGCGTCGACGCCCTGCTCGACGTCACCGGGGTCAGGCCCGAGGCGACGCACGTCTTCGCGACCTCGACGACGGGCTACACGACCAATCTGCCGCTGTCGGACATCACCGACGGCAAGGCCTGGATCGTCTGGGAGTTCGACGGGAAGCCACTGACGCCCGAGCACGGCGGCCCCGTCCGCCTCCTGGTCCCGCACCTGTACTTCTGGAAGTCCGCCAAGTGGATCACCCGGATCGAGCTGCGCGACCACGACGAGCAGGGATTCTGGGAGCGCAACGGCTACCACGACCGCGGGGACCCGTGGCTCGAGCAGCGTTACCAGGGCGACGCATGAGCGAGGAGGCGCCCGCGTCCACGCGGGTGATCGCGAGTGCGTGGACCACGGCGATCGTCCGCGAGGTCGACCGGTCGACCGAGGGCTACGTCCGGCTCCGGCTCGAGGTCGCCGACCGGCAGGACCACGTGCCCGGCCAGCACTACGTCCTCCGCCTGCGCGCGCCCGACGGCTACACGGCCCAGCGGTCCTACTCGATCGCGTCCGATCCCGCCGATCCCCTCGTCGAGCTCATGGTCGAGTGCCTCCCCCGCGGCGAGGTGTCCTCGTTCCTGCACGACATCGTCGAGGTCGGCGACGAGCTCGAGGCCCGCGGGCCGATCGGTCGCTGGTTCGTCTGGGGCGGCACGACCCCCTCGATCTGCGTCGCCGGCGGCTCGGGCGTCGTCCCGTTCGTCTCGATGCTGCGCTACGCCCGGCGCACCGGCACCGATGCCAACCTCACGGTCGTGGCCTCGGCGCAGACCCGGGCCCGGCTGCCGTACGCCGACGAGCTCGAGACCGCCGGTGCGTTCATCGCGCTGACCCGGGAGAACCATCCCCTCCCCGACGGCAGCGAGCGGGTCGCCGCCCACCTGTATCCCGACGAGGTCGCGGCGCTGGCCGACGGGGTCGAGCGGGCATACGTCTGCGGGTCGGTGGGCTTCGTCAGCTTCGTCGGCCGCATCCTCGGCGAGGCCGGGGTCCGCAGCGACATGGTGCGCGTCGAGCAGTTCGGCCCGACGAGCTAGCCGCCGAGCAGCCGCTCGTACTCCTGCACCGCCGTCGTCTGGCAGCCGAGGCTGAACTCGGGGCCCTTGCCCGAGCCGTGGTAGTCACTCGAGCCGGTCTGCACGAGTCCGAGGGCGCGGGCGATGTCCCGCAGCCCCGCGCGGGCCTTGACGTCGTGGTCGTTGTGGTCGACCTCGATGCCGTCGAGCCCGGCCGCGGCCAGCTCCTCGAGGGCGGCGGCGGTGAGCACGGCATCGCTGCCGCGTGACCAGGGGTGCGCGATGACGGCCTTGCCACCGGCGTCCTTGACGAGCCGCACCGCCTCGAGCAGCGGCGCCGCGTAGCGGTCGACGTAAGCCTTGCCGTCCGCGTCGAGCCAGCCGTCGAAGGCCTCGTCGCGGTCGGCGAGGTAGCCCTTGGCGACCATCGCGTCGGCGATGTGGGGACGCCCCGACGCCGCCGCGTCACCGGACTGCGCCGCGACGTCGGCCATCGTGATGTCGATCCCGTGCTCGGCGAGCCTGGCGAGCATCTGTGGGAGGCGGCCCTCGCGGCCGTCCAGCACCCGGCGCAGCTCCGCGACGAGCGCCGCGTCGCCGGGGTCGAACTCGTAGCCCAGCAGGTGCACGCTCTCGCCGTGGAAGCGGGTGGAGATCTCGATGCCCCGCACGACGTGGATGCCGACCGAGCGGCCCGCGGCCACGGCGTCGTCCCAGCCCGTCGTCGCGTCGTGGTCGGTCAGGGCGACGACGTCGAGACCGACGGCCTTGGCGTTGCGGACCAGCTCGGCGGGGCTGTCGGTGCCGTCCGAGCGGTTCGAGTGGGTGTGGAGGTCGATGCGCACGAGTTCAGGCTAGGGCACCGCCCGGACAGTCAGCCGAGCTGCGCGATGTCGTCGCCGGCCAGCTTCTCGGCCAGCGCCGCGGCGGCCCCGGGCTCGTGCGCCTCCTTGAGCAGCGACGCCGGCCGGGCCGACCGCGCCTGGCTGGACTACGGCAGGGCGTTCCAGCGCCGCACGACCGGCATGCCCCGGTCGACACCGAGAACCGAGACCGTCGACGTGTCCAGCGCGAAGTGCCGGCCCTCGGCGACGTCGAGCCCGAGCCAGCGCGCGGCCAGCGCCCGCAGGGAGTGCCCGTGGGCGAACACCAAGGTCTTGCCGTCCGCGGCGACGGCGCGGGCCACGACCCGGTCGAGCCGCTCCGCGACCTGCGCGGCGGACTCGCCGCCCGGGCTGGGGTGGGACCAGACGGTCCAGTCCGGCACGGTCCGCCGGATCTCAGCGGTCGTCAGGCCCTCGTAGTCGCCGTAGGCCCACTCCGCGAGATCCGGGTCGACCGCCGCATCGGGGAACCCGGCGAGCTCGGCGGTGTGCCGGGCCCGCCGCCGCGGGCTGGTCAGCACCTGCGCGAAGGCGATGCCGGCCAGCGGGCCGGTGAGCGTACGCGCCGCGGCCTCGCCCACCGCGGTCAGCGGCAGGTCGGTCGTCGACGTGTGCCGACCCGCGGCGCTCCACTCGGTCTCACCGTGGCGGACCAGCCAGAGCTGGTCCTCGGTGTCCTCGTGGGTCGTCATCAGCGCGGGACGAGCGCCCAGTAGTCGAGGTCGAGCAGGACGCCGGGGGCGTACTTGCCGTCGTCGCCGCGCAGCGTCATCGACTCGTCACGTCCCTTGGTCGCCACGAGCCGCAGGCGCAGCGCCCCGACGCCGGGGGCGGGGGTCTCCGCGGTGTCCAGCACCTCGGACCACGCGTAGACCGTGTCGCCGGCGAAGGCGGGCGCCGCGTGGGCGCCGGCGTTGATCGCCGAGATCAGCTGGGCGTTGGCCAGCCCGTTGAACGACAGGGCGCGGGCCATCGAGATGATGTGCCCGCCGTAGATCAGCCGGTTGCCGTCGGGCCGGGCCTCGGTGTTGAAGTGGACCTTGGCGGTGTTCTGCCACAGCCGGGTCGCCAGCATGTGCTCCGGATCGGTCAGCGTGACGCCGTCGACGTGGTCGATCTTCTCGCCGACCTCGTAGTCCGCGAACCGGTGCGGCTCCCCCGCGGCGGCGAAGTCGTACGCCGTGAAGTCGAGCCCGGCCGGCAGGACCAGGTCCTCCGGCGCCACGACCGCCGCGAGCTCCGGGACGACGGTCTCCGGGGCCGCGGCCTCGGCGTCGCGCTTGTGCACCATGACCCAGCGGGCCCAGTCGAGGGCGACCTCACCGCGCTGGTTGGTCGCGGTCGAGCGGACGTACACGACGCCGCTCCTGCCGTTGGAGTTCTGCTTGAGCCCGATGACCTCCGAGCTCGTGCGGAGCGTGTCACCGGGGACGACCGGCTGGTGGAAGCGGCACTCGGCGTAGCCCAGGTTGGCGACCGCGTTGAGGGACACGTCCGGGACGGTCTTGCCGAACGCGATGTGGAACGCGACCAGGTCCTCGACCGGGGCCGGGTCGAGGCCCACCGAGGCGGCGAACTCCGCCGACGAGGGCACCGCGAAGCGGGTCGGGTAGAGCGCGCCGTAGAGGGCGCGGTCGCCCTCCGTGACGGTCCGCGGCGTCGCGTGCTGGAGCACCTGCCCGACCCGGAAGTCCTCGAAGAAGTGGCCGGGGTTGGTCTTGGTCATGCGGTGGGAGCTCCTGGGGGCTGGGGTCAGGTGAAGGGGTTGGCGCCGGGCAGCTTGGCCAGCAGCGCCTGGCCGTCGGCGAGGAACTTGTGCTCGACGAGGACCTCGTACTTGGTCGCGACGACCTTCTGCACCGAGCTGAAGTCGCGCTGGCCGCGCGTCGCGGCATAGCCCAGGGCGCCGGAGATGACGCCGAAGGCGACGCCGAACAGGATGCCGCCGAGGACCGTGACCCAGACCGAGCTGCCGTCCGAGAACGCGCTGAGGATCAGGCCGATCAGCAGGCCCAGCCACGCGCCCGAGCCGGCACCGGCCGACAGCACGCGGCCCCACGTCAAGCGCCCCGTGACCCGCTCGACCTGACGCAGCTCGGTGCCGACGATCAGGACGTTCTCGACCGGGAACTCGTGGTCGGAGAGGTAGTCGACGGCCTTCTGGGCGTCGGCGTACTTGTCGAAGACCCCCAGCGACTGGGGGTACTCGAGCTGGAAGAGTCCGGAGTTCTGGAGAGGCATGTGGTCCATGCTAGAGGCCGACCGTCTGCGTGGTCAGAGCTTGTAGTCCTTGAGCAGGGCCCGACCGATGATCATCTTCTGGATGTCGGACGTGCCCTCGCCGATGAGCATGAACGCCGCCTCGCGGTAGAGGCGCTCGATCTCGTACTCCTTGCTGTAACCGTAGCCGCCGTGGATGCGGAACGAATCCTGCACGACCTCGTTGCAGTACTCCGACGCGATCATCTTGGCCATCCCGGCCTCCACGTCGTTGCGCTTGCCCTCGTCCTTGAGGCGGGCGGCCTTGACCACCATGGCGTGCGCGGTCTCGACCTTGGTCGCCATCTCGGCCAGGCGGAACAAGATGGCCTGGTGCTGGGCGATCGGCTTGCCGAACGTCTCGCGCTGCTGGGCGTACGCGATGCCGAGCTCGAACGCCCGGTTGGCGATGCCGACGGCGCGCGCGCCGACGTTGACGCGGCCGACCTCGACGCCGTCCATCATCTGGT
>NZ_JAOPXQ010000071.1 GCF_025965075.1 Aeromicrobium sp.
TGCTCGCGCGTGCTGGCACGGGGGATGGTGTTCACCCCGTCCCGGGTCATCAGCCAGGCGAGCGCGACCTGCGCAGGGGTGGCCTGGTGCCGGCTCGCGATCGCGATGGTCATGGGATGGCGCAGCAGGCGGCCCTGCTCGATCGGTGAGTAGGCCATCACCGGGGTGGCCTGCTCCTGCAAGTTCGGTAGCAGGTCGTACTCGATGCCCCGGCGGGTCAGGTTGTAGAGCACTTGGTCGGTCTGGACCGCCTCCCCGCCGGGGAGGGCCCGCAGCTCGGCCATGTCCCGGATGTCGAAGTTGCTGACGCCCCAGTAGCGGATCATGCCTAGCCTGACCAGCTCCTCGAAGGCGAGCACCGTCTGCTCGAGCGGCACCTGGCCGCGCCAGTGCAGCAGGTACAGGTCGAGCCGCTCGGCGCCAAGCCGCTTCAGGCTCCGGCGACACGCCTCGATGGTGTCCGCGTACGCCGCATGTGATGGCAGCACCTTGCTGACCAAGAACACCTCGTCCCGGCGTCCAGCGATCGCCTCGCCGACCAGCACCTCCGCCGCGCCGCTGCCGTACATCTCGGCGGTGTCGATCAACGTGAGCCCGTGGTCGATACCCAGGCGCAGGGCAGCGAGCTCCGACGCTCGTCGGGCGGGATTCTCGCCCAGGTGCCAAGTGCCCAGACCCATCACCGGAATGGCCTCCCCCGAGGGCAAGCGGACCGTCGGGATGGCTTGGGTCGACATCAGGGACGCTCCGTTGCTCTCGGGGTGCGGGGTCACGAGACCGCCACGTTCGCACGTCGTGCCGGTCCGCGGCATCCCGTGTCCGTGGGATCCGCGAGTCCACCAAAGGCCCGCCGGCGACCACACTCGTCAGACGATCGGCCCGCCAGCTCGCGAAGCCATGCGACGACGGGCGTCATTCCGCCGCCTGCCGGACGCGCGACCCTTCCGAGATCCAGACGCGTGTGTCGGGTCGCTCACCCTGTAGCGATTGATTGATCAACCCAAGCGGTGAGCGACCCTCCCACGGCCGGGCCGCCGGGACGGCTCGGCGGGGCGGCCAATGGTGAGACCTGGGATGCGGCAGAAGGTTGCGGACACCCCTCGCGGGCCGTGCTCAGCCGTCGCGCGCTGCTGCGGGCGAGCGTTCGCCTCGGCGCCCGGATGATGCCGCGGGGCGCTTGATCGCTGAGGCCAGGAACGACGCGCGCCACCTTCACGATCGGCGTGAGGTGAAGTTCCCGGGGGCCCTACCTTCGATGGAGGTCGCCAGCTCGCGGTCGATCCAGCGCCCGATCACCTCGACCACGTAGGCCCGCTCGCCGCGGTCGAGCCGGTGCCCCTTCGCGATGCCGTGCCACGTCTCCAGGCAGCTGCGGCAGCAGGTCGCGGTGGCGTGCTGGGCCACAAAGACCGGGTGGTTGCGGTAGGGGGTCTGCCGGCCGTCGTTGCGCGGCTCTGCCGGTGCCAGCCGCTCCGCGATGATCTCCGCGGCGTGAGCCCGCATCGTCTGAGGACCGCGCAGCTCAGCCGTAGCCCGCTCGCGCCCGCGTAGGTGGAACCGCCGCCCGAACGGTCGCGCGCTCGCGCGGTCAATTCGCTCATCGATCTCGGTGGGGTCGGGCACGCCCCCAGACTAGGCACGGCCCGGTGACCGACGACGAGGACAAGACCGGCCGGATCTCCGCGAGACAGCGAATCGTCAGTGTCCGAAGGGGTGACGAAGAGGAAGTGGAATCGCCCACGTCTTCCTCGGCTAGCTCGGCCAGCGGCGGTCGCGGACCCGATACGCCAGGGCACCGATCACGGCGAGGGGCCGGAACCCCGGACCCGAACCCGGACCCGAACCAATGCCGGGCATCCACGACCATGCCGCGCTCTGGCGCTTGCGGCACCTGGATCTGCCGCGACGAGCGCGCGCCAAGGTGTGTCATTTCCCCGCGATTGACCCGCGCCGTGCCGCGGTCATCCCACGGTCGAAGGAGCGGCGGCTTCGACAACGTATGCATCGTGGTCAGAAATGCGAGTGTCCCCAGAGAGAGCTCGATGCCGCTGCGTGGCTGTGACGTGCCACGACTTCGGGACGGCGATGTGGTCGATGCTGAGGAGGCCGTCGATCTGGTGAGGCATCCAAGCGGTCGGCACCTGGAGCTCCAGGCGCTCGACAGCCGCCAGCACCGACCGCCTGCCGGCGACCGAGCCGGTTGGCTCCCTGCCTGACAGTGCGTGGTTCCAGTCTCCACCCCATACGGACGGGCCGTTGGCCTCGACCGCATCGACGGCGGCGGTGGTCCGCTCAGCGCTGTTGGCGCCCACCCAAGGATCCCGGGTGCCGCAAGACCGCCACGGAAGGATGGAAGAGCAGACCCGCAGGCCAGCCAGCTCGACCGTGGCTGAGGCGCCGTGGGGATCGGGCCCCGGCAACATCGGTAGCCGGGAGGCGACTGCGGCCCACCGTCGCTTCGGCGACATCAACTTTCGCCCCAGATGCACGTCGTAGCCTGGAAGGTCCAA
>NZ_JAOPXQ010000222.1 GCF_025965075.1 Aeromicrobium sp.
AGCGGGGCCACAGGCGCAGGCCGCGGCGCTGCGCCTCGACGATCTCCGGGTTGTCCTCGCGGACCGCGGTCGACGCGATGACCGTGTCGACGCCGTCGAGGTGCGGGGCGGCGTGACCGACGTGGCATGTGATGCCCTCGGAGCGGAGCGCCTGCAGCACCGTGCTGTCCTTGGCGTCGCTGCCGCTGACGACGACCCCCTGCTGCGCCATGAGCCGGGCGATCGCCGAGAGGCCGGCACCGCCGATGCCGATCAGGTGGACAGCGCCGAGCGCGTCGACCGACGGGATGTCGGCCGGGACGGGGATCCTCATGCGTTCGCGGCCTTCTGGATCATGTCGGCCAGGCGCTCGTCGGCGTCGCGCGGGACGATCCCGGAGGCGGCCCGGGACATGGCCGCGAGCCGGCCGGTGTGGGAGGCGAGCGGGATGATGACGTTGTCGATCCATGCCGGCGTCAGCGCCGCGTCGTCGATCAGCAGCGCCCCGCCGGCCTGCACGACCGGGTGGGCGTTGAGGGCCTGCTCGCCGTTGCCGATGGGCAGCGGCACGAAGGCGGCGGGCAGACCGATGGCAGCCACCTCGGTGACGGTGTTGGCACCCGAGCGGCAGACGACGAGGTCGGCGGCGGCATAGGCCAGGTCGATGCGGTCGACGAACGCCTTGACGATGTAGGGCGGGTCACCCTCGCGGCGCTCGACCTCGACCTCCTCGACCCGGCCCGCGACGTGGAGCACCTGGATCCCGGCCTCGGCGAGGTCCCGTGCGGCGGCCGCGACGGAGTGGTTGATCCGGCGCGCGCCCTGCGATCCCCCCGTGACCAGCAGTGTCGGCAGGTCGGGATCGAGGCCGAAGAACGCCCGCCCCTCCGCCCGGAGCGCCGCCCGGTCGAGGCGGGAGATCTCGCGGCGGATCGGCAGCCCGATGTAGTGGGCGTGGCGAAGGTCGGTCTCGGGGAAGCTCGTCGCGACGTGCTCGGTGAAGCGGGCACCCAGCTTGTTGGCGATGCCGGGGATCGCATTGCCCTCGTGCACGACCAAGGGGATGTGGCGTCGCCGGGCGACGAGGTAGGCGGGCACCGAGACGTACCCGCCGAAGCCGACGATGACGTCCGGACGGACCCGGTCGACCACCTCGGCGGTGGCCTTGACCGCGGCCCGCAGCCGACTGGGCACCTGCACCATCGCCTTGCCGGGCCGGCGGGGCAGCGGGACCGGCGGCACGAGCTCGAGGCGGTAGCCGGCCTGCGGGATCAGCGTGACCTCGAGACCCCGGGGGGTGCCGAGGCACGTGATGTCGGCACCGGCGTCACGCAGGACGGCCGCCGTGGCCAGCAGCGGTGACGTGTGACCGGCGGTCCCTCCGCCGGCGAGCAGCACGCGCACTTCGTCATCTCCTCCGTGGGGCGCCGGCGAGTCCCGAACCGCTCCGCTTGCGGTTGGCGCGACCGGCGGCGAGGGCCCGCTGGGCCCCGGGTTCGGTCTTGGCACAGTTAACCAGAACGCCCATTGCGACCAACGTCACGAGCAGGCTGGACCCACCGTAGGAGATCAGCGGCAGCGGGATGCCGATGACGGGCAGGAGGCCCAGCACCATGCCGATGTTGATGACGGCCTGGACCAGGATCCAGATCGTGATGCCCGCGGCGACGTAGCGCACGAACGGCTCCCGGGTGCGGGTCGCGATGCGGATGCCGGCGAAGCCGACCAGGACGAACAGCAGCAGGATGACCAGGGTGCCCAGGAGGCCGAGCTCCTCGCCGATCACCGCGAGGATGAAGTCGGTGTGCGCCTCGGGCAGGGAGCCCCACTTCTGCCGGCTGCCGCCGAGCCCGACGCCCCAGAAGCCGCCTCGGGCCAGCGCCATCATGCCGTGGATGGCCTGGAAGCCGGTCGAGTCGGGATCGGCCTGCGGATTGGTGAAGTTGAGCAGCCGCTCCACGCGGTGGGGGGAGTTGACGACCGCCGCGAGCAGGCCGACGAACAGGGCGGCGAGGATGCCGCCCATCTGCTTGGTCGGCAGGCCGGCGACCCACAGCATCCCGACGATCAGGGCGAAGATGACCAGGGCCGTGCCGAGGTCGTGCTGCGCGACGACCAGCAGCGCGACCAGTCCCGTGACGGGGACCATGGGGGTCAGGACGTAGCGGGGGGTGTCGAGATACTTCTGTCGGCGGGCGTAGAGGTCGCCGATCCACAGCACGAGGGCGAGCTTGGCGAACTCCGACGGCTGCAGCTGGAAGCCGGCCACGAGCGGCAGCCAGTTGCGATTGCCGTTGACCGTGATGCCGACGCCAGGGATGAACGTCGCGGCGATCAGGCCGATCGAGATCCACAGGAACGGCCGGATGAACCGGCGCATCAGCGGCAGCGGCATGCGGGCCGCCACGACGGCCCCGATGACGCCGAGGACCGCGAAGATGAGCTGGCGCAGGACGATCGCGAACGAGCTGCCGTAGTTGGTCAGGGCGTAGACCGAGCTGGCGCTGAGCACCATGATCAGCCCGATGCCGAGCAGCAGCGCGGTCGTGCCGGTGATGATCTGGTAGGACGCGAGCGGCCGCTCGAGGACCCGGCGGGCCGCCTCGATGATCGCCGGGGAACGACGGCCGGCCGTCGTCATCGGCGACTCCTCCGCGTCGTCATGGTCGTCCTCTGCTCGGGGTCCGCAGTCCTGGGATGGTGGTCAGGACCGGTCGCGCAACCGGTGCACCGCGGCGGCGAAGCTGTCGCCCCGGGCGGCGTAGTTGCGGAACTGGTCCATGGAGGCACAGCCGGGGGCCAGGAGCACCGTGTCACCCTGCTGGGCGAGCGATGCGGCGACCTCGACGACGCGATCCATGGGATCAGTCTCCCCGGTGTCGACGACGACGACGGGGACATCAGGTGCGTGTCGGGCGAGGGCCTCGGCGATCAGCGCGCGGTCCGTGCCGATCAGCACGACCGCCCGCAGGCGGTCCCGGGTCGCGAGCACGAGATCGTCGAAGCTGGCGCCCTTGGCCAGTCCCCCGGCGACCCAGACGACGGAGTCGAAGCTCTGCAACGAGGCCCGGGCGGCGTGGGCGTTGGTTGCCTTGGAGTCGTCGACCCAGCGGACGCCGTCGGTCACGGCGACCTCCGCGATGCGGTGCGCGTCGGGACGGAACCCGCGCAGGCCGTCGCGGACCGCGCGCGGCGACACGCCGTGGGCCCGGGCCAGCGCGGCGGCGGCGAGGGCGTTGGCGACCATGTGGGGCGCCGGCGCGTCGCCCAGGTCGTGGATGCTGCCGAGCTCGGCCGCGTTGGAGATGCGCCCGGCGATGAACGCCCGGTCGGCGATCGCGTCGTCGACCAGGCCGATCATGCCGGGGGCCGGGATGCCGAGGGTGAAGCCGATCGCCCGGCACCCCTCGACGACCTCGGCCTCCTCGACCATGTGCTCGGTCGCGGGGTCCTCGACGTTGTAGACGCACGCGAGCCGGGTGCGGTCGTAGATCCGCGCCTTGTCGGCGGTGTAGGCGTCGAAGCCGCCGTGCCAGTCGATGTGGTCGGGCGCGAGGTTGAGCACGACGCTGGCCTCGGCGGAGATCGACTGGCTCCAGTGCAGCTGATAGCTCGACAGCTCGACAGCGAGCACGTCGAACGGCTCGGGGTTCATGACGGCCTCGAGGACCGGCGTGCCGACGTTGCCGACGGCCAGGGCGTTGAGTCCCTCCGCCCGCAGGATCGACTCGACCATCTGGACCGTCGAGGTCTTGCCGTTGGTGCCGGTGACCGCAAGCCACGGCGCCGGGGTGTCCCCGCGCAGGCGCCACGCCAGCTCGACCTCTCCCCACACCGGGATCGCGCGGGCGGCGGCCTCGGCGAGCAGAGGGGTCGTGGGCGCCCAGCCGGGCGATGTCACGAACAGGTCGATGCCGTCGGGGAAAACCGCAGTGGACCCCGGGCCCAGGCGGACCTCAACACCCAGCATCTCCAGCAGGGTCGCCTTCTCCCGGAGCGCGTCGTCGTCGCCGTCCTCGAGGACCACGACGTCGGCGCCGAGGTGCTGCAGGGTGTCGGCCGCGGCGAACCCGCTGACCCCGAGCCCGCCGACCGCTGCGCGTACGCCCTCCCAGGACGACTCCCTGCCCAGCGTCGTCATGTCTCGTGCGGTCATGCGCCGGTGACCCACTCGCTGTAGAAGATGCCGAGGCCCGTCGCGACGCACAGCCCGCTGATGATCCAGAACCGGACGACGATCGTGATCTCGGCCCAGCCGAGCAGCTCGAAGTGGTGCTGCAGGGGCGCCATCCGGAAGATCCGCTTGCCGCCGGAGAGCTTGAACCAGCCGACCTGCAGGATGACCGACATCGTGATCGCGACGAACAGGCCACCGATCACGACGAGCAGCAGCTCGGTGCGGGTCATCAGGGCGAACCCGGCCATGGCCCCGCCGAGGGACAGCGAGCCCGTGTCGCCCATGAAGATCTTGGCCGGCGACGCGTTCCACCACAGGAACCCGAAGCACGCGCCGGTCAGGGCGGAGGCCACCACCGCCAGGTCGAGCGGATCCCGCACCTCGTAGCACTTGATGCCGGGGTTGGACGAGCAGTTCTGGTTGCTCTGCCAGATGTTGATGAAGACGAAGGCGCCGAAGACCATCATCGACGCGCCGGTCGCGAGGCCGTCGAGCCCGTCGGTCAGGTTGACGCCGTTGCTGGCGCCGGCGACGAGGACCAGGACCCAGATGACCAGCAGCACGGTGGGCAGCTTCCACCCCGCGATGTCACGGGTGAACGAGATGCCGTGGGTGATGGGCGTACGTCCGGTGTCGTCCTCCCAGCCGATCGCGAGCACCGCGAAGATCAGGCCGATGACGGTCTGGCCGATCAGCTTGGCCTTGCTGCGCAGCCCCAGGTTGCGCTGCTTGGCGACCTTGATGAAGTCGTCGAGGAAGCCGATCGCCCCCAGGCCCACGAACAGGAACAGCAGCAGCAGCGCCGAGGCGCTGGGCGCCCAGCCGGGCTCGAAGCCCGTCGAGATGCCGGTGACGAGCTTGGCCGAGAAGTAGCCGATGACGACGGCGACGATGATGACCAGGCCGCCCATCGTCGGGGTGCCGCGCTTGGTGTGGTGCGAGGTGGGACCGTCGTCGCGGATCAGCTGGCCGTAGCCCTGCTTGACCAGCACCGAGATCGCGAACCGGGTGCCGATCAGGGTCACCAGCAACGAGAGCGCTCCTGCGATCAGGATGGCCTTCATCGCGTGGTGGTTCCTTTCGAGGAGGGGCCCCGGCGTGCTTCGTCGAGGAGGCGGTCAGGGCTGGATGAGTGCCTGCGCGACGCGCTCCAGCCGAGCACCCCTCGATGCTTTCACAAGTACGACCTCGTCCCCCGACAGGCTCGCGGAGAGTGTGCGGGTCGCCACATCGACGTCGGGCACCAGCTCGGCGACCTGCCCTGCGCCGGCGGCGATCTGGCTCGCCGCCTCGCCGACCACGATCACGCGGACGAAGCCCAGCTCGGCCGCGAGCCGCCCGATGCGGTGGTGCGCGGCGTCGCTCTCCTCGCCCAGCTCGAGCATCGGGCCCAGCACGGCCACGCCCCGTCCGCGGCTGATCGCCGCGACCGCGCGCAGCGAGGCGGCCATCGACTCGGGATTGGCGTTGTAGGCGTCGTTGACCACGACCAGGCCGTCGTCGCGCACGTGCCGCTCCATGCGCATCGGCGACACCGCGACGTCGGCCGTGGCCAGCCGGGCGGCGATCGTGTCGAGCCCGATGCCCAGCGACAGCGCTGCGGCGGCCGCGGCGGCGGCGTTCATCGCGTGGTACCCGCCGATGAGCGGGACGTGCGCCGCGACCGAGCGTCCCCGGTGGCTCAGCGTGAAGTGCGGCGAGCCGTCCGCGTCGAGGCGGACGTCGCCGACCCGCACGTCGCCCGCGGCACCGAAGGTCGTCACCGCGGCCTCGGTGCGCGAGGCCATCGCGGCGACCCGCGGATCGTCCGCGTTGAGCACCACGACACCGTCGCCGCCGGTCGCCTCGGCGAGCTCGCCCTTCGCGACCGCGATGTT
>NZ_JAOPXQ010000218.1 GCF_025965075.1 Aeromicrobium sp.
TGCGAGCCGATGGTCTTGTAGGCAGCGTCAAGACTGGGCTTGAACTCCTCGAACGGCACCTCGATGGTGAGCTTGACCCGTGTCGGGCTCAGTGTCTCGGTGGTGCTTTTCACGTGGGTGACTCCTGGGTGATCTCGGTGGGGGGTCTGCTGACCAGCTGCGGCCGCGAGCGGCCGTCAAAGCGTCCGTCCAGTCTCTCATGACGGCGAAATGAACGGGAATCGGCCTGATCCGGGCTCCGGCGGCCGATCGGACCTGTCGTCGGTGGGAGTCACCCCTCCTACGTCGGGATGCGCCCCACCGCACAGCGGCGGGGACCCCGGATTCGAGAATCCTGTCATCCCTCCTACGTCGGGATGACAGGATTCGAACCTGCGACCTCACCGCCCCAAACGGCGCGCGCTACCAAGCTGCGCTACATCCCGTAGCCAGGTCAGCCTAGTGGACACTGGAGCGGTGATCCCCCACCGGTACGACGCCGTCGTCCGCCTGCTCGACGGTCGCCAGCCTGCCTGCGGCACGACGACCGTAGTGGCGGTCGACGGACCCAGTGGGTCCGGGAAGTCGACATTCGCCGACGGCCTGGCCGCCGCGACGGGCGCCCGGGTGCTGCGCCTCGACGACATCTATCCGGGCTGGCACGGGCTGGCCGCGGCGCCGCCGATGGTCGCCCGGGCGCTCGAGGACGTCGCGGTCGGCGAGATCGGGTCGGTCGACCGGTGGAGCTGGGTCCACGACCGCCCCGCCGCTCCCCTGCGGGTCGTCCCCGGCGGGCTGCTGCTCCTCGACGGGGTCGGCAGCGGCGCCGCGGTCATCCGGCCGTTCCTCAGCGCCCTGCTCTGGGTCGAGGCACCCACCGCGGCGCGCAAGGAGCGGGCGCTGTCGCGCGACGGCGAGACGTACGCCCCGTACTGGGACGTGTGGGCCGGGCAGGAGCGCCGACACTTCCGGAGCGACGGGACCCGGCACCACGCCGACCTCGTGATCACGACCGGCTGATCCCGACCGATTCACGGTCGCGTGACCGCCTGTGGCATCATGGATCCGCTGCTCCGGTGGCACCTGCGGACGTAACTCAATTGGCTAGAGTCTCTGCCTTCCAAGCAGAATGTTGCGAGTTCGAGTCTCGTCGTCCGCTCGTCTGAAAGGCCCCTCACGAGGGGCCTTTCGTCATTTCGCAGCGGTGCCCGCCGGAACGGAGCGGACGACCTGTCCAGGCTCGCGAGACCACAGCCCCCTTCCACCGGGGGGCCCTCCAAGCCATAGTGCTGCCATGACCGCACAGAAGAGCGCCCTCATCACCGGTTGCTCCTCCGGGATCGGCGAGGCCACGGCAGCGCGGCTGGCCGGGTCCGGCTGGACGGTCTACGCGACGGCCCGCCGTCCGGAGACGTTGACCGCCCTGGTGGCGGCGGGATGTCGGGCTCTGGCGCTCGATGTCACGGACGAGCGGTCGATGACCGCCGCCGTCGACACCGTGCTCGCCGAGACGGGACGCATCGACGCCCTGGTCAACAACGCCGGGTACTCGCAGTCCGGTGCGGTCGAGACGCTCGACCTGGACGACGTGCGTCGCCAGTTCGAGACCAACGTCTTCGGGTTGCTGCGGATGTGCCAGCTCGTCCTGCCCGCGATGCGCTCGCAGGGCGCGGGTCGGATCGTCAACCTCTCCTCGATGGGTGGACGGCTGGTCTTCCCCGGCGGCGGGGCCTATCACGCGACGAAGTACGCCGTGGAGGCGCTGTCGGACGCCCTGCGCTTCGAGGTCGCGGGCTTCGGGGTCCAGGTCGTCATCGTCGAGCCGGGACTCATCAGGACCAACTTCGACCTTGCCGCGGTGGCGTCGATGGAGGGCACGGACAGTGGTCCGTACGCCGACTTCAACACCGCCGTCGCCCGGGTGACGAAGGACGTCTACTCCGGACCGATGCGCCACCTGGGCGGTGGGCCGGAGGCCGTGGCGAAGGTCATCGAGAAGTCACTCGTCTCCCGCCGGCCGCGGATTCCGCTACACCGTCACCCCGTCCGCCACACTGTCGATCGCCAGCCGCCGGATCCTGGGAGCACGCGTCTGGGACGCGGCCCTGGGTTCGCAGTTCCCTCGTCCGGGGGGCTCGGCACCGCGGCGCGGCTGAGGATCAGCACCGCGCGGTCGTCGTCGCTGGACTCCACGAGCTTGAGGATCCGTCGCGGCGCCTGGTCGAAGCCCGTGCGCACGATGGTCGCGGCGGCCTCACGCAGCCACTCGATGCCGCTCGTGAAGTCCTGGGTCCGGGTCTCCACGACACCGTCGGTGTAGAACATCAGGGCGTCGCCGTGGCCCAGCGTGCCGGTCGTCCGGTGGAAGTCGGGCCGCTGCGTGATGCCGAGCGCCGTCCCCCGCGCCCCGTCGACCGACCACGCGGAGTCCTGGGCCTCCCACCGCAGCGCGGGCGGGTGCCCGGCGTTGATGATCGTGTAGTCGCCGGTGGGCAGGTCGACCAGCACGTGCACCGCGGTCGCGAAGCCCTCGTGCCAGTTCTGCCGGAGCAGGTAGTCGTTGCCTGCGGCGAACAGGCCGAGTGGGGGCAGTGCACCGATCAGGCCGCCCAGCGCCCCGGCGAACTGCAGCGACTGGGTGCCCGCGGCGACGCCCTTGCCGCACACGTCGACCAGGACCATCTCGAGCCGGGTCTCGTCATCGGACAGGTCCGCCACCAGGAAGTCACCGGCGAACTTGGTGCCGCCGGCCGTCAGCATCGCCGACTGGGACGTCCACCCGTCCGGAAGCGGCGGCACGACGCCCTGCGCCTGGAGCCGGTCACGCAGCTCGACGAGCATCGCCTCCCCCAGCGGGCCGGGCAGGCCGCTGCGGTGCCGGCTCGACTCGTAGAGCACGATCACCGCGACGATCACCATGACGATCAGCGTGCTGATGCGTCCGCTCGTCATGCCCCGCTCGATGGACTCCTGCGCCACGGTGGCGGTGACGCAGACCCCGACGAAGAGCACGAGGCACAGCAGGGGCCGGTAGCGCAGCGCCAGGTTGCCCAGCAGCAGTGGGATCACGAAGGTCGCCGCGGGGAACGTGTTGTAGCTGATCAGCGAGACGACCAGGATCGCGGTCGACAGGACGACCAGGGCCGCGACCACCGCGACCTGCCCCTCGGTCGTCCCGGTCCGCCAGCGGACGATGCGCTCGTCGAGGTACGCAGCCACGGAAGGCAGCGCTTGGCGAAAGCTTTTCGTCACCCCACGACACTATCCGCGTTGCTGGCAGGAGGGACACCAAAACAGGTTTCTCCCGGCCACGAGGCGCCGCCGCACCGGCGTGTCGCAGACCAGGCAGCCCTGGTCCTCACGGCGGTAGACGTAGACCTCCCCGCCGTGGTCGTCCGCGCGCGGCGCGCGGCCCATCGCCTCCGGCTCGTGCTCGGGGCGGACCGTGTCGATCCGACCGCTGCGGACGCCCTCGAGCATGAGCCGGCGCAGGTCGGCCCACATCGCGTCCCAGCGGGTGCGGGGGATCCGCCGACCGGCCGTCATCGGCGCCACGCCGTGGCGGAACAGGATCTCGGCGCGATAGACGTTGCCGACACCGGCAAGGACCTTCTGGTCCATCAGCAGCGCCGCGATGGGCACCGACGACGCATGGATCCGGCGCCACGCCCGGTCGGGGTCGCTGTCGTCGCGCAGGGGGTCGGGGCCGAGCCGGGCGTGGACCAGGTCGACCTCGGGCGGTGTCAGCAGCTCGCACGTGTTGGGTCCCCGCAGGTCGGCCGTCACGTCGGACTCGAGCCGCCAGCGGACCTGGCCGACGACCGGGCGGGCGGTCCCGGGCGACATCACGAACGACCCGTACAGCCCGAGGTGGACGTGCACCTGCTCGGGCACGTCGACGAAGGACACGAACAGGTGCTTGCCGACCGCCTCGGCGGACTCGAGGACCCGCCCGTCCAGACGAGACGCCTCGGTGGCGAACCTGCCCTGCGGGCTGGAGGAGTCCACGGCTCGTCCGGCGAACGTCCGGCTCATCTCGCCGGCCAGGCGGTGGAGGGTGTGCCCCTCAGGCAAACCGGCCGGTCTCCTCGTACGCCAGCAGCATGTCGATCCGGCGCTGGTGGCGGGCCGCATCGCTCCACGGGGTCGTGAGGAACGCCTCGACGATCGCGGTCGCCTCCTCGGCGGTGTGCATCCGCGCACCGACCGCGACGACCTGGGCGTTGTTGTGCTGCCGGGCGAGGGACGCAGTCTCGGTGCTCCACGCCAGCGCGGCCCGGGCACCCTTGACCTTGTTGGCCGCGATCTGCTCACCGTTGCCGGACCCGCCGATCACGATCGCGAGAGACTCCGGGTCGGCGACGGCGGCGGCCGCGGCATCGACGCAGAACGGCGGGTAGTCGTCCTCGGCGTCGTACGTGTGGGCGCCGTGGTCGACCGGCTCGTGGCCGTTGGCCGAGAGCCAGGCGATCAGGTGGGTCTTGAGCTCGAAGCCGGCGTGGTCGGCGGCGATGTGGACGCGCATGAGCCCAGTCTCCCAGCACGTCGCGGGATCCGCTCAGCCGCCTCCGCCGAGCTCGGGGCCGCGGACCGGCGGTCGGTCAGCGTGCGTCCGTCCGGTGGCTGTCGAGCAGGGCGCCGACCATCGTCACCGCGGCGCGCGCCCCGTCGAACACCTGCGGCTGGCGCCAGAAGGAGTGGACCATCCCGAGGGCGCGGTGGGCGACGACCTCGACGCCCGCCTCGGCGAGCGCCGCGGCGTAGACCTCCGCCTGGTCCCGCAGGATGTCGTGCTCGTTGGTCAGCACGAACGCCGGCGGGTGCGCGGCCAGGTTGGTGGCGTTGAGGACAGAGACCTCGGGGTGGTCACCGCGGTCACCTGGGGCGTACGCCTCCCAGAACCAGTCCATCTGCTGGGTCTCGAGCGCCGCGGTGGACTCGCCGGACAGCTCGGCACGCCGGTCGACCGGCGGGTAGATCAGCACCTGGTAGTCGATCGCCCCGGGGTCACGCACGCAGAGGCCCGCCACCAGGTTGGCTCCCGAGGAGTCCCCGATCGCGGGCAGGAACGAGCCGTCGATCCAGTGCTCGCGGTCGTGGGCCCGGATCCACGCTGCGGCGGTCTGCACGTCGTCGAGGGGCGCGGGATGCGGGTGCTCCGGCGCCCGGCGGTAGTCGACCGCCAGCAGGGCCCAGCCCGTCCGGTGCACGAGGTAGCGGCAGAACACGTCGTGGGTCTCGAGATCGTGCAGGACCCAGCCACCCCCGTGGACGTACAACGCCACCGGCGCGCCGGGCCGTGGCCGGTAGAGCCGGCACGGCACGCCGTCGGCGTCGATGTCGCTGACGTGGTCCAGCCCGATCCGCTCCGTCGACTCCAGCGCGACGGCGCGGGCCGACGCGCGGACGGCCTCGACGTCGGGCAACGACGGACCGCCGTCGGCCGCGAAGGCGTCGAGCAAGGCTCGGGACTGGGGATGCAGTGCCATGTCCCGAGCCTAGCGACCGTCAGTCGAACGACAGATCGCCCTTGCGGGTGCGCTTGAGCTCGAAGAAGTCCGGGAAGCCGGCCAGCGCGCGGGCGCCGTCGAAGACCGTCCCGGCCACCTCACCGCGCGGGATGCTCTGCAGGACCGGGCCGAAGAACGCCGTGCCGCCGATCGAGATGACCGGGGTGCCGACCTCCTCGCCGACCCGGCCGATCCCGTCGGCGTGCGAGGCGCGCACGGCGTCGTCCAGCGAGGTGTCGTCCGCGGCTGACGCGAGCTCGAGCGGCAGGCCCGCCTCGGCGAGCGCCTCCTCGTAGACCGCCTTGTCGAAGTCACGCCCCTGGTTGTGCTTGAGCGTGCCGATGGCGGTGTAGAACGGCCGCAGCGCCGCGGCGCCGTGCTGCTGCTCGACGGCGATCGCGATGCGGACGGGACCCCATCCACGCTGGATCATCTCCTTGTAGTCCGCCGGCACGTCCTTGTCCTCGTTGAGGACCGACAGGCTCATGACGTGGAAGTGCGTCTCGACGTCCCGGACCTGCTCCACCTCCAGCATCCAGCGGGAGGTGATCCAGGCGAACGGGCAGAGGGGGTCGAACCAGAAGTCGACGGTCTCGGTTGAAGTCATGCCGGGTGCAACACCGGACGACCCGCCCGCATTTCCTCCACGAGCGAACCGACCACCGCGTCGAGCTCGCCGCCGTGCAGCTCGGCGACCCGGCGCTGGCGCTGGTAGGACGCACCGCCGGCGATGATGTCGTGGATCCCGCCGAGCTCCTCGGTGCAGCCCAGGCGCTCGGCGACGGGCTCCAGGCGGATCAGCAGGCGCTCCAGGTCGGTCGTGACGAGCTCCTCCTCGGCCGACTTGTCGAGGATCAGGATCGCGTCCATCCCGTAGCGGGCGGAGCGCCACTTGTTCTCCTGCGCGAACCACGGCGGGACGCTCGGCAGCTCCCGGCCCGCGTCGAGCTCGGACGAGAAGTGCTCCACCAGGCAGTGGGTCAGGGCCGCGATGCTCGTGAGCTCGGACATCGACGGGATGCCGTCGCAGATGCGGACCTCGAGCGTGCCGAACTTGGGCGACGGCCGCAGGTCCCAGCGGATCTCGTCGAAGATGTCGATCACGCCGGTGTGCAGCATGTCGTCGACGTAGTGCTCCAGCTGGCTCCACTGCTCGAACTGGAACGGCAGCCCCGCGGTGGGCAGCTGCTGGAACATCAGCGCCCGGTTGGAGGCGTAGCCGGTCTCCCGGCCGCCCCAGAACGGCGAGGACGCGCTGAGCGCCTGCAGGTGCCCGTAGTACGTCAGCATGGCCCGGCTGATCGGCAGGACCTTGTCCCGGTCCTCGATCCCGACGTGGACGTGGACGCCGTAGATCAGCATCTGCCGTCCCCACCACTGGGTGCGGTCGATCAGGGTCGCGTAGCGCTCCTTGTCGGTGACCTTCTGGTGGTTCCAGGACGCGAACGGGTGGGTCCCGGCGCACATCAGCTCGACCCGCAGCGGGTCGGTGACCTCGCGGATCTCCCCGATCGCCCGCTCCAGGTCGGCGCCGGCCTCCGCCACGGTGTGGCACACGCCGGACACGACCTCGACGGTGTTGAGCAACAGCTCCTGGCGGATGTGCGGGTGCTCCCCGCCGTCCGCCGGGGCGACGGCGTCGAGGACGGTCTGCGCGACCTGCCGGAGGTCACCGGAGTCGGAGTCGACCAGCGCCAGCTCCCACTCGATGCCGATCGTCGAGCGTTCGGACGTGGCGAAGGGGATCTGCATGCGTACATCCTGCCCGAACCCGCCCGATCCACCCGACTCGTCCGGGTGACGGTCGCGTGAAAGCATGGCGGCATGCCTGGTACGAATCTCACCCGCGAAGAAGCCAGCGAGCGCGCCTCGACCGTCTCCACCGAGACGTACGACGTGCAGCTCGACCTCACCCTCGACTCCGACACCCGCTTCGGCTCGACCACCACGATCCGGTTCGCCGCGACCCCCGGCGCGTCCACGTTCGTCGACCTCGTCGACGGCGAGATCTCCTCGATCACGCTCAACGGGACGCCCGTCGACACCGACGCCTACGCCGACAGCCGCATCGCGCTGACCGGTCTGGCCGAGTCCAACGAGCTCGTCGTCGAGGCGACGTGCGCCTACTCCCGCTCCGGCGAGGGCCTGCACCGCTTCGTCGACCCCGTCGACGGGCTGGTCTACCTCTACACGCAGTTCGAGGTCCCGGACGCCCGCCGGGTCTTCGCGACATTCGAGCAGCCCGACCTCAAGGCCGTCTTCACGTTCCACGTCACCGCCCCGTCGCACTGGGCCGTCGTGTCGAACTCGACGACCCCCGAGCCGGAGGCCGCCGCCGAGGGGACCTCGACGTGGCACTTCGCGCCGACCAAGCGCATGTCGACCTACATCACGGCGATCATCGCCGGTGAGTACGTCTCGGTGACCGACTCCTACCAGGGCGCCTACGAGGAGATCCCGCTCGGCATCTTCTGCCGCCAGTCGGTCCGCGAGCACCTCGACGCCGACGACATCTTCCTCATCACCAAGCAGGGCTTCGAGTTCTTCGAGGGCGCCTTCGAGATGGGCTACCCGTTCGGCAAGTACGACCAGCTGTTCGTGCCGGAGTACAACATGGGCGCGATGGAGAACGCCGGCGCCGTCACGTTCCGCGACGAGATGATCTTCCGCAGCCGGCAGACCGTCGCGGCGTACGAGAGCCGCGCCAACACGATCCTGCACGAGATGGCCCACATGTGGTTCGGCGATCTCGTGACGATGAAGTGGTGGGACGACCTGTGGCTCAACGAGTCGTTCGCGGAGTTCGCCGCGTCCCACGCCTCGGCCAACGCGACCCGGTTCACGGACTCCTGGACCAGCTTCACCAACGCCCGCAAGAACTGGGCCTACCGCCAGGACCAGCTGCCGTCGACGCACCCCATCGCCGCCGACAACTTCGACCTGCACGCCGTCGAGGCCAACTTCGACGGCATCACGTACGCCAAGGGCGCCTCGTCGCTCAAGCAGCTTGTCGCCTGGGTCGGGGAGAAGGACTTCTTCGCCGGCCTGCGCGCCTACTTCAGCAAGCACGCCTACGGCAACACCGAGCTCAGCGACCTGCTGACCGAGCTCGAGCAGGCCTCCGGCCGTGAGCTCGGCGACTGGGCCGAGGAGTGGCTGCAGACGTCGGGCGTCAACACGCTGCGCGCCGCGTTCGAGACCGCAGCGCTGAATGAGGATGGCTCCGGCACGACGTTCACGTCGTTCGCGATCGAGCAGACCGCGATCGAGGCCTATCCGACGCTGCGCCGCCACCGCATCGCGATCGGCCTGTACGACCGGGTCGACGGCAAGCTCGTGCGCACGCAGCGCGTCGAGACCGACATCCGGGGCGCGTCGACCGACATCCCCGAGCTCGTCGGCCAGCGCCAGCCCGATCTGGTCCTGCTCAACGACGACGACCTGACCTACGCCAAGATCCGCCTCGACGAGCGCTCGTTCGCGACGCTGGTCGACAGCATCGCGACGTTCGAGGACTCGCTCCCCCGCGCCCTGTGCTGGGGGTCGGCGTGGGACATGACCCGAGACGCCGAGCTGTCGGCGGCCGACTTCGTGACCCTCGTCCTGGCCGGCGTCGGCTCGGAGACCGACCTGACCGCGGTCAGCTCGCTGCTGCGCCAGGGCAGCACCGCGGTCAACCTCTACGCGTCCCCCGCGTCCCGCCCCGCGCTGCACGAGCGCTGGGAGTCCGGTGTGCTGGCCCTCATGGAGGCCGCCGAGCCGGGCAGCGACCACCAGCTCGCGCTCGTGCGGGCGTACGCCTCGACGGCCTCGGCCCCCGAGCGGCTCCGCGAGCTCCTCGACGGGTCCCTCGAGGGACTCACGATCGACACCGACCTGCGGTGGACCGTCATCACGGCGCTGGCGCGCCTGGGCGCGGCCGACGAGGCCGAGATCGCCGCCGAGCTCGAGCGCGACAACACGATCTCCGGCCAGGAGAACGCCTCCGCGGCCAGGGCGATCCGCCCGCTCGCCGAGGCCAAGGAGGAGGCGTGGCGGATCGCCGTCGTCGACCCCTCGACGCCCAACGAGACCCGTCGCGCGACGGCGTCGGCGTTCCAGGTGTCGGGTCAGGCCGAGATCCTCGAGCCGTACGTCGACCGCTATCTCGACATGGCCTCGACGATCATCGACGACATGGGGGTCTGGATCGGTCAGGTCGCCCTGATCAACCTGTTCCCGCGTGCCAACCCGACACAGCAGACGCTCGACAAGGTCGACGCG
This sequence comes from Aeromicrobium sp., assembly GCF_025965075.1. Lineage (GTDB taxonomy): Bacteria > Actinomycetota > Actinomycetes > Propionibacteriales > Nocardioidaceae > Aeromicrobium. The sequence continues at coordinate 9,753 of NZ_JAOPXQ010000218.1, forward strand.
TGGCTGGCGGCGACGACAGCCAACTCGGCCGCCGTCCGGTACGTCTCGGAGGGTCGCGACGACCTCGCCCGAGCGCTGAGGGCGCAGACGGCGTTCTGAGAGACTGGACGCCATGACGGTCGACCTCACGTTCCGTGGCCGGCGGCTGGTCAGTGACCGGGCGCTGGTCATGGCGATCGTCAACCGCACCCCCGACTCGTTCTTCGACCGGGGGGCGACCTACGCCGACGGGGCAGCGCGTGACGCCGTGCGCGCGGCGATCGCCGACGGCGCCGACGTCATCGACGTCGGCGGCGTCAAGGCCGGCCCCGGCGACGAGGTCGACGCGACCGAGGAGATCCGGCGCACCGTGCCGTTCCTCGCCGCGGTGCGCGAGGAGTTCCCCGACGCGGTCCTGAGCATCGACACGTGGCGCGCCGAGGTCGGCCGGCAGTGCGCCGAGGCGGGCGCGGACATCGTCAACGACACGTGGGCCGGGGCCGATCCGGCGCTCGGCGACGTCGCGGCGGAGCACGGGCTGGGCTTCGTCTGCTCACACACCGGAGGGGCCGTCCCCCGGACCCGGCCGCACCGCGTGCACTACGACGACGTCGTGGCGGACGTCATCGCGCAGACCACGACGGCCGCCGACCGGCTCGTCGCCCGCGGCGTGCCCCGCGAGGGGATCCTGATCGACCCGACCCACGACTTCGGCAAGAACACGTGGCACGGGCTCGAGCTCCTGCGCCGCGTCGACGAGCTGGTCGCGACCGGCTGGCCGGTGCTGATGGCGCTGTCCAACAAGGACTTCATCGGCGAGACCCTCGACCGACCCGTCGACGGGCGCCGCGAGGGCACGATGGCCGCGACCGCGATCGCGGCGGCCGCCGGCGCCGCGATGTTCCGCTCCCACGACGTGCCCGGGACCCTGCGGGTGCTGGAGATGAGCGCCAGCATCCGGGGCGACCGGCCCCCCAGCCGGGCGGTGCGCGGCCTTGCCTGACCTCCACCGTGAGGCGTCCGCGTGGTTCGACTCGCACACCTACCGGTTCGACCAGTTCGACCCAGCCGCACTCGTGGCGGCCAAGCGCGGCCAGCAGGTCAGCGTCCTGATCCCGGCGAAGGACGAGTCCGCCACGGTCGGCGCGATCGTCACGACGCTGCGCACCGAGCTGATGGACAAGGTCCCGCTGGTCGACGAGATCATCGTGATCGACTCGCACTCGACTGACGACACGGCGCACCTGGCCCGGGACGCCGGGGCCAAGGTGTTCCACGTCGACGAGATCGTCCCGCACCTGGGCACGCGCAGCGGCAAGGGCGAGGCGATGTGGAAGGCGCTGGCGGTCATGAACGGCGACATCGGGATCTATCTCGACGCCGACGTCCAGGAGTTCACCGCCGACTTCGTGATCGGCCTGCTCGGCCCGCTGCTGCTGGAGGACGGGCTGGTGTTCGTCAAGGCCTTCTACGACCGGCCGTGGGCGTCGGGCCCGCCCCGGTCGTCCGGTGGTGGGCGGGTCACCGAGCTGGTCGCGAGGCCACTGATCCTGGACCACGCCCCCCTGCTGGCCGGCTTCGTGCAGCCCCTCGCCGGTGAGTGCTCGTTCCGGGTCGACGCGTTGCGGTCGGTGCCGTACGTCTCGGACTACGGCGTCGACATCGGGCTGATGATCGACGTCGTGCGCGACCACGGCCTGGACGCGATGGCGCAGGTCGACCTGGGCCTGCGCCGGCACCGCCACCAGGACCTCGCCGCCCTCAGCGCCATGACCCGCCACGTGCAGGCCGCGTTCGAGCTGCGGGTCGATCCCTCGGGTCGTGAGCGGACGGTCGAGCGTACGGCCGTCGTGTTCCGCCGCGACGGGGACCGGATGTGCCTGTCGGAGGAGACGACGACGACCGTCGAACGCCCCCCGATGCGCGACGTGCTCTGACGTCCTGGGCGGGCGGTGCGCTGGACGCCAGCGCACCGCCCCGGCAGGGTCAGACGACCAGGCTGGGCAGGCGGCCGATGATGGCCTCGGCGTCGGCGATGACCTCGTCGATGACCTGCTGGACCGTGCCGACGTCGTGGATCAGGCCCTGGGTCTGGCCGGCCCACCACATGCCGTCCTCCATGTTGCCCTCGGCGAGGACGTTCTTGCGTCCGCGCATGCCGGAGGCGAGCTCGGCAATGTCGTCGAACGTCGCCCCGTCCTGCTCGGAGATCTTGACGATCTCCTCGGAGATCGTGTTGCGGACGACGCGGGCGGTGTTGTGGAACTTGCGGAACACCAGCACCGTCGAGCGCTCATCGTTGGCGACGATCTGCCGCTTGACGTTGTCGTGGATCGGGGCCTCGGTCGTGGCCATGAAGCGGGTGCCCATGTTGACCGCGACGGCTCCCAGCGCCAGCGCGGCGGCGAGGCCGTCGCCCGACGCGATCCCACCGCTGGCGATGACCGGGATCTTGAGCGCGCGGACCGCGGCGGGGATCAGGATCAGGCCGGGCACGTCGTCCTCACCGGGGTGACCGGCGCACTCGAAGCCGTCGATGCTGATCGCGTCGACGCCCTTGCGCTCGGCCGACAGGGCGTGACGGACGCTGGTCGCCTTGTGGATGACCTTGATGTTGGCGCCGTGGAAGTCCGGCAGGTGCGGTTCGGGGCTCGAGCCGGCGGTCTCGACGACCGTGATGCCGGCATCGATGATCGCGGCGCGGTACTCGTCGTACGGCACGGGGTTGATCGTCGGCAGGATCGTCAGGTTGACCCCGAACGGCTTGTCGGTCATCTCGCGGGTCCGCGCGATCTCCTTGGCCAGGTCCTCAGGCGTCGGCTGCGTCAGGGCGGTCAGGAAGCCCAGCGCGCCGGCGTTGGCGACGGCCGAGATGAGCTCGGCGGTGCCGAGGCCCGTCATGCCGCCGCACAGGATCGGGTGGTCCACACCGAACTGCTCGGTGAAGCTGGTACGGATCATGGTGACTTCCTTCTCTTCATGGGATGGGGCGTCGTGGGAGCAGTGGGACCGCCGGAGAGCCCGGCGAGGATCAGCTCGGCCAGCGCGCGGTACGCCGCCGAGTCGTCGAGCCCGGTCGCGCGGGAGATGTCCCCGCGGTGGATCGACTCCATCATGAGGCGGACGACGACTCCGAGGAACTTCGGGTCGATGCCCGGGGCGGCCTCGAGCACGAGGTCCTGGATCCGGGCTGCAGCGATCTGGGTGTTCTGCCGATAGATGTCGCCGGCGGGGGTGAACCGCTCCAGATCGGCGAAGAATGCCGGGGAGGCCGGGGCGAGCTCGACCGCGACGGCGTTGAGATAGGCCCCGATGCGCTCGATCGCGGGGGCCTCGGGGTCGACGGCCTGCTCGACCCGTTCGGTGGCGCGGCGGAAGAATGTCCGCACGACCGCGACGAGGAGCTGCTCCTTGCTCGGTGCGATGGCGTAGAGCGTCGACTTGGAGCAGTTGAGCCGGGCGGCGAGATCCGACATCTGCACGCCGAGGAAGCCCTCGGCGAGGATGATCTCGACGATCGCGTCCCGGAGCACGGCGGTGCGCCCGCTCATCTGCGTCGTCGTCGCCATGGCACGACCGTACCAGAGAAGATCCTGGAGTACAGTTGCTCGTACACCAACCCAGGAGGACCCATGCCGGCCGAACGTCTCATGCCGTCCGAGGAGTCGCAGGACCTGATCGAGCTGACCCGCGACATCGTCGGCAAGGAGCTGCGCCCCGTCATCGCCGATCTCGACGCCCGGGCGGAGTTCCCGCGCGACGTGTTCCGCACGCTGGGCCGCGCCGGGCTGATGAGCCTGCCGTATCCCGAGGAGGTCGGCGGCGGCGGACAGACGTACGAGGTCTATCTCCAGGCCCTCGAGGAGATCGCCTCCGCCTCGGCCAGCGTGGGCGTCGGTGTCAGCGTGCACGCCCTGTCCTGCTTCGGCCTCTTCACGGCCGGCACCGAGGAGCAGAAGCTGCAGTGGCTCCCCGGGATGCTGTCGGGCGAGCAGCTCGGCGCGTACTGCCTGTCCGAGGCGCACGCCGGGTCCGATCCGGCTGCGATGCGCACCAAGGCGGTGCGCGAGGGCGACGAGTACGTCATCAACGGTGCGAAGGCGTGGACGACGCACGGCGGCAAGGCCGACTTCTACAAGGTCATGGCGCGCACGTCCGACGACGGCGGCCGCGGCATCTCCTGCTTCCTCGTCCCGGCCGGCACGCCCGGCCTGACCGCCGACACCCCCGAGGACAAGATGGGCCTGATGTCGTCGACGACCGCGACGATGCTGTTCGACGACGTCCGCGTCCCGGTCGAGCGCCGCCTCGGCGACGAGGGCCAGGGACTGTCGATCGCACTGGCGGGCCTGGACGCCGGGCGCCTCGGCATCGCCGCCGTCGCGACCGGCCTGGCGCAGGAGGCGCTCGACGTCGCGATCGCGTACGCCAAGGAGCGCGAGACGTTCGGCCGGGCGATCATCGACCACCAGGGCCTGGCGTTCGTGCTGGCCGACATGGCGGCCGCGGTCGAGTCGGCCCGCGCGACGTACCTCGCCGCCGCCCGCCGCAAGGACGCGGGCCTCGCATACTCCCGCCAGGCGTCAATCGCCAAGATGGTGTGCACCGACAACGCCATGAAGGTCACGACCGACGCCGTGCAGGTGCTGGGCGGGGCCGGCTACACCAAGGACTTCCCGGCCGAACGCTTCATGCGCGAGGCGAAGGTCATGCAGATCTTCGAGGGGACCAACCAGATCCAACGCCTCGTCATCAGCCGCAACCTGGCGCGCTGACCACCACCCACCTCCCCGAAGGAGAAGCATGCAGCTCGAGAACACGTCCGCCATCGTCACGGGCGGGGCCTCCGGCCTCGGTGCCGCGACGGCCCTCGCCCTCGCCGAGGAGGGCGCCCAGGTCTTCGCGATCGATCTGCAGCCCTCGATCGACCAGGCCCCCGCCGTCGACGGCGTCACGTACGTCGCGGCCGACGTCACCGACGAGGAGCAGGTCCGCGCGGCCGTGGCCCTCGCCGCCGAGGCGGCCCCGCTGCGTACCGTGGTCAACTGCGCCGGCATCGGCCCGTCGGCCCGCATCCTCGGTCGCAAGGGCGTCCACGACCTGGGCCTGTACGCCAAGGTCGTGCAGATCAACCTGGTCGGCAGCTTCACGGTCCTGGCCCTCGCCTCCGAGGCGATCGCGCAGACCGAGCCCGACGAGAACGGCCAGCGCGGCGTCATCGTCAACACCGCCTCGATCGCGGCGTACGACGG
>NZ_JAOPXQ010000232.1 GCF_025965075.1 Aeromicrobium sp.
CTGGTGCTCCTTGTGGTGTCGCGTCGTGGCCGTCAGCCACGCTAGGCCAGTCCAGCGGCCGGCGCCTGCCGAGGTTGTTGTGCAGGGTGCTCCCGGTGGGGGTCGAACCCACACTGGGACGGGTTTAAGCCATCTGCCTCTGCCATTGGGCTACGGGAGCAGCCCTCAGCCTAGCGACGCGGGACGACCACGTCGGACGGCTCCTTGCCCTCGAGGAGCCTGGCGACCTGACGACGTACGACCGCGTCGATCCGGGGCTGCATCGCCGAGGACATCCCGCCGACGTGCGGGGAGATCAGCACGCCCGGGGTCGACCACAGCGCGTGCTCGGGCGGGAGGGGCTCCGGGTCGGTCACGTCGGCCGCGAGCCGGATGCGCCCGGACTGCCGGACCACCGCGTCGGTGTCGACGACCTTGCCGCGGGACACGTTGACGACGATCGCGCCGTCGGGCAGCGCGGCGAGGAAGTCGTCGTCGACCAGCCCCGTCGTCGCCTCGGTCAACGGGACCGCGAGGACGACGACGTCGACCGTGGGCAGGAGGTCGGACAGCTCGTCGGATCCGTGGACGGTGCCGCGCTCGTCCTCGCGCCGGTGGCCGGCGACCCGGACCAGCACGGCACCGAAGCCGTCGAGCCGCTTCTCGACCTCGATCCCGATGCCGCCGTGGCCCAGCAGCATGATGCGTCGGTCGATCAGGCTCGCCGTGAAGCGCCGGTTCCACTGACCGGCCTCGCGGGCGTACCGGTCGATCTCACGCTGTGAGGCCAGCAGCAGCGCCACCGCGAGCTCGGCGGTCGACTCCTCGTGGACGCCGACCGCGTTGGCGTACGAGATCCCGGCCGGGAGCGTCTCCTCGACGCCGTCGAAGCCGAGGGCCTGCGACTGCACCAGGCCGATGCGGGCGGGGTCGAGGACCTCGAGCCCGGCGGCCGCCACGGTGTAGGGACGGACGGCGATGTCGACGTACCGCTCCGGTTGCGGGGACGCGAAGTCCCACACCGTCAGGTCGATGTCGTCGAGATCGGCCAGCCGGTCGACCCAGCCGGCATCGGGAACGGTGACGTGGAGCGTGGAAGCCATGCCCCCGATGATGCGCGAGTGGCGCAAACCCATCCGCGAGTGGCGCAGTTCTGGACGACACACCGTCTCGTTTTCTTCACTCTGCGCCACTCGCGGACCCCTAGATTGTCTGACAATCTGATATTGTCAGGCAATCATGCCGACCTCGACCGACACCGCCGTCACCGCGCTCCGTGGCGCGATCCTGTCGCGCGAGCTGGCGCCCGGGTCGGCCGTCACGGAGGCACACGTCTCCACGACGTACGGCGTCGCCCGACCCACGGCCCGGATCGCGATCGACCGCCTGGTCGCCGACGGCCTGCTGACGCGGGAGCCGCACCACGCCGCCCGCGTCCGCCGTCTCGATCGTGACGACATCGACGACCTGTTCGTCAGCCGGGCCGCGATCGAGGGCGCCGCCGTCGAGCTCCTGGCCGCCGCCTCGACCGTCCCGGACGAGGCCGACGCCGCACACCGTGACCTGCTCGAGGTCCCCGCCGACGGCTCGTACGCCGCCCGGGACCTGCTGTTCCACCGCGCGCTGGTCCGAGGCACGTCCTCGACGCGCCTCCCCCGGCTGCACGACCTGCTGATGGGTGAGATCGAGCTCGGCATCGCCCAGGTCGAGGCACACGGGCTGCGCTCCGCGACCGAGGTCGCCGCCGAGCACCGGTCCATCCTCGACTCGATCGCCGCGGGCGAGGTCGAGACGGCCGGGCGCCTCGCGCGCGCCCACGTCCTGGCCTCTCGCGACCGCCTGATCGACCACTACGACTCCACCCACGGAAGGTGACCTCCATGGTCCAGCGCCAGTTCCCCCGCCCGCTCGAGGTCTTCGACCTGATCCGGTTCAAGAAGCCGGTCTGGAGCCCGAAGCGCCGTCGGCTCGAGGCCGCGCTGACGATCCACGACCTGCGCGCGATCGCGAAGCGTCGGACCCCGCGCGCCGCGTTCGACTACACCGATGGCGCCGCCGAGGGCGAGCTGTCCCTGGCGCGGGCCCGCCAGGCCTTCGAGGACGTCGAGTTCAGCCCTCGCGTGCTCCGCCCCGCGCAGGACGTCGACACCTCCACGACGATCCTCGGGGGCCCCTCCCGCCTGCCGTTCGCGATCGCGCCGACCGGGTTCACCCGCCTGATGCAGACCGAGGGCGAGATCGCCGGCGCCGGGGCGGCGGGCGCGGCCGGCATCCCGTTCACGCTCTCCACGCTCGGCACGACCTCGATCGAGGGGGTCAAGGCCGCCAATCCCGACGGTCGCAACTGGTTCCAGCTCTACGTCATGCGCGACCGGGAGATCTCGTACGAGCTCGCACGCCGCGCGGCGGCCGCCGGGTTCGACACGCTCCAGTTCACGGTCGACACCCCGGTGGCCGGCGCGCGGCTGCGGGACAAGCGCAACGGCTTCTCGATCCCGCCGCAGATCACGCTGCGCACCGTCGCCAACGCGATCGTCCGCCCGTGGTGGTGGTTCGACTTCATCACGACGCCCAAGCTCGAGTTCGCGTCGTTGAGCTCGACCGGGGGCACCGTCGGAGAGCTGCTCGACTCCGCGATGGACCCCACGATCTCGTACGCCGACCTCGACGTGATCCGCGAGATCTGGCCCGGCAAGATCGTGATCAAGGGGGTCCAGAACGTCGAGGACGCCAAGCAGCTGGCGACCCTCGGCGTGGACGGCATCATCTTGTCGAACCACGGCGGTCGCCAGCTCGATCGGGCGCCGATCCCCTTCCACCTGCTCCCCCAGGTCGTCCGCGAGGTGGGCTCCGACATCGAGATCGGGGTCGACACCGGGATCATGTCGGGCGCGGACATCGTGGCCGCGGCAGCTCTGGGGGCGAACTTCTCCATGATCGGGCGCGCCTACCTCTACGGCCTCATGGCCGGCGGCCGCGCCGGGGTCGACCGGGCCCTCGCGATTCTCGAGGACGAGATCGTCCGCACCATGAAGCTCCTCGGTGCCTCCTCGATCGCCGAGCTCGAGCCCGCCCACGTGACCCAGCTGGAGCGCCTGATCCCCCGCGCCCGCCACCTCGGCTGACCCAAGACCCGGGGTTGGGGACGTCAGGCGCGGGGGTCGAAGCGGACGAGGTCCTGGGTCGACGCGATGAGGGCCCGGAGCTCGGCGAGGTTGCCGCCGATGGCGTCGAGGGCGCGGGCCTGCACCAGCACGTTGCCGAGGGCCGTCGCCTCGACGGGGCCGGCCAGCACGGGGCGACCCGAACGGTCGGCCGTGGCCTGGCACAACAGCCGGTTGAGCGATCCCCCGCCGACCACGTGGACGATCCCGATGGACTGACCCGACAGGCGGGACGCCGTGTCGAGGGCCTCGGCGAACGCCTGGGCGAGACTCTCGACGATGCTGCGCAGCACGGCGGGCTTGCCGACCGGCATCCGCTCGCCGCGCTCGCGGCACCAGTCGAAGATGCGCTTGGGCATGTTGCCCGGCGCCAGGAACCGGGGATCCTGCACGTCGAAGATCGTGATGCCGTCCGTGAC
>NZ_JAOPXQ010000026.1 GCF_025965075.1 Aeromicrobium sp.
CCTCTCGTCGGGCATCTCCGGCTCTGGCAAGCTGCGCTACTACCACCAGGTCCTGCTCTACATCCCCGGCGGCAACGGCAAGCCGCGGGCCCTCGGCCAGTACGGCGGCGTGGTCAGCGCCGACAGCGGCGCGACGCAGGAGTAGCGGCTACTCGGCGGCCTTCGGCGCCTCGCGGTAGGTCGGGAGGGCGCCCGCGTCCACCGCCTCCAGCAGCTCGACCGCGGCCGCGGCGCCGTACGCGCGCACCGTCTCGGGGTCGCACCAGTGGATCGCCTTGATCTCGGTCGGCTGCAGCGTCATGCCGCCGGTGATCGACGAGTCGACGGTGCCGAGGTCGAACAGGAAGATGCAGGCGTCGTCCCACCCGCGCCACGCGGGCAGCCAGTTGACCGTGAGCAGCCCCTGCACCTCCACGGTGACGCCGAGCTCCTCCTGGAGCTCGCGCACCAGCCCGACCGACGGCGCCTCGCCGACCTCGACGACCCCGCCCGGGAGGTCCCACTCCTTCTTGTAGGTCAGCTCGCACAGCAGCACGCGCCCCTGCTCGTCCCGCAGCAGTCCCTGGCTGATGACGCGCTTGGTCGGCAGGCCCGCGTTGAGGATCGCGATGAAGCCGTCGCGGCTGACGGCCGGCGGGTCGTCGGCGAGCCGGGCCATGAGCACCTGGTCGGGCTGGTCGCCCGAGGTGCGGATGATGCCCTCCCGGCGCAGCCCGCCGATCGAGGCGGCACGGATGTCGCGGACGCTCTCGACCCCCAGGCGTACCTCGACCCGGCTGATGCCCTCGTCGCCGAACGCGTGCTCGATCGCGAGCCGGAGCGCCCGGGCGACGACGAACGGCTCGAGCCGGGAGTTCCAGCGGATCGAGGCCGTGCCCGGCTCCTCGGTGCGCAGGGCCACGGTGCCGACCTGCTCCCCGTCCAGCACGATCGCGAATCCGGTGAACTCCTCGGATCCTGTCGTCGGCTCCAGGGCGAGGTCTTCGTCACGCAGGGTCTGGGTCACGCCCTCAGGCTATCCGCCGGGCCGTCGGGACGCGGTCGGTCGTCTCTGCAGGTGTGCGGCTCACCCCACCGGGCCCCCGCCGAGGGTCAGCGTCGCGGTGTGGGCCTGCCCGGCGTTGTCGGTCCAGGCGACCGTGGCCCGGTCGCCGACCGGGAGCCGCGAGACGGCCTCGCTGAGGGCGTCCGCGCTCGTGATGGAGGCGCCGTTGAGGCCCGTGACGGTGCTGCCGGTCGCGATGCCGGCGTCCGCGGCGGGGGAGTCCTGCGCGACGCCGGCCACCAGGGCCCCGGTGACCTGGGAGGACAGGGAGATCCCGAGGTAGCCGTGGTTGCCGATCACGACGGTGTCGCTCACCGTCCCCGACTCGATGTCGTCGGCGATCGAGAGCGCCTGGGCGATGGGGACGGCGTAGCCCGTGACGTTCGCCGCCCCGCTGGACGCCGCGGTGTTCATCCCGACGACCTCGCCATCGTCGTCGTAGAGCGCGCCGCCGGAGTCGCCCGCGATGATGTCGGCGTCGACCTCGATCAGGCCCGTGAGCCGGCTGGCGGCACCGCCGGTCTCGCTGGAGACCGTGATTGCCTGGTCCAGCGCCACGACGGTGCCCGCTGCCGCGCTGGCGGCGCCGCCGTCGCCGTTCGCGTTGCCGACTCCGGTCACGCTGTTCCCGGTGGCGACCTGCTCGGTGGTGTCGGTCGTGACGGGGGTCAGCCCCGAGGCGCCCTCGAGCTGGAGCACCGCGACGTCGTGTGTCGAGTCGTAGCCGACGACGTCGGCGCCGTACGTCCGCCCGGTCGAGACGACCTCGACCGAGATCGAGGTCGCGCCCTCGACGACGTGGTGGTTGGTGAGGATCTCGCCGTCGGCCGTCAGGACCATGCCTGTGCCGGCCGCCTTGCCGGTCCCGTAGTCGAGGGTGGTGTTGATGTAGACCAGGCCGACCTCCTGCGCGCTGGTGGCGTCGGTCGCCGCGCTCTCGGTCGTCTCGGTCGTCGCGGGCGGACCGTCGAACGTGCCGTACGTCGGCTGCTGCGTGGTGGCCGGCTGCCGCACCGTCGTGGTGGCGCTGGTCGCGGGCGTGGCGGCGGCATGCGTCGCCCAGCCGGCGCCGGTGAGCCCGATGGCGCACGCGGCGATGCCGGCGACGACGACCCGGCGGGTGGAGTGGGGGCGGCGCGGGTCGGCGAGGTGCTCGGTCATGGTGATCTCCCTGTCTGGCTGGTCCCCCAGACAAGTCGGGAATCCTGGGTGGATCCTGTGAGGACGCCCCGAGAAGCGTGAGACCCGCCGCCGACCCCGGGCTCGTCGCGTGCCGGTGACCTGTGAGGTGTGCCACGATGCAGCGGTGGAGATCGAGAACATCCTCTGGATGCTGGTCGCGCTGGCGGCCGTCGTGGTCCTGCTGACACGGCTGCGCCTGCACGCCAACGCCCAGCAGGCCGGGCACGCCCAGGTCTCCGACACGCTCGTCAACGCCCACACGATCGTGGGCGTCCTGATGCTCGTCGCCGGAGTGTTCTACCTCGCCTCGCCGTCGGACGCCAAGGGCTACCTCGCGGTCCTGGTCTGGTGGGCCGAGGCGATCATCGGGCTGCTGGTCCTGGCCCGGTGGCTGCCCGGGGGAGGGCGTCACGCTGCCCCCGCCACGGACGACAGCTGGGCACAGGGCCCGTTCCTGTCGATCCTGGGCCACGTCGGCATGGTGCTGGGCGTCGCCTTCTTCACCTACGCCGTGTTCTCCGGCAAGGTCGCCTGACCACTCCGCAGCACTGCAAAGAAGTCTTTGCAAATTGTTCTTTGCAGTCTTAGGGTCGAGCCATGTCGCTCACCCGCAGGACCGTCGACGACCTCGAGACGCTCAAGGCCGTGTCCCACCCGCTGCGGATGACGCTGCTGGGCCGGCTCCGGTCCGACGGTCCCGCCACGGCGTCCGAGCTCGGCCGGGCGTTGGGGGAGTCGAGTGGCTCCACGTCGTACCACCTGCGGCAACTCGAGCGGTTCGGCTTCGTCGGTGACGATGCCGAGCAGCCGTCAGGACGCGAACGACGCTGGCGGGCGCTGCACGACGTCACCGAGTTCCCGCTCGCGCTGGTCGAGATCGACGGGGGACGGGAGTACCTCGACACCGTGCGCCGTCGTCAGCAGGAGCGGCTGGCCGCGGGGCTGGCGGCGTGGACCGAGCCGCGGCGCGGCATCGGCCACAGCGACTACGTCGTGGCGCTCGACCCGGACGACCTCGACGCGATGGTCGCGGAGATCGACCAGGTCGTGGCCCGCTACGCGCACCGCGGCGGCTCCGAGGAGATCGCGGTGCACGTGCTGACGCTCCCGCAGGCGCGATGAGCCTGAGGGCCCGGTTCTGGCTGCTGGCCGGGATCCGCTGGCTCTCGACCGGGTTCATCGTCCCGGTCGCGGCCCTGCTGCCGCTCGACCGCGGGCTCACGGTCGCCGAGTACGGCACCGTCGCCGCGGTGCAGGGCATCACGGTCCTTGTCCTCGAGCTGCCCACGGGTGGCTTCGCCGACGCGATAGGTCGCCGTCCGGTGTGGATCGCGTCCGCGGTCGTCGCGTTCGTGTCGTACGGGGTCTACGCGCTCGCGCAGACCCCGGCGGTGTTCGCGGTCGCGACGGCGCTGGCCGGGGCCTACCGGGCCCTCGACAGTGGTCCACTCAACGCGTGGTTCGTCGACGCGGTGCACGACCGGGAGCCCGAGCAGACCAGGAGTGCCGTCGTGGCGAACGGCCTGTCGGGCTACGCCAGCGTCGTCGGCCTCGCGATCGCGACGGGTGCGGTGCTGTCCGCGGCGCTCGTGGCGTGGGCGCCGCTGGGCGACGGGCAGGCGCTCGTCGTCCCCTACTGGGTCGCGGCGGCGCTGTCGGTGGTGCAGATCGGGGCCGCGGTCGTGCTGATGGACGAGGACCGCTCGGCCCGGATCGGTGGGCTGGTCGGCGCGATCCGCGCGACGCCCGCCGCGATCCTCGACGGCACCCGGCTGCTCCTCGGCTCGCGGGTGCTGCGGGCGCTCGTCGCGGTCGAGATCTTCTGGGGCTTCGGCATGATCGCCTTCGAGACGTTGACGCCGATCCGGCTGTCGGAGCTCCTGGGTGACCGCGACGCCGCCGCCGCGCTGATGGGCCCCGTCACGGCCGCCGCGTGGGGTGTCTCGGCGCTCGGGGCCGCGATGGTGCCGCTGCTGCTGCGGCGCTGGAGCATGGTCGCGGTCTCGGTCGCGCTCCGGCTCGTCCAGGGGGCCACGGTGGTCGCGATGGGGATCGCGGGCGGACCCGTCGGCCTGGTCGCGGGCCTCTTCGCGACGTACGCCGTCCACTCCGCCGCGGGCGCGATCCACGAGACGTTGCTGCACGAGCAGGTCGGCAACGAGCAGCGGGCCACGGTCCTGTCGCTCGGCTCGATGGTGCTGCACCCGGGGGCATCGATCGGTCTGGTCGTCCTGGGAGCGGTCGCCACGGCGGCATCGACCGGTGCGGCCATCGTGGTCGGCGGGCTCGTGCTGGCGCTCGCGGCGCCGCTGTTCCTCGTCCGGGCACCCGCCCCGGCCGCCGTGCGCGGGGCCCCTATGCTCGATCGCGAGGGCACCCCCGTGGCGCCGACACGACTGCAGGAGGCATCACCGTGGGCGAATTCGTACGACTCGAGGTCAGCGACGGAGTCGGGACGATCCGACTCGACCGGCCCAAGATGAATGCGCTCGACGCCCAGGTCCAGCGTGAGCTGGCCGAGGTCTCGCGGGAGGCCGACGCGCGCGACGACGTCGCCGCGGTCGTCGTCTACGGCGGCGAGCGGGTGTTCGCGGCCGGAGCGGACGTCAAGGAGATGGCGTCGATGCCGTACGCCACGATGGTCAAGCACGCCCACCTGCTGCAGGACTTCACCCGCGCCCTGGCCGCGATCGGCAAGCCGACCGTCTCGGCCATCACGGGCTTCGCGCTCGGCGGCGGGTGTGAGGTCGCCCTGGCGACGGACCTGCGTTTTGCGGCCGACAACGCCAAGCTGGGCCAGCCTGAGATCCTGCTCGGCATCATCCCCGGCGCCGGCGGCACGCAGCGGCTGTCGCGGCTCGTCGGGCCCGCCAAGGCCAAGGACCTGATCTACACCGGCCGGTTCGTCGACGCGCAGGAGGCGCTCGCGATCGGCCTGGTCGACCAGGTCCACCCCGCCGACGAGGTCTATGCCAAGGCCGTCGAGTGGGCGTCGCAGTTCGTCGGCGGCCCCGCGCTCGCGCTGCGCGCCGCGAAGGGGGCCGTCGACCGCGGCCTCGAGGTCGACCTGCAGACCGGCCTGGACATCGAGCGGGGCGAGTTCACCGGCCTGTTCGCGACGGACGACCGGGCGGCGGGCATGACCTCGTTCGTCGAGAACGGGCCCGGCAAGGCGACCTTCACGGGATCGTGATTCAGGTGCGGCGCAAAGGGGTAGTGACGGGTTCGCTCTCCCCGGCGCGCCCGTGCCGGCCGACGACAGGACCCGACATGACGAAGCCCCTTCTGCTCGCGCGCGCTGCCCTGATGCGCGCGTTCGTCGCCTTCGACCCGCAGGATGCGGTCCGGCCCCGCGCGGCGTACGCCACCGCCGGTGTCGCACCGGTCGCGACGACTCGCGATGCTGGACCGCATGGTCGTACCCGTTCCTGACGCGCTGGCCGATCTCGCCGCCCTGCACGGGGTGGCGACGAGCTATGAGGGCTCGGACCGCACCGAGGTGCTGGTCGAGGCCGAGCTGGTCGTCGCGGTCCTCGGCATGCTCGACGTCGACGCCACGAGTGATGCGGCGATCGCCCGCGAGCTCGAGCTGGCCCGCGCCCACCGGGACCGGGTCGCGCTGCCGCCGACGATCGTCGTGCTGGAGGGATCCGGTCGACGGCTCGAGGTGCCCGGCCGGGTCGTCCTCGAGGACGGCACGACGCTCGACGCCTCCGACGCACTGCCCGCCGACCTGCCGCTGGGGTGGCACCGGGTCGTCACCGACGAGCAGGACGTCACGCTGATCGTGGCACCCGCCCGGATGCCCGACATCGCGCCGACGTGGGGCTGGATGCTGCAGCTGTACGCCCTGCGGTCGTCGCAGTCGTGGGGGATGGGCGACTTCGGCGACCTCGCCGAGTTCGCCCGCCGCGCCGGCAGCGAGCAGGGCGCCGGGGTCATGCTGGTCAACCCCGTCGAGGCGGTCGCCCCGACCCACCCGATCCAGCGCTCGCCCTACTCGCCGGCGAGCCGCCGGTTCGCCAACCCGCTCTACCTGCGACTGACCGACCTCGCGGCCTTCACCGCCGCCGACACCGCGACGCAGGCCGCGGTCCTGGCGCTGGCTCCGGACCGCGACACCGCACTGATCGACTACGACGCGGTCTGGGACGCCAAGCACGCCGCGCTCGAGCTGCTGTGGCCACACCGGCCGGCGGCCGAGCGGGCGTACGCGCCGGACGAGCAGCTCGCGACGTTCGGGACGTTCTGCGCCCTCGCCGAGCAGCACGGCGGCGACTGGCGTGACTGGCCCGAGGCTCTGCACGACCCGGACGGACCGGCCGTGACGCAGGTCCGGGTCGACCTGGCCGAGCGCATCGCGTTCCACGTGTGGCTGCAGCACCTCTGCCGCGAGCAGCTGGACGCCGCGCGGGCCGCGGCGCGCGCAGGCGGGATGAGCGTCGGGATCGTGCACGACCTGCCGGTCGGGGTCAGCCCCGGCGGGCCCGACACGTGGTCGGAGCGGGACGTCTTCGCGCCCGTCGTCCGGGTCGGCTGCCCCGCCGACGCGTTCAACGAGCTCGGCCAGGACTGGGGCCTGCCGCCGTGGAAGCCAGCCGAGCTGGCCCGGACCGGCTACGCCCCGTTCCGTGAGGTCGTCCGCAGCGTGCTGCGGCACGCCGACGGCATCCGGATCGACCACATCGCCGGCCTGTGGCGGCTGTGGTGGATCCCGCCGGGAGAGCCCGCGCACCGCGGGACGTACGTCCACTACGACTCCGCGGCGATGCTCGCGGTCCTGGCGCTCGAGGCCCACCGCGCCGGCGCGATCATCGTGGGCGAGGACCTCGGCACGGTCGAGGACGTCGTCACCGAGACGATGCACGAGCGCGGGATGCTGAGCTCGGCGGTGCTGTGGTTCGAGCGGGACTGGGACGCCCCGGGGCAGCCGTTCGTGCCGCCGGCGCAGTGGGAGCCCGAGACCATGGCGAGCGTCACGACCCACGACCTGCCGACCGCGACCGGCTGGCTGGAGGCCGAGCACGTACGCCTGCGCGCCTCGCTCGACCTGCTGGACGGACCGACCGACGAGGCGTACGCGGCGGCGGCCGCGGACCGGGCCGCGCTGATGGACCTGGTGCGGGCCGAGGGGATCGCGGACGCCGAGCCCGTTGTCGCGCTGCACGCCGTCATCGCCCGCGCGGCGTCCAGGCTCGTGCTGAGCTCACCCAGCGATGTCGTCGGCGAGCGGCGCCAGCCCAACCTGCCCGGCACGATCGACGAGTACCCCAACTGGCGGATCCCGTTGCCGGTCTCGTTGGAGGACTTCTTCGACGACCCTGCGGTCGCCGCCGCGATCGCGCCGCTGCGTGAGGAGCGGCCGCAGCCGTAGGCCGGCGACGTACCTCACATCCGGACCGGATTGCCGCACGCGCTTCGGGGGTATTGGCTAGGGGTCCCCCTTCACCCTCTCGAGGAGCTCCCTTGCGCCCCTGGCCCGGCAGTGCCTACCCATTGGGCGCCACGTACGACGGCGTCGGCACCAACTTCGCCCTCTACTCGGAGGTCGCCGAGAAGGTCGAGCTGTGCTTGTTCGACGAGGACGGCACCGAGACCAGGCTGCGGCTCGACGAGGTCGACGGGTTCGTCCACCACGGCTACCTCTCGGGCGTCGGTCCGGGGCAGCGCTACGGCTATCGCGTGCACGGTCCGTACGAGCCGGAGCAGGGGCTGCGCTGCAACCCCAACAAGCTCCTGATCGACCCGTACGCCAAGGCGTTCTCGCACGGCGTCGACTGGGACGACTCACTGTTCGGCTACTCGTTCGACGACCCGGACGAGCGCAACGACCTCGACTCGGCCGGGCACGTGCCGTTCTCGCTGGTGACCAACCCGTTCTTCGACTGGGCAAACGACCGGCTGCCCCGCACGCCGTACAACGAGTCCGTGATCTACGAGGCGCACGTCAAGGGCCTCACCATGACGCACCCGGGCATCCCCGAGGAGATCCGCGGCACGTACGCCGCGATCGCGCACCCCTCCGTGGTCGATCACCTCAAGGGCCTCGGTGTCACGGCCATCGAGCTGCTGCCGGTGCACCAGTTCGTCACCGACCACTACCTGGTCGAGAAGGACCTGACGAACTACTGGGGCTACAACACGATCGGCTTCTTCGCGCCGCACGACGCCTACACCTCGCGGCCCGGCGCGCAGGTCGAGGAGTTCAAGGGCATGGTGCGCGCGCTGCACGAGGCGGGCATCGAGGTCATCCTCGACGTGGTCTACAACCACACCGCCGAGGGCAACCACCTCGGGCCGACGCTGTCGATGAAGGGCATCGACAACCAGTCGTACTACCGGCTCGTCGAGGACGACGAGCAGTTCTACATGGACTACACGGGGACCGGCAACTCGCTCAACGTGGGCAACCCGCATGCGCTGCAGCTCATCATGGACTCACTGCGCTACTGGGTCACCGAGATGCACGTCGACGGCTTCCGCTTCGACCTCGCGGCCACACTGGCGCGCGAGTTCTACGACGTCGACAAGCTCGCGACCTTCTTCGAGCTCGTCCAGCAGGACCCGGTCGTGAGCCAGGTCAAGCTCATCGCGGAGCCGTGGGACGTCGGTCCCGGTGGCTACCAGGTCGGCGGGTTCCCCCCGCAGTGGACCGAGTGGAACGCCGAGTACCGAGACATCGTGCGCGACTTCTGGCGCGGAGAGTCGTCGACCCTGGGCGAGTTCGCCTCGCGCATCACCGGCTCGTCCGACCTCTACCAGGACAACGGGCGCCGGCCGTACGCCTCGATCAACTTCGTCACGGCGCACGACGGCTTCACGCTGGCGGACCTCGTCTCGTACAACGACAAGCACAACGACGCGAACGGCGAGGACGGCCGCGACGGCGCCGACGACAACCGGTCGTGGAACTGCGGCGTCGAGGGACCGACCGACGATGCCGAGATCCTCGCGCTGCGGGACTGCCAGCGCCGCAACCTGCTCGCGACCCTGTTGCTGTCGCAGGGCGTCCCGATGATCCTGCACGGTGACGAGCTGGGTCGCACGCAGGGCGGCAACAACAATGCGTACTGCCAGGACAACGAGGTCGCGTGGATCGACTGGGAGCGCGCCGAGTCCGATCACGCCCTGACGGAGTTCGTGGGTGCGCTGACCGACTTCCGCCGCCGGCACCCCGCCTTCCGCCGCCGTCGCTTCTTCGAGGGCAAGCCGATCCGCAAGGGCGACGAGCTGGGTGACATCGCCTGGTTCACGCCGGCGGGCGAGGAGATGAAGGAGCAGAACTGGGACGACGCGTTCGGCAAGTCGATCGTCGTGTTCCTCAACGGTGACGCGATCGCCGACCGGGACGCCCGCGGCGAGCGGGTCGTCGATGACTCCTTCCTCATGGCGTTCAACGCGCACCACGAGGACATCGAGATGACGCTGCCCGCGGAGGAGTACGGCTCCGGGTGGGGCGTCGTGGTCGACAGCTGCGCCGGCACGGTCGAGTCGACGCCGCGCGGCGACGTCCTGCGCGCCGGTGGCGGCTTCACGCTGCCCGCGCGGTCGCTGATCGTGCTGCAGCGGGTGACCGCATGACGGCTCCGGCGTCGACGTACCGGCTGCAGCTGCGGCCGGAGTTCGGCTTCGACGACGCCCGGGCGGTCGTGGACTACCTCGACCGGCTCGGCGTCGGCGCGGCGTACGTCTCGCCGGTCCTCGAGGCGACGCCCGGGTCGACCCACGGCTACGACGTCACCGACCCCCGGACCGCCCGCCCCGCGCTGGGTGGCGAGGAGGGCCGGGTGGCGCTGTCCGCGGCGATCCGCGACGCCGGGCTGGGGCTCGTGATCGACATCGTGCCCAACCACATGTCGATCGAGGTGCCGGCGGCCAACCCGTTCTGGTGGGACGTGCTGACCCACGGACCGAGCTCGGCGTACGCCCACTGGTTCGACATCGACTGGTCGCGCGAGCGGATCCTGGTCCCGGTGCTCGGCTCGGCCGACGACGTCTCGGCGCTGGCCGTGGACGGTGACGAGCTGACCTACTACGACCACCGGTTCCCGATCGCCCCCGGGACGAGCGGCGGGACCGCGGACGAGGTGCACGCCCGCCAGCACTACGAGCTGGTCGACTGGCGCCGCGGCAACGCCGAGCTGAGCTATCGCCGGTTCTTCGACATCACGACCCTCGCAGCGGTGGCCGTCGAGCACCGCGACGTCTTCGACGAGGTGCACGCCGAGGTGCTGCGCTGGGTCGACGCGGGGGACGTCACGGGCCTGCGGGTCGACCACCCCGACGGGCTCGCGGACCCCACGACGTACATGCAGTGGCTGCGGGCCGCGGCCCCCGACGCGTGGCTGCTGGTCGAGAAGATCCTGCACCCCGGCGAGGCGCTCCCCGCCTCGTGGCCGGTCGACGGCACGACGGGCTACGACGCGCTGGGGGAGATCGCCGGCGTCCTGGTCGACCCGACGGGGGAGAAGGCGCTGACGGCCCTGGCGGCCGAGCTGGGTCAGGACACCGACCTGGCTGCGGTCGAGGAGACCGCCCGGCGGCTCGTG
This sequence comes from Aeromicrobium sp., assembly GCF_025965075.1. Taxonomy (GTDB): domain Bacteria; phylum Actinomycetota; class Actinomycetes; order Propionibacteriales; family Nocardioidaceae; genus Aeromicrobium. The sequence goes on from NZ_JAOPXQ010000026.1 coordinate 10,777, forward strand.
ACCGACACGATCCTGGTCGCCGAGGTGCGCCGCATCGCGGCCCTGGTCGACGAGGTCGAGCCGGGCGCGGCGCGGGCCGCCGTCGCCGAGACCATGATCGCGTTCGACGTCTACCGGTCGTACCTCCCCGAGGGGGCCGACCACTGGGCGCGAGCGATCGCCACGGCCGGCGCGCGCCGACCCGACCTCCGTGCGGCGCTGCGGGTGCTGGACCAGCAGGTGACCGGCGACCCGGCGGGCGAGCTCGCGACGCGGATCCAGCAGACGTCCGGCATGGTCGTGGCCAAGGGCACGGAGGACACGACGTTCTATCGTCACACCCGGTTCGCCCCGCTCAACGAGGTCGGAGGCTCCCCGGACCGCTTCGGCATCGACGTCGACGAGCTGCACCGGCTCGCCGCGGCGCGGGACGCCTCGGCCCCGGCGACGATGACGACCCTGACGACCCACGACACCAAGCGGTCCGAGGACACCCGCGCGCGCCTGCTGGTGCTCGCCGAGGTGGCCGACGACTTCGCGGAGCTGATACGTGACTGGTCGGCGCGGGCGGGGCTCGACGAGCCGTCGATCGACCTGCTGGCCTGGCAGACGCTGGTCGGCGCTGCCCCGATCGACGACGAGCGGCTGACCGACTATCTCCTCAAGGCCGCGCGGGAGTCCAAGCTGCGTACGACGTGGACCGAGCCCGACGAGGCGTTCGAGCAGCAGATCCGCGATTGGCCGGCGCGCGTGCGTGAGACGGTCGGCGACGACGTCGACGCGTTCGTCGCCCGCATCACCCCGCCTGGCTGGACCAACTCGCTGTCGCAGAAGCTGCTGCAGCTCGCCGGGCCCGGCGTCCCCGACGTCTACCAGGGCACCGAGCTGTGGGACTTCTCGCTCGTCGACCCCGACAACCGGCGCCCGGTCGACTACGGGATCCGCCGCGAGCTGCTCGACCGCTTCGGCGAGGGCCTCGTGCCCGAGCTCGACGTGTCCGGCGCGGCCAAGATGTTCGTCGTCCACCGCGTGCTGACGCTCCGCCGCGAACGGCCCGAGCTGTTCCGTGGCTACCGGGCGCTGGCCGCGTCCGGCCCGGCCGCCGAGCACCTCATCGCGTTCCAGCGCAGCGACGACCTCGTAGCCGTCGCGACCCGGCTCCCGGTCGGGCTCGCGGCCCGGGGCGGGTGGGGCGAGACGACGCTCGACCTGCCCGAGGGGCAGTGGAGCGACGTCTTGGGCGGCTCCGTCGACGGGGGATCGGTCCAGGTCGCCGAGCTCCTGGGCCGCTACCCGGTCGCGCTGCTCGTCCGGGACTGACCTCTCCGTCCGCTGGGAGTGACGTTTGGGCCGCGAAATGGCCGATCTGAGGGCCCAAACGTCACTCCCAGCGGGGCGGGAGTGCTGGGTCAGCTGCGGGCCAGCAGGGCGATGACGTCGACCAGGGCGACGCCGATCGTGGCGTGGAAGGCGCCGCGGCCGGGAGCGACCCGACCGATCAGGACGAGCACCACCACCAGGGTCAGCGTCGCGAAGCCCGCCGCCCCCACGGGTCCGGCCGGGACCAGGACCACGACGGCCGACCCGGCCAGCAGCAGGATCGTGGCGAGGTCGAGCGACCACCGGGCCCCGAGTCGGTGGGGGAGGCCGTTCACGCCGGTCACGCGATCGTCCTCCAGGTCGGGCACGGCGTTGACGAGGTGGGCGCCGGTGCCGAGCAGGGCGCCGGCGACGGGCATCCAGGCGGGAACGCCCTCACCACGGACGGCGAGCGACACGACGAGCGGGAGGCAGCCGAAGCACACCGCGTAGGGCAGCCAGGACAGGACCGAGCGCTTGACGCCGAGGTTGTACGCCCACCCGGCCGCCACGAGGCCCAGGTGCAGGAAGCCCGGTGCCGGCCCGAGCGCCAGGGACGTCACCACCGTCAGGACCAGGGCGACGGCGACGGCCCGGCGGACGGTCGACACCCGCACGGCGCCGGTCACCAGGGGCTTGTCCTGCCGCCCCACGACGCGGTCCCGGTGCCGGTCGACCAGGTCGTTGGACCAGCCGACCGACAGCTGCCCGCTCAGGGCCGCGGCACCCACGAGGAGAGCCGTCCCGGCCGAGGTGTCCCAGGACATCGCGAGCAGGACCGTCAGCACCGTCACGGCGAACGCCGGCCCGGGATGGCACGCACGGAGCAGCGCCCGGGTGGTGTCGGTCGCGGCGCTCACCCCACCACTGTGCAGCACGCACGCCGGGGCGCGAGTCGACGCGGCTGCGGATCCCGCCCACGCCACTAGGCTCGACCTATGACGATCTCGGTGTGGGCTCCTGATCTCGAACGAGTCCGGGTCGAGGTCGCCGGCGAGGTCCACGACATGACCCGCCGCCACGACGGCTGGTGGGCCGCCGACCTGGCGTCCCCCCACGGCACGGGCTACGCCTTCCTGCTCGGCGACGACGACACCCCGCTGCCGGACCCGCGCTCGGCGTGGCAGCCGGACGGCGTGCACGCCGCCTCCCGGGCGTACGACCATGGCCTCTTCGCGTGGACCGACGACGCGTGGCCGGGCCGCGGGCTCGCGGGCTCGGTCGTCTACGAGCTGCACATCGGGACGTTCACGCCCGGCGGTACGTTCGACACCGCGATCGAGCGGCTCGACCACCTCGTCGAGCTGGGCATCGACCTGGTCGAGGTCCTGCCGGTCAACTCGTTCGACGGCCCGCACGGCTGGGGCTACGACGGCGTGCTGTGGGGCGCGGTGCACGAGCCGTACGGGGGGCCCGACGGGTTCAAGCGGTTCGTCGACGCGTGCCACACGCGCGGCCTCGGCGTCCTGCTCGACGTCGTCTACAACCACCTCGGCCCGTCGGGCGCCTACCTCGACCGGTTCGGTCCCTACTTCGCCGGTCAGAACGACTGGGGCCCGGGCCTCAACCTCGACGGTCCCGGCTCGGACGAGGTCCGCCGCTACGTCCTCGACAACGCACTGGCGTGGTTCGAGCACTTCCACGTCGACGGCCTGCGGCTCGACGCGGTCCACGCCCTGGCCGACAAGCGTGCCCTGCCGATCCTGGAGGAGCTGTCCGCCGAGACGCACCGGATGGGCGAGCGGCTGGGCCGGCCGCTGACGCTGATCGCCGAGTCCGACCTCAACGACCCCCGCACCGTCGTCCCGCGCGCCGAGCACGGCCTGGGGATGGACGCCCAGTGGTCGGACGACCTGCACCACGCCCTGCACGTCCGCCTGACGGGGGAGACCGAGGGCTACTACGCCGACTTCGCCGCCCCCGGCGCGCTGGCCAAGACCCTGCGGGGCGCGTTCTTCCACGACGGCACGTGGTCCTCGTTCCGCGGACGTACGCACGGGCGCCCCGTCGACACGACCGCGCTGCCCGGCACGGCGTTCCTGGCGTACCTGCAGAACCACGACCAGATCGGCAACCGCGCCACCGGTGACCGGATCTCCGCGACGCTGTCGCCGGGGCTGCTGGCCTGTGGGGCCGCGATCGTCCTGCTGGGCCCCTACACGCCGATGCTGTTCATGGGCGAGGAGTGGGCCGCGTCGACGCCGTGGCAGTTCTTCGCGTCCTTCCCGGACCCCGACCTCGCCGAGGCCGTGCGCACGGGACGCCGGCGCGAGTTCGGCCGCCACGGCTGGGGCGAGCTCGAGGTCCCCGATCCCATGGACCCCGCGACGTTCGAGCGCTCGACGCTCGACTGGTCCGAGCCGCAGCAGCCCGACCACGCGGCCCTGCTCGCGGTCCACCGCCAGCTGATCGCGCTGCGACGCAGCCACCCCGACCTGACCGACCCGTCCCTGGTCGACCTGCGGGTCGAGGTCGCCGACGACGACTCGGAGCTCGTGATGCACCGCGGCGCGCTGCGGGTGCGGATCGACCTGGTCGCGGAGCGGGCCACGGTCCTGAGCGGCGACGACGTCCTGTGGGACTCGGCTCAGCTCCTCCAGAAGACCTCGGCGCCCGCGACGTAGGTCGCCGCCACCCCGACCCGCCGGAGGTCGGTCCGCAGCGGATCGGCGTCCAGCAGCACCAGGTCGCCCCGGGACCCGGGCCCGACGGTCGGCTGCCCGTCGACCGACGCCGCGAGGGCCTCGCGCGGGGTCAGCGCCTGCTCGACGTGCCACCCCTCGAGCGCGGTGCCGGCGCGGACGGCCGCCGCCATCGACAGCCACGGGTCGAGCGGCGAGACCGGTGCGTCGGAGCCCAGCACGACGTCGACCCCGCTGTCGAGCATCGTGCGGAGCGAGAAGCACCGCCCGCCGAGCCCCGGCCACAGGTCGTCGATCACCGCGTGGTCGTCCAGCAGGTGGGCCGGCTGGACGCTGGCGCGCAGCCCGAGCCGGGCCATCCGCGTCAGGTCCTCGATCGCGGCGAGCTGGACGTGCTCGATCGACCCGCGGGCGCCGGTCCGTTCGTACGTCTCGACGGCCCGGTGCACCGCGGCGTCGCCGATCGCGTGGGTCGCGACGGCCAGGCCGTGGGCGGCGGCCCGCCGCATCAGGTCGGTCAGCTCGTCGGCCGCCAGGTTGGGCCGCCCCGACGGGTGGTCGAGACGGTCGCCGTCGGAGTACGGCGAGCAGCACCACGCGGTCCGGGTGTTGAGCGAGCCGTCGGAGATGATCTTGAGCGGGCCGGCCGTCGCGAGCCCGGCACAGCCCGGCAGCGGGTCGCCGGTCCGCAGCCCGCGGGCGATGACGTCGTCGAGCGCGTCGGCGTAGGACGCGGCCCGGATGCGTACGCCGTTGGCCGCGAGCGCCCAGCGCTCGGGCCAGTCGTGGGTGTTGTCCGCCAGCTCGAGGTCGACGAGCCCGACGACGCCGAGCGCCGCCGCGGCGTCCAGGGCGGCCCGGTACGCCGCGGGGGTCGTCGCCCGCCCGCCGGTCAGCTCGTGGATCCGGGCGTAGACCGCGAACCACTCGTCCTCGCGCAGCACCGTGTCCCGCGCCGGGACGCCGAGCGCCCGTAGCGCCGCCGACCCGAGCCAGCCGTGGTGGACGTCGCCACTGACCAGGACCACGGGGACGTCGCCCGCGACGGCGTCGAGCTCGGCGACCGTGACCTCGCGACCCCACGTCCCGGACCGGTGGCCGAAGCCGATCAACGTCTCGCCGGGGCGGCTCGCGATCCGGTCGGCCACGGTCCGCAGCACGTCCTCGGGCGTGGTCGTCGCCGAGAAGTCGACCCGCTGCGCCGCTCGCACCCACTCGCCGAGGTGCACGTGCTGGTCCCACAGGCCGGGGATCAGCCAGCGACCGTCCGCGGCGACCTCGGGCGTGCCCCGCGGGGCGCTGAGGCCCCGGTCGACGGCCGTGACGGTGCCCGCCTCGACCAGGACGTCGACCGTCCCCTCGACCGACGGGGTCGTGACCCCGACGACGTGCACGTCGCGGAGCAGCAGGTTCGCCGTCACAGGGCGACGGTCCCGACGACGCCCAGCACGGTGTCGCCGCCGATCCAGATGTCGTCCTCGACGCGGTCGACGTGCACCCGGCCGCGGCGGCCGAGACGGGTGCCCTGCGCCGCGACGTAGGAGTCGGGGGCCCGGCCCGTGCCGATCAGCCACTGCGCGATCCCCGCGTTGAGACTGCCGGTCACGGGGTCCTCGCCGGGCGGGAAGAACGCCCGCACCTCGAGGTCCGCGTCGGCCCCCGCGACGTGCGGGCCGACGACGCCGACCTTGGTGAGCCTGTCGAACGTCCCAGGCTCGATCGCCAGGACGGTGTCCGCGTCGGTCAGCAGCAGCGCGACCCAGCCGGGGCCGTTGTCGACCCACTGCGCGTCGACGACGTCGGACGGGGACACGCCGAGGACGCCGCGCACCTCGGCGAGGTCCGCCTCGTCGACCGGGCCGCTGCGCACCTGCGGGGGAGCCGCGAACGACAGCCGGCCGGCGTCCTCGCGCACCCGCACGATCCCGGCCCCGCACTCCTGCCGCAGGACGCCGGGGTGCTGCGGGCTGCCGCCGGCGGCGAGCCACGCCCGCGCCGAGCCGAGCGTCGGGTGTCCCGCGAACGGGAGCTCGGCGTACGTCGTGAAGATCTGCAGCCGGTAGTCCGCCACCGGATCGGTCGGCGCCAACAGGAATGTCGTCTCCGACAGGTTGGTCCAGCGGGCGAACGCCGCCATCTGCTCGTCGGTCAGCCCGTCCGCGTCGTGCACGACCGCGACGGGGTTGCCGAGCGTGAGCTCGTCGGTGAAGACGTCGACCTGGCTGAAGCGCATGACAGCAGGCTAGCGATCCGGGCCTTCGTGGCCCCCGTACGGTGGGAGGTCGAGCCCGAAAACCAACCTTCCGGAGGCACCATGTCGATCCGCCTGTCCCACGTCCCGCTCCGTCTCGCTGCCGGGTCGTTCATCCTCAACTCCGGTCTGTCGAAGTGGTCCGGCGACGCCGCCACCGCCGCCGGTGTGCACGGGATGGCGGCCGGGACGTACCCCGTGCTGAAGAAGGTCGACCCGCCGCTGTTCCTCAAGGCGCTGGCAGTCGGCGAGATCGCGGTCGGTGCCGCCCTGCTCGCGCCGGTCGTCCCGGCGTGGACCGCGGGCGCCGGCCTGACGGCGTTCTCCG
>NZ_JAOPXQ010000032.1 GCF_025965075.1 Aeromicrobium sp.
CTCGACACCCTGATCCCGGACTCGGCCAACCAGCCGTACGACATGCACACCGTGATCGAGTCGATCGTCGACGACGGTGACTTCCTCGAGGTCATGCCACTGTTCGCGCCCAACCTGCTGATCGGCTACGGCCGGGTCGAGGGCCGCAGCGTCGGCATCGTGGCCAACCAGCCGATGCAGCTCGCCGGCTGCCTGGACATCGACGCCTCGGAGAAGGCGGCGCGCTTCGTCCGCACCTGCGACGCGTTCAACATCCCGGTCCTGACGTTCGTCGACGTGCCCGGCTTCCTGCCCGGCACCGACCAGGAGTGGAACGGCATCATCCGCCGCGGCGCCAAGCTGATCTACGCGTACGCCGAGGCGACCGTCCCGCTCATCACGATCATCACCCGCAAGGCGTACGGCGGGGCGTACGACGTCATGGGCTCCAAGCACCTCGGCGCCGACGTCAACATCGCGTGGCCGACGGCGCAGATCGCCGTGGTCGGCGCGTCCGGCGCGGTCGGCATCCTCTACCGCAAGGAGCTCGCCGCCTCCGACGACCCGGAGGCGCTGCGCGCCCAGCTCATGACCGAGTACGAGGACACGCTCTGCAACCCGTACCTCGCGGCCGAGCGTGGCTACGTCGACGCCGTCATCGAGCCCAGCCAGACCCGGGCCGAGGTCGTCAAGGCGCTGCGGCTGCTCAAGACCAAGCGCGAGACGCTGCCGCCCAAGAAGCACGGGAACATCCCGCTGTGAGCGACGTCGAGACGTCCGTGGACGAGGTCGCGGAGCCGGTCGCGCACAAGCCGGTCCTGCGGGTCGTCAAGGGAGACCTGACGGCCGAGGAGCTCGCGGCCCTCGTCGCGGTCGTCGCCGCCCGCAACGCGGCGGCGGCCAACGCGGCAGCAGCCGCAGCACCCGTCCTCCGGTCCGAGTGGGGCCACCCCGCCCGCCAGGTCCGTCAGACGCACGTGTTCGGCCCCGACCAGTGGCGGCGCTCGACCTTCGGCCGCTGACCGATGCTCCCCGCCCCCACCGTGTTGCCACTTGGGTACTTCTTCAGCACCTGGAAAAGGACGTGTCCGGCAACATCCTGGGGCGGGGCGCCTGGGCGCCGGGAGATCCGATGACCCTGCGGCCCCTCGCCGACCTGAGCCCCGCGGAGTGGCTGCTGCGGGACGACGCGTCGCCGCAGCTGCTCGCGCAGCTGGGACCGTCGGGCTTCGCGTCGTACGTCCGGGTGCTCCACGAGGACATCGGCGGGACCCGCGACGAGGGGCACCTGTCCGACACCCTCCTGGCCGCCCTGTGCGAGCACCTGGCCCGTCACACCACGTCGCCGGACGACTGCTTCTTCGGGTTGTGGGAGGGCTACGGCCAGATCCACGGTGGGGACGCAGTCGGATTTCTCAGCAGGTTCAGCGGGCCGCCGGTCTGGCCGGGCCGGATCTTCGGCAGGGAGAAGCCCCCGCCCCCCGAGCCGCCCGCCTTTCCGGCCGGTGTCATGGCCGGCCCGCTGCTGCGGCTCCATGACCTGGACCACTTCCTGTTCGCCGGCTCGATCCGCGATGCGGGGCAGTGGGGCGCCGCGACGTACCGCTCCGGCGCGCCCCGCGACATCAACAGCCCCAACCTGATGTGGCCGGCCGATCACGCCTGGTTCGTGACGACCAACATCGATCAGCACTGGACAGGCGTCGCCGGCAGCGAGGCCCTGATCGACGACCTCCTGCGGGACGACCGGCTCGAGGTCGTGCGCCAGCGCTACGACGAAGGGGCACTGCGATGAGGGTCGTCCTGGCCTCCCAGTCCCCCGCCCGCCTCATGACGCTGCGCTCGGCCGGGATCGAGCCCGAGGTCATCGTGTCCGGGGTCGACGAGGACCAGATCACCACGACCGACGCCGGCAACCTCGCCGCGGCGCTCGCCCAGCTCAAGTGCCGCGCCGTCGCCGCGCAGGTCGACGCCGATGCCCTGGTCATCGGGTGCGACTCGGTGCTGGCCTTCGAGGGCGAGATCTTCGGCAAGCCCGGCGGGCCCGCCGAGGCAGCCGGGCGGTGGCGGCGCATGCGCGGCCGCAGCGGTGTCCTGCACACGGGGCACTGCGTGCGACGCGGCGACCGCGAGTTCATCGAGACCGCGTCGACCGTCGTCCACTTCGCCGCCGTCTCGGATGCCGAGATCGATGCGTATGTCGCGACCGGCGAGCCGCTCCACGTGGCCGGGGCGTTCACGATCGACGGGCTCGGCGGGGCGTTCATCAGCGGGATCGAGGGGGATCACCACAACGTCGTAGGGCTCTCGCTGCCGCTCCTGAGGGTGCTTGTCGGGGACCTCGGGATCGTCTGGACGGACCTCTGGAACCGACCGTCCTGAGGGGTTCGGTGGTCACGCGTCCCCAGAGGTGCGAGAATGGGTGGACGATGGCAACCTCACCGCGGCGACGCCGCTACCACGCATCCAGTCCCTTCCAGGCCGGTCCGGAGGTCATTGACGAGGTGTACGAAGTCGGTGCACGCGTCTCGCACGACACCTACGGGCTCGGTCGCATCGTCAGCCTGCAAGGCACCCAGTCGGC
>NZ_JAOPXQ010000235.1 GCF_025965075.1 Aeromicrobium sp.
AACGTCCCCGAGATCGCGGGCGCCGACTCGTTCGAGGGCCCCCGCTTCCACTCCGCGGAGTGGGACCACACGGTCGACCTCAAGGACAAGAAGGTCGTCGTGATCGGGACGGGCGCCAGCGCGATCCAGTTCATCCCGATCATCGCCCAGGAGGTCGCGCAGCTCACGGTCTTCCAGCGCACGCCCCCGTGGGTGCTGCCCAAGAAGGACAAGCCGACCGCCGAGTGGCGCAAGAAGGTCTTCGCGACGGTCCCCGGGGCCCAGCGGGCCTACCGCAACGCGCTCTACTGGGGGCTCGAGGCGCGCGCGATCGCGTTCAACGGCCACCTCAACGTGCTGCCGTTCGCCGAGAAGATCGTCTCGAAGTACCTCGAGCGGACGATCCCCGACCCGGAGCTGCGCGCCCAGCTGACGCCGGACTACCGGCTCGGCTGCAAGCGGGTGCTGCAGTCCAACACGTACTACCCGACGTTCCTGCGCGACAACGTCACGCTCAGCACCGACGGCGTGCAGGAGATCCTCCCCGACGGCGTGATCGACGGCAACGGCGTCAAGCACGAGGCCGACGTCATCATCTACGGCACGGGCTTCCACGTCATCGACGCGTTCGACTACCTCGACATCAAGGGCCGCAACGGGGTCGACCTGGCGACGCAGTTCCGCGAGGGCGGCGTCGAGACGTACATGGGGATGATGATCAACGGGTTCCCCAACCTCGCATTCATGCTCGGCCCCAACACGGCGCTGGGCCACAACTCGGTCGTGTTCATGATCGAGCAGCAGACCAAGTTCATCATCCGGCTGCTCGACGAGATGCGCGATCGTGGCGCCGTGGCGGCCGAGCCGACCAAGCAGGCGCAGACGGCCTTCAACGAGGAGATCCAGCGGCTCGTCGAGAAGGGCATCTGGACGCAGGGCGGCTGCACGAGCTGGTATCTCGACAGCCACGGCAAGAACCGCACGATCTGGCCCAAGTTCACGTTCCAGTACTGGTGGGAGACGCGGAAGGTCAACGTGCCGGACTTCGCGTGGGAGCAGGCGAGCTGATGACCGGTGCCTACGACATCCCGGCCGGCCCCAGGACCCACCCGGCGGTGATGACGTGGCGCTTCATGCGCAACCGGGACACCCTCGTCCCGCGTCTCCACGCGGAGCTCGGGGACACGTTCTCGGTCCGGATCCTGCCGGGGCCGCGGACGCTCGTCGTGTTCAGCGATCCGGCCGACGTCAAGGAGATCTTCGCCGCCGACCCGTCGCAGTTCCATGCCGGCAAGGGCAACGAGATCCTCAAGCCCGTCATGGGCGAGCACTCGGTGCTGCTGACCGACGACGCCGAGCACCAGCGGGCCCGCAAGCTCCTGATGCCGGCGTTCACCGGGCCGTCCATGCGGGCCTACCAGCCGCTGGTCGAGGCGATCGCCAAGGTCGAGGTCGACTCGTGGCGCGACGGTGACACGCTGCAGACGCTCGACCGGATGAACGCCATCGCGCTCGACGTGATCCTCCAGGTCGTCTTCGGCGTGACCGACGAGTCGCGGCTCGCGGTGCTGCGGCCCAAGGTCAACCGGATGGTCAACATCGACGCCAAGATGCTGCTCGCCTGGTCGTACCCGAGGCTCTTCGCGTTGCCGCCGTGGCGCGGCTACTTCAAGAACCAGCAGGAGGTCGACGAGCTGCTGTACGCCGAGATCCGCGAGCGTCGGGCGGCCCACGACCTGGAGGGTCGCGACGACGTCCTGTCCCGGCTGCTGCGGGTCGGTGACTCCGATCCCGACGAGAAGCCGCTGACCGACGCCGAGATGCGCGACCAGCTCGTGACCCTGTTGCTCGCCGGCCATGAGACGACGGCATCGGCGCTGTCCTGGACCCTGCACGAGCTGGGCCGCAACCCCGCGCTGCTGGCCCGGGCCGTGTCGGCGGCGGACTCCGGCGACGACGCCTTCCTCGAGGCGTGCCTCAAGGAGGGGATGCGGCTGCACCCCATCATCGACTTCGTCGCCCGGACCCTGCAGAGCGACCAGGTCGTCGGTGGGCGGCTGCTCCCCCGCGGCACCACGGTCACGCCGTCGATCATCCTGTCGCACAGTCGTGAGGCGAGCTTCGCGGACGCTCACACGTACGACCCGGACCGGTTCCTGGCCTCGAAGATCGCTCCCAACACGTGGATCCCGTTCGGCGGCGGCGTGCGGCGCTGCATCGGGGCGGCGTTCTCGTTGATGGAGGGCACCGTGGTGCTGCGCGAGGTGCTGCAGCGCTTCTCGGTGACCGCCGACGCGGTGGCGCCCAACAAGCTCCGCAACATCACGAACGTCCCGGCCGACAAGGCGCCGCTGAGGCTGACCGCTCGCTGACCTTTGGCGCACGCCGCTGAGCTAGCGGGGGCCGACGTCCAGGATCGTCACCGCGGCCTCGCCGATCTCGTCCGAGGCGGCGAGGTCCACCGAGGCGCTGATGCCCCAGTCGCGGTCCCCTTCGGGATCGTCGAAGGTCTGGCGGACGGTCCACGTCGTCGGACCCTCCTCGACCATGAACAGCTCCGGTCCGCGGGAGCCGGGCCCGGTGCCGATGTTCGTCGCGAATCCGGTGACCGCCGGGTACTCCTCGCGATAGGCCGCCATCGCCTCCATCCAGGCGTTCTCGTCCCAGCCGTCCTCGGCGTCCAGCGCGTCGAGCTCGCTCCACCGACCGAACGCCGCGAGCTCGACCCTGCGGAACAGCGCGTTGCGGACCAGCACGCGGAACGCGCGGGTGTTGCCCGTGACCGGGCGGGGCGTCTCGGTGCCGAGCGCCTTGGGGCGTACGTCGAGCGGATCGGTGGTCGGGTTGATCAGCTCCTCCCACTCGTCGAGCAGCGACGAGTCGGTCTGTCGCACGAGCTCGCCGAGCCACTCGGTCAGGTCCTCGAGCTCCTCGTTGCGCGCCGAGACCGGCACGGTGCGGCCGAGGGTCTTGTAGACGTCGGAGAGATAGCGCAGCACGAGCCCCTCGGACCGGGCGAGCTGATAGTCGCCGATCAGCTCGCTGAACGTCATGGCCCGCTCCCACATCTCGCGGACGACCGACTTGGGTCGCAGCTCGTGGTCGGCGACCCACGGGTGGCCCGTCCGGTACGTCTCGTAGGCCGCGGTCAGCAGCTCCTCGAGCGGCTTGGGGTGGGTGATCTCCTCGAGCAGCTCCATCCGCTCGTCGTACTCGATCCCGTCCATCTTCATCTCGTTGATGGCCTCGCCGCGGGCCCGGTGCCGCTGGGCGTTGACGATGGGGCGCGGGTCGTCGAGCGTCGACTCGACGACCGAGACGACGTCGAGCGCGTACGTCGGGGACTCGCGGTCGAGCAGCTCGAACGCCGCGACAGCGAACGGGGACAGCGGCTGGTTGAGCGCGAAGTTGGCCTGCAGGTCGATCGTCAGCTGCAGCGTGCGACCCTCCTCGTCGGGCGGCTCGAGCCGCTCGACGACGTCGCCGGCGAGCAGGGCCTCGATGATCTCGTCGACCTGGGCGAGCATCCGGTCCTGCGACTCCTCGGTCTCCCCGCTCTCGCGCAGCAGCCGCTCCAGCGAGGCCCGGGCGTCGCCGGGCCGCGAGATGACGTCGAGCACCATCGCGTGGCTGACCCGCATCCGCGAGACGAGCGGCTCGGGAGTGCCGGTCGACAGCTTCTCGAACGTCCCCTGGCCCCAGGACACGAAGCCCTCCTGCGGCTTCTTGCGCTGGATCCGCTTGAGCTTCTTGGGGTCGTCGCCGGCCTTGCGGACCAGCCGGGCGTTCTCGATCTCGTGCTCCGGCGCCTCGACGACGACGTGACCGATCGTGTCGTAGCCGGCCCGTCCCGCCCGGCCGGCGATCTGCTGGAACTCGCGGACCTGCAGCTGGCGCTGGCGCACCCCGTCGTACTTCGACAGCCCGCTGAACAGCACGGTCCGGATCGGCACGTTGATGCCGACGCCGAGGGTGTCGGTGCCGCAGACGACCTTGAGCAGCCCCTGCTGGGTCAGCGTCTCGACGAGCCGGCGATAGCGCGGCAACATCCCCGCGTGGTGCACGCCGACGCCCATCCGGATCAGCCGGGACAGGGTCTTGCCGAACGCCGAGGAGAACCGGAAGTCCCCCAGCGCCTCCGCGATGGTGTCGCGCTCCTCGCGGGTCGCGACCTTGATGCTGGTCAGCGCCTGCGCCCGCTCCAGCGCCGAGAGCTGGGTGAAGTGCACGACGTACACGGGGGTCTGGCCCGTCTCGATGAGCTGCTCGAGCGTCTCCTGCACGGGCGTCGAGACGTACTCGCTGACCAGCGGGACGGGCCGCTCGGTCGTGGCGACGACGGCGGTGTCGCGGCCGGTACGCCGGCTGAGATCCGCCTCGAGCCTCGTCGTGTCGCCGAGGGTCGCCGACATCAGGAGGAACTGCGCCTTCGGCAGCTCGATCAGCGGCACCTGCCACGCCCAGCCGCGGTCGCGGTCGGCATAGAAGTGGAACTCGTCCATCACGACGAGCCCGATGTCGGCGTCGGCACCCTCGCGCAGCGCCATGTTGGCGAGGATCTCGGCGGTCGCGGCGATGATCGGGGCGTCGGCGTTGACCGCGGCGTCACCCGTGACCATCCCGACGTTCTCGGCGCCGAAGATCTCGCACAGGTCGAAGAACTTCTCGCTGACCAGCGCCTTGATCGGCGCGGTGTAGACGCTGCACTCGCCGCGCGCCAGCGCCGCGGCCATCGCCCCCGTGGCGACGAGGCTCTTGCCCGAGCCGGTCGGCGTCGCCAGGACGACGTTGGATCCCGCGACGCACTCGAGGATCGCCTCGTCCTGCGCGGGGTACATCGTCAGCCCACGAGACTCGACCCACTCGGCGATCGCCTCGTAGACGGCGTCCTCGTCGGAGGTCACGCCCTTCGGGAGCAGATCGATGAGGCGCATGGGTCCAGTGTCTCGTGCCGCCCATGGGCGCGGGCGGGTGCACCACCGCACGATCCCTAAGCGGGCGCTTAGCATTGCGGTAGTGTCGCGCGCATGAAGGCGATCCAGATCACGTCCCTCGACGGCCCCTCCGCAGTGGAGCACCTCGACCTCCCCAGCCCCGTGCCCGGCGACGGCCAGGTCCTGATCCGCGTCCACGCCGCCGGCGTCGCGTTCCCCGAGGTGCTGCAGTCCCGCGGTGAGTACCAGCTCAAGCCGGACCTGCCCTTCATCCCGGGCGCCGAGGTGGCCGGCGAGGTCGTCAGCGCGCCGGTGGACTCCGGCTTCTCCGCCGGCGACCGGGTCGCGGCGCTGTGCCTGCTCGGCGGGTACGCCGAGGAGGTCGTGGCGTCGGTCGACCTGACGTTCCCGCTCCCCGAGGCGATCTCGTACGAGCAGGGCGCCTCGGTGATCTTCAACTACGGCACGGCCTACTTCGCGCTGATCGAGCGCGGCGGGCTGGTCGAGGGCGAGTCGGTGCTCGTGCAGGGCGCCGCCGGTGGCATCGGCACCGCCGCGATCCAGGTCGCCAAGGCGTTCGGCGCCGGGCGCGTCGTCGCCGTGACCTCGACGCCCGAGAAGGGCGCCGTCGCCCTGGCCGCCGGTGCCGACGAGTTCGTGCTGCCCGAGGGCTTCAAGGACGCCGTGGCCGAGAGCGGCAAGGTCGACATCGTGGTCGAC
>NZ_JAOPXQ010000119.1 GCF_025965075.1 Aeromicrobium sp.
AGTGACCTGGTTGGCGACCGGCAGGAAGCTTGGCGCGCGCTCGAGGACGATGACCCGGTGGCCCGCCTCGGTGAGTCGCAACGCGGTCGCGGCGCCGCCGAATCCCCTGCCGACCACGACCACGTCGGCGTCAAAGGTCGTCATGATGCTGACGGTAGTGGTGTCACGATGGGGCGCTTCGGGGATCGACGAAAGCCGAGAGGTCACCACGTGTCGACGGCCGCACCGCTTCCCGTGAGGCGCCCGTCGCGGGCCGCGGCCGAGACGAGCTGCGCCAGCAGGGCGCGGGTCTCCGCCGGGTCGACGACGTCGTCGATCTCGAAGTGCCGGGCGACGTTGAGCGCCGCGGCGCCCGCCTGGGCGTGCGCCGTGAGCTCCCGCACCTGTCGCTCGCGCTCCTCCTCGTCCTCGATCGCGTCGAGCTCCTTGCGCATCGCGAGCCGGACGGCGCCCTCCAGCCCCATCGCGCCGAGGTGGGCGCCTGGCCAGGCGATCGTCATGAGGGGCTCGTGGGTGCTGCCGCCAAGCATCGCCTGGGCTCCCAGGCCGTACGCGCGTCGCAGGACGACACCGATCAACGGGACCTGCATCCGCGCGGCGGCCACCAGGAGGCGCGAGGTGTGCCGGACCAGCCCCGACCGCTCGGCGTCGGGGCCGACCATCATGCCGGGGGTGTCGACGAGGGACACGACCGGGAAGCCGTGCGCGTCACACAGCTGGAGGAATCGCGCCGCCTTGTCGCCCGCCTCGGCCGTGATCGCGCCGGCCATGTGCCGGGTGTCGTTGCCGACGAGCCCGATCGTGCGACCCTCGAGTCGACCCAGGGCCGTCACGAGCTCGGGCGCGAACGTCGGTCGCAGCACCGTGACGCTGTCGACGTCGCACAGCGTCTCGACGACCGGCACGACGTCGTACGCCGTGCGCTCGCCCTCCGGCACGGCCTCGCGCAACGGGGCCTGGTCGTGGGAGTCCCAGCTGCTGACCGGTCCGAGGAAGTAGCCCAGGAGGTGACGCGCGGTCGCCACGGCGTCCTCGTCGTCGACCAGCACGTCGATGACGCCGTTGGCGGTCATGACGTCCGCCGGGCCGACGTCCGCGGCCTCGACGTCGCCGAGCCCGCCGCCGGCGATCATCGCCGGGCCACCCATCCCGAGGGAGGACCGCGGCGTGGCGACGATGAGGTCCGAGCAGCCGGCGATGACGGCGTTGCCGGCGAAGCAGTTGTCGTCGACCACCGCGATCCGGGGCACCCGGCCGGACAACCTCGCCCACGCCGCGAACGTCGTCACGTCGAGCGCCGAGACCAGCGGGATGTCGGTGTCGCCGGGCCGGCCGCCTCCGCCCGCGGCGAAGAACACCGTCGGCAGGGCGAGCTGGTCGACGACCTCGATCAGGCGGTCGGTCTTGCGGTGGCCGCGCATGCCCTGCGTCCCGGCCATGACGAGGTAGTCATACGACATGATGGCGCACGCGTGCCCGTCGATCGTCGCGATGCCGCCGACGATCCCGTCCGCCACGGTGCGGTCCAGCAGGTCGTCGAGGCTGCGGCGACCCTCCTGAGCGGCCGTGACGTAGCGGCCGTACTCCACGAAGCTGCCCGGATCGACCAGCTCGGCGACGTGCTCCCGCGCGCTGCGGCCACCGCGCTCACGCATCCGGGCCACGGCCTCGGGACGGGCGGAGTCCTCGGTCAGTGCGCGGCGGGCCAACAGGTCCAGCAGCTCGGGTCGGATCGTCACGTGCGTCTCCTGGTCAGGGTCATCAACAGGTCCACCCTCCCGCACGCGGCTCGGACGGATGCGCGCGGTCGCGGCTCAGGCGCGTGCGACGTACACCGTGTTGGCCGACACTCCGCCGGTCAGCGGGTTGTCGAACGGGACGACATCGGCCCTGACGTCGGTGAACGTGCCGCGGAGGACCTGCACGAACGCCTCGTCCGGCGGGTCGTCGGACCACAGCGCGAACACCCCGCCGGGATGCAGCCGGGCGGCGACCCGGGCCAGGCCGGCCGCGTCGTAGAGGTCGGCGTGGCTGGGATCGAGGTGGTGGCTGGGTGTGTGGTCGATGTCGACGACGACGGCGGCCCACAGGCGTCCGGGGGACTCCGGGTCGAGCTCGCCACCGTCGCGGAGACCCGCGAAGAAGTCTCCGTGGACGAGCCGGCAGCGCGGGTCCGCGGTCAGGGTCTCGCCGGCCGGGATCAGGTGCTCGCGGTGCCACTCGATGACCTCGGGCAGCGCGTCCACGACGACCAGGCTCCGCACGCGCGGGTCGTCCAGGACCGCGAGCGCGGTGCAGCCCAGGCCGAGGCCGCCGACGACGACGTCGAGCTCGGCGCCTTCGCACTCCGCGGTCGCGAGGTGGCCCAGGGCGATCTCGGCGACCGTGAACAGGCTCGACATCAGGAACTCGTCGCCCAGCTTGATCTCGAGCAGGTCCTGCTGCGCCGTGGGGTCCCAGCGTTCACGCAGGACCAGGTCGCCCATGGGTGTCGGTCGGAAGTCGATCTCGCGGAATCGCGCCATTGCTGCTCCTGGATCGGGGGTGGCCCCAACCTAGGGCACGCGGTCAGCTGACGGTCTGGGGCTGGTTGCGGGACACCAGGTTGCCGAGGCCGAGCTGGCCCTGACTGTTGCTGCCCCAGCACGCGGGCGACAGGCCCACGCGGCCGACGCAGGAATGATCGCCGCCGACGCTGAGCGGCGTCCACGTGCCGGTGGTGCCGGCGACCGGCACCGGGCTGGTGCGATCGGTCTGTGTCCCGTCGCCGAGCTGTCCGGACGAGTTGCGGCCCCAGCAGTAGACGCCGGCGGTGCCGCCCGTGCCGGTCGCGCAGGTGTGACCGAAGTTGCCGTTGCCGCCGGTGGACACGTCGGTCCACGCCGCGGGTGCGCCGGCGGGGAACACGACGGTGACCGGGGAGGGTGCGTCAGCAACCGTGGCACCCACCCCGAGACGCCCGTCGTTGATCCCCCAGCAGCGGACGGCGTTCGCGGTGATGCCGCACGTCTGCGCGTTGCCTGCGCTGACCGAGGTCCATGCTGCGGTGCCCACCCGGGTCGGTGTGTCGACCGAGGTCGCCGCGCCGGCCCCGAGGCCGAGCTGACCGCGGTAGTTGAAGCCCCAGCACCACAGGCTGCCACCTTGGCGCAGACCGCAGGTGTGACTGCCACCAGTGGAGACGTCAGTCCAGTCCGAGGCCGACCCGACCCGTGACGGGACGGCGCCGGCGGCAGTGCCGGCCCCGATGCTGCCCCAGCACCAGAGCTCGCCGGACGTCGTGATGGCGCATGCCTGCTGGGTCCCGGCCGCCACCGAGCTCCAGTGCTTGCCGAGCCCGATCTGCGCCGGCCGGTCGACGTCGGCCGTGGGGGCCCCGTTGCCGAGCTGCCGGTCCATGTCACTGCCCCAGCACCAGAGACTGAGGTCCGTCTTGGTCGCGCAGGTGAACCCGAAGACGTCACCGGTGCTGGCGGACACCGTGCTCCAGTCCGCACCCGTGCCGACCCGCTGCGGCGACTCCTCGTACGGCTTCTGGACGCTCACCTGACCGATGCCGAGCTGGCCCTTGGCGTTGCTGCCCCAGCACCACAGGGTGTGGTCGGGCTTGACCCGGCAGGTGTGGAGACCTCCAGCGTCGATGAGGTCCGGACCGACCGCCGGCGTCACCGGTGCGAGGTCGACGTGGATCGACAGCGCTCGGGTCGCCTGGCCGTTCGCGGTGGTGAGCTGGACCGTGAAGGTCGTGTCGCCGGGCGTCGTGGCCGTGCCGGTGATGGCACCCGAGGGGCTCAGGGTGAGGCCGGCCGGCAGGGAGCCGCTGATGACGGACCACGTGCCGGTCTGGCTGCCGACGAGCCGGCCGTCGTACGTCGTGCCGGTCGTGCCGTCGGGCAAGGCGGTCGTCGTGACGGTCGGGCCGGCCGGCGGGGCAGGCGCGACGATCGTGAGCGGCAGGGTCCGGCTGGTGGCCCGGCCGCCGGTCTTGGGGGTGAACGTCGCGGTGACCTGCCCCGTGCCCGCGGTCGTCGGCGTGCCGGTGACGGCGCCGGCCGCGCTGACCGCCAGGCCGGACGGCAGGCCCGCCGCGGTCCACGTCCCGGTGGTCTTGGGCGACAGGGCGAGCTGCTGGGCGTACGACACCTTGACCGTGCCGTCCTTCAGCGCCGCCGTCGTGATCGTCCCGCCGGTGCGGATCGTCAGCGACTTGGAGGTGGCGGCCTTGCGCGTGCCCTTCTTGGCGGCGTACGCGCGGTAGTAGCTCGTCCCGACGGTCGAGATCGTGATGGAGCGGGACCACGTGCCGGATGAGGTCGTGGTCTTGACGGTGTAGGCCTTGACCCACTTCGAGCCGCTCTTGCGCTGGACCTGGACGCTGGCGCCCTTCGGCGTCTTGGTCAGCGTGCCGCTGAGGGTGAACGTCGTGCCCGCCACGGGCGCCGGTGTGGACGCGGCGATGCTGATGGACCGCGAGATCGCCTTCGCCTCGGCCGGCACGGCGTACAGACCCATCAGGCTGCAGATCAGGGCGGACAGGATCATGAACCGGGACGTGCTGCGCATGGCGTGACTCTCGTTCGTGCGGCATCGCCGCGGTCCCCTGGGCGCGCGGGTGGGGCTGGGAGTTCGCGCGCGGTCCCACGGTGTCACGGCGCGGGCGTCGAGGTACGGGATTTGGGGCTATTGGCCGACGCTGGGCGACGCGTGGGTTGCGCCGGGTGAGGCGTGGGTTGCGCCGGGTGAGGCGTGGGTTGCGGCTGATCCAAGCTCGCGATTGGCCGGCCCAGCAAAGCTCCGTCCGGCCCTCCGAAGAAGCGGGGCGACACCGGGATGATGATCATCGACATCAGGCGGTCCGGTCGCTGACCTGTGAGGACGTAACCCACGCGTCAGAGGTCCCAACCCACGCGTCACAGGTTCTCACCCGCGCGTCAGCGGGCGGAACCCACGCGTCAGCGGGGCTAACCCACGCGTCAGCGGGAGGGGGTCAGGCGATCATCTCGAGGGTCCGGCGGGGGCGTGAGGGCGTCGCCGGGCTGCCGGTCCCGAGCACCTCGTCGTACGCCAGTCGGAGCCGTGCGACGGCTTCGGTGAGCGTCTCGTGCGGTTGCGTGTAGGGGAGGCGCAGGTGCCGCTCGCCGACCGCGCCGGCCCGGGTGAAGAAGCGGGGCCCGGGCGTCAGCAGCAGCCCATGCCGCGCGGCCGCCGCGGTGAGCCGCGACGACATCCGCTCGGGGAGCGTGACCCACAGGCTGAGGCCACCGGCGGGGCAGGGCGCCTCGACGTCCGGCAGCTCGCGGGCCATCTCGGCGAGGAGGTGGTCCCGCGCCGCCCGCAGCCGCGCTCGTCCGGCCGCCGCGGTCTGGCCGCCTTCGGTCAGCAGCTCGCACAGGACCAGCTGGTCGAACGCCGACGTGCCGAGGTCGTCCATCATCCGCGCCTGCACCAGTGGCATGACGAGGTCGTGCGGTGCCCGGATCCAGCCGACACGCAGGCCGCCCCAGTACGCCTTCGAGGACGAGCCCATCAGGATCGCCCGCGGGTCGTACGTCGCGAAGACGGGTGGCAGCTCCACGCCGTCGAGGTTGATCTCGCGCAGCGACTCGTCGACCAGCGGGATGACGTCGTGCCGGCGCAGCTCGCGGGCCCACGCGACCCGCTCGTCGTGGGACATGACGGCCGCGGTCGGGTTGTGGAAGTCCGGGATCAGGTACGCCGCGCGGTGCGGCGCCCCGGCCAGCGTCTCGACCAGTGCCTCGGGGTCCCAGGGGGAGCGGTCCACCGGCAGCGCGGACAGGCGGGCCCCGGCGGAGGCGAAGGACTCGTGAGCGTGCGGATAGCTCGAGCCTTCGACGACGACGCGCTGCCCCGGGTCGACCAGTGCCCGTGCCAGCAGCGAGATGGCCCCCATCGCACCGCTCGTCACGACGATCTGGCCGGGCTCGGTCGGCAGGCCCTGCTCGGTGTAGCGCTGGGCCAGGATCCCGCGCAGCGCGGGCAGCCCGTCCGGCAGGTAGCCCGTCGTGGCCAGCAGCCCCGGCAGCTTGGCCGCGGCGGACTCGAACGCCCGCGCGAGGCCCGGCGGTCCCACCGGCGCGGAGTAGGTCAGCGCGATCGTGCCCGCGTCGTCCGGCGTGATGATCAGGCTGCTGGCGCTCGAGTCCGCGAGCGGCACCCGTACGACGCTGCCCGATCCCTGCCGGGAGCGCACGACGCCGGAGTCGCGGAGCTCGGCGTACACGCGGGTCGTGGTGGTCCGGCTCACCCCGAGCGCCGTCGCGAGCTCCCGCTCCGACGGCAGCCGGCTCCCGTCGGTGACCCGACCGTCCACGACGAGCAGGCGCATGCGGTCGGCGATCTCCCGGTAGGCCGGGCCGCTGTTGTCGAGCGGACCGAGCAGCTGGGCGAGCCGGTGTGCGGAGAGAGTCGTGGCCACAAGGCCACTATCTCACGATTGGCCATGGACGACAGGTCCAATCGGGGTCACGATGGAGGCATGTCCATCGTCCTCGTCCTCATCGGGCTGCTGGCCCTGGCCGCCGAGCTGGTCCACCTGGTCCGCCTGGTGGTCCGCGACGGCCTGGGCTCGACGCCGCCGCCGCGCAGCCACGTCGAGGAGCTCGGCCCCTGGGCGACCCGGCAGCTGCGCCGGTGACGGGCATCGTCGGCCGGCTCGTACGTCTCAACGTCGGGCTGTTCCTCTACGGCTTCACGATGGCGATGATGGTCGAGTCGACCCTGGGCCTCGACCCGTGGGACGTGTTCCACGAGGGGGTGACCCATCACGTCGGCCTGAGCTTCGGCCAGGTCGTCATCGTGACCGGCGCGCTCGTGCTGCTGCTGTGGATCCCACTGCGTCAGCTCCCGGGCGTCGGCACGGTGCTCAACGTCGTCGTCATCGGGCTGGCGGCCGATCTCGGCATCGCGGTCATCGCCCGCCCCGACGACCTGTGGCTGCGGGCACTGCTGCTGGTCGGTGGGATCGTCGGCAACGGTTTCGCGGGCGCGCTCTACATCGGCGCGGCCCTCGGCCCGGGACCCCGTGACGGCCTGTGGCTGGGGCTGGTGCGCCGCACGGGCCGCAGCATCCGGCTCTGGCGGACCACGATCGAGGTCACGGTGCTGGCCGCCGGATTCCTGCTCGGCGGGACGGTCGGTGTGGGCACTGTGCTGTACGCCCTCGCGATCGGCCCGCTCGTGCAGCTCTTCCTGCCGTGGGTGCAGGTCACCCCGGCCCGGCGGAGCCCGGCGACGGTGCCCGCCCGCTAGGGGCTACGGCAGGTCCGGGACGACCCGGAGGTGGGGATGGCCGCCGGTCGCCTGCATGACCGTGACGCCCGACTCGGCCGGGTCGATCGTCGAGGAGTGCAGGCCCAGTGCGGAGTCGTACTGCATGGCCCGCAGCTCGGCCAGACGGTCGGTGTCCGCGACGCCCTCCGCGACCGCCAGCAGGCCGCAGCTGTGCGCGGCCCGGACGAGCAGCGCCAGCAGGTCGTACCTGCCGGGATCGGCCGAGTTGACCAGGCTCTTGTCGACCTTGATGATATCGGCCGGCAGGCTGTCCATGCGGCCGATCGAGGTGCGTCCGGTGCCGAACTCGTTGATGCTGACGAACACGCCGATGTCGCGCAGCGCGGCGAGGTCGAGCGTGGCGCGGGGGACGTCGACGAGAGTCATCTCGCTCACCCCGATCGTCACGCGGTGCGGCTCGACGCCCTCGTCGCGCAGGACCGCACCGACGGCCTCGACGAACCCCGGCGAGGACAGTGTCCGGCCGTTGACCTGGACCGCCACGGTCAGGTCCGCGAACCGCCGACGGTCGAGCGCGGTCCACGTCGCGAGGTGCCGCACCGCGGTGCCGATCACCCACCGATCGATGTCGCACCCCAGGTCGGAGGCGGCCGCGACGGCGAGGAAGTGGTCCGAGTCCTGCCAGCCGTGTCCCGGTCGCCGCCAGTGCACCCGGGCCTCGTAGCCGTCGACGATCTCGCTCTGGACCGCGACGATCGGCTGGTAGTGCAGCTCGAGGCCGCCGTCCGCGAGTGCCGCCCGCAGCGCGTCCTCGGTCGACCGGCGCTCGAGCATCTCGTGACGCAGGGCCTCGCCGTAGACCTCGAACGTCCCGCTGCCGGCCGCCCGTGCCCGACGCAGCGCCACGTGCGCCTGCCCGACGAGGTCGTCCGGCTCGGTCCCGCCGTCCATGCTGACCGCCGCGCCCACGCACACGCTGGGCGTGACCGCGTGCCCGGCGACCGTGAGGGGAGCGGCGACGGCCTGCATCAGTCGCGCGCCGACGCCGGCGGCGTCGTCGGGTCGGCCCGGGTCGACGCACACTGCGAACAGCTCACCGTCCAGGCGCGCCACCTGCTCCGGGTCGGGGGCGCCGGCCTGCAGCCGGTCGGCGACGGCCCGGAGCAGCTCGTCGCCACCCACGTGACCGAGCCGGCCGACGAGGTCGTCGAACGAGTCGGTGCACACCAGGAGGAACGTGACGGGGGTCCCGTCGCGCTGACCCCGGCGCAGGGCGGTGCCGACGAGCTGGTGCATCGCGGCGGCGTTGAGCAACCCGGTCAGGCGGTCGTGGGATGCCTCGTGGAGGAGGCGCGACTGCAGCTCGTCCCGCTGCCGGACCGTCGTCCGGAGCTCGTCGATGTTGAGCGCCATCCGGCCGATCACCAGGAGGGACAGGAGGCCGGCGCCGGTGGCCACGACCCACGTGTCGAGGTGCGTGCCGTGCACGGCCTGGACCAGCACGAGAGCGGGCGCAATCAGCGCCGACGCGACGAGGGCGGCCAACCGCCGGTTCGTGAACGTCGGTCGCCGGTGGTGGGGCGCGTCGGAGATGCGCGACATCTTCGGGTGGAGGGCGGCGACGCCCCACGTGACGTACGACGTCAGCCACAGCAGGTCGAGCACCCCGGCGTACGACGTGCTGGGGGAGGCCGCGAACACCGTGTCCGCGACCAGCAGCAGGACGATCGACACGGTCAGCAGCCGGTACGGCGCGGAGCGGACACCCGGCAGCGTCAGCAGGGCGACCAGCATCGCCAGCAGCAGGACGTCACCGATCGGATAGGCGACGGCGACCGCGCGGGCAGCGACCGAACGGCTGGAGTCGTCGACGATCGGGTCGGCGACGAACACCCAGGACAGCAGCCCGGCCGCGACCGTCACGATCGCGCTGTCGATCAGGTTGGCGAGGTCGGCGCCGCCGTCCCGACGCCGGATCAGGTCGGCGATGCCGATCGCCAGGAGCGGGTACGCCGCGAGGTACGCGAGGTCCGAGGTCGCCACGACCGAGGTCGTCGACTCGTCGAACAGCCGGTCACCCGCGACCCAGCACGCCTGCCCGGCGGCCATCCACAGCCAGGGGGCCCGGGCCGCCGGTCGGTTGACGCGGACACCGACCACGATCGCCGCGACGCAGGACAGGCCGACGATGAGGTAGAGCGTCGTGCGCGCCGGGCCGTCGGGCAGCACGGCATATGTGGCCACGAGGACAGCGCCGAGCACGGCATACCGCTGATGCACCCGCCACCTCCGTCCGTCCGGGTCCCATGATGGACCGAGACAACCGGTCACTGCACGCGAGACCGGTCAGCGACGGGTGGCGATGATCAGCGAGGCGTCGATGTCGATCAGCATCTCGACCGCTGCGAAGCGCTCATCGGTCAGCCACTGCTCGCGGACCGTGTCGACCCGGCCGTCGATGATGGGCGGCCAGAAGGCGGACGGGACGAAGTCGTCGAGGATGACCATCCCGCCGGGCTCCATCAGGTCGGCCAGGACGTCGATGCTCTCCATGACCTCGCGGACGTCGACGAACAGCAGGGAGAACGGGGCGTACTGCTCGAGGGTCGACCAGTCGCCGGCGATGACGTCGACGTTGTCGGTGCGGGCGAAGATCTTCTGCACGTCGCCGGCCAGTGCCGGGTCGAGCTCGGCGCTGACGATGCGCGCGGTCCGCGGCGCCCCGCTGGAGAGCCAGGCCGATCCGACGCCGCAGCCCGTGCCGAGCTCGGCCAGGGTGCCGGCGCGCGAGGCAGCCAGGGCGGCGAGCAGGCGGCCGGTCTCGTTGCGGATCGAGGTGATGAAGCCTCGCTGACGCGAGAGGTCGAGCGTGGCCGCGACGAGATCAGGGACTTCCGCAGGTGCGCTCACGACGTCAGTCTTTCACGGACACGTCCCGGTCCGTGGGCTCGACGTCTCGCCGAGTGAGACACGTCCGCGAATGCCGGACGGGGCGTCATCTGCTGTCGTACGCTCGCTGGACCATGCGGAAGCAGCTCGTAGTACTCATCGCTTGCCGCGGCAGGGCCTCTTAGGGCCACTCCCTGCCGCGGAGTTTCGGCGTTGGCCCGCCGTTCCGCCGCAGGGTTGGGAAGTCACGATCTTCCACCGAAGGTCCTGGTCCCTCACTTGATCTCTCCCGGACGATCTCCGGACATGCGTGGCGTGCAGGACGGCGGGACACCGCCGGACCCGCGCCA
Organism: Aeromicrobium sp.; assembly: GCF_025965075.1. GTDB lineage: Bacteria > Actinomycetota > Actinomycetes > Propionibacteriales > Nocardioidaceae > Aeromicrobium. Next base: position 10,491 of record NZ_JAOPXQ010000119.1, read on the forward strand.
CCGGCCGTCCGATCCGAAGGAGAACGTCATGTACGAAGCGAAGTTGATGGAGTGGGGACCCGCCCACCTGCGCGACGAGGCACCCCAGCTCGACCTCGAGCTGACCGACCGACCCGACGACAACTGATCACATGTTGATACCCGGGTTTCACATCCTGAGATGTCGAGTCGTAGAGTGATGCCATGACTCGCACGTTCTCACTCGCAGTGGTGGCCGGAGACGGCATCGGTCCCGAGGTCACCTCCCAGGCACTCAAGGTCCTCGACGTCGTCGCGCCGTCGTACGACATCGCGTTCGACACGACCGCCTACGACCTCGGTGCGCGCCGCTGGCACGCCACGGGGGAGGTGTTGCCCGACTCGGTCCTCGAGGAGATCCGCGGGCACGACGCGATCCTGCTCGGCGCGATCGGCGACCCGAGCGTGCCGTCCGGCATCCTGGAGCGCGGCCTGCTGCTCAAGCTGCGCTTCGCGCTGGACCACTACGTCAACCTGCGGCCGTCCAAGCTGTTCCCCGGCGTCGCGACGCCGCTCGGCAACCCCGGCGAGATCGACTTCGTCGTGGTCCGCGAGGGCACCGAGGGCCCGTACGTCGGCAACGGCGGTGCGATCCGCGTCGGCACGCCGCACGAACTCGCGACCGAGGTCAGCATCAACACGGCGTACGGCGTCGAGCGCGTCGTGCGTGACGCGTTCGCCCGCGCGCAGGCACGTCCGCGCAAGAAGCTGACGCTGGTCCACAAGAACAACGTCCTGGTCCACGCGGGCCACCTCTGGACCCGCACGGTCGACGCCGTCGCGCCGGAGTTCCCGGAGGTGTCCGTCGACTACCTGCACGTCGACGCCGCCACGATCTTCCTCGTGACCGACCCGGCCCGGTTCGACGTCATCGTGACCGACAACCTGTTCGGCGACATCCTGACCGACCTGGCCGCCGCGATCACCGGAGGCATCGGCCTGGCCGCGAGCGGCAACGTCAACCCCGACCGCAGCACTCCCAGCATGTTCGAGCCCGTCCACGGTTCGGCCCCCGACATCGCGGGCCAGTCCAAGGCCGACCCGACCGCCGCGATCCTGTCCGGCGGCATGCTGCTGGAGCACCTCGGCTACCCCGAGGCCGCCACCGCGATCACGACCGCCGTCGAGGCGGACATCGCCGAGCGCGGCGCAGCCCCGCGCAGCACCGAGGAGGTGGGTGAGGCCATCACGCGGCGCCTGTCCGAGGCGGGCGTGGCCGGAGGCGTACCGGTCGCCTGACGACCGATCCCTCCGACTGAGAAAGTATTAGTGTGACCACCATGACCTCCACCCCGTTCGCCGCCTCCGTCGAGCACAACCCGGCAGCGAAGTCGCCCGAGCAGCGGGACGCCATCCTGGCCGATCCCGGCTTCGGGAACCACTTCACCGACCACATGTTCCTGGCCGAGTGGACCCCCGAGACGGACTGGGCCAATGCCCGGGTCGTGCCCTACGGCCCGCTCCAGATCGACCCCGCGACGGCGGTGCTGCACTACGCGCAGGAGATCTTCGAGGGCCTCAAGGCGTACGTCCATGCGGACGGCTCGATCTGGGCCTTCAGGCCCGAGGCCAACGCCGCCCGCATGCAGCGTTCTGCGCAGCGCCTGGCGCTCCCCGAGCTGCCGGTCGACTGGTTTCTCGGCTCGATCCAGGCGCTCGTCGAGGCCGACCGCGCATGGGTCCCGGCCGGCGGCGAGAAGAGCCTCTACCTGCGGCCGTTCATGTTCGCCTCCGAGGTGTTCCTCGGCGTCCGCCCCAGCCAGCACGTGACCTACTCGGTCATCGCCTCACCCGCCGGCGCCTACTTCGCCGGCGGCGTGCAGGCCGTGTCGATCTGGCTGTCGAGCGAGTACTCGCGCGCGGGCGCCGGTGGCACGGGCGCCGCCAAGTGCGGCGGCAACTACGCCGCCTCGCTGCTGCCGCAGCGGGAGGCCGCCGAGCACGGCTGCGCCCAGGTCGCGTTCCTCGACTCCACCGAGCACACGTGGATCGAGGAGCTCGGCGGGATGAACCTCTACTTCGTCCAGTCCGACGGCTCGATCGTCACGCCGTCGCTGTCCGGCTCGATCCTCGAGGGGATTACCCGCGACTCGATCCTGCAGATCGGGCGGGACCTCGGCCACGAGGTCGTCGAGCGTCGTGTCTCGATCGACGAGTGGCGCGAGGGTGCCGCCAACGGCACGATCGCGGAGGTCTTCGCGTGCGGGACCGCCGCCGTCGTGACCCCCGTCGCGACGCTGAAGTGGGACGGCGGCGAGGTCGTCTCCGGTGACGGCGAGCCCGGCAAGGTGACGACCGACATCCGCTCCGCGCTGGTCGACATCCAGTACGGCCGGGCCGAGGATCGTCATCAGTGGATGAAGCAGATCCTTCCTGCGTGACGTCTCGTTCGCGAGCCAAGCGAAGCGAGGCAAGCGCCCCGGCGTAGCCCGGCAGCTGGGGGCGTCTCTCGCGAGCGCAGCGAGTGGGGGTCGGAGTCGCTGGAGCGGGGAGCGAGGCGAGTCGCGCGCTGTACTGACGAGTACAGTGATGCGCGTCACCTTTCGGTGTCACCGTGCTCTATCGTCGGCCTCGTGGGGCCCAATGACGTGCTCCACGTACTGGAGGAAGCATGACTGTTGCCACGAGAACCGAGCACGACCTGATCGGTGACCGCGAGGTCCCGCTCGACGCCTACTGGGGAGTCCACACGCTCCGGGCACTCGAGAACTTCCCCATCACGGGGATCCAGATCGGCACGAGCCCCTACCTGGTCGAGGCGCTCGCCGCGGTCAAGCAGGCCGCCGCGGCCGCCAACCACGACCTCGGGCTGCTCGACGACGAGCGGCACGCCGCGATCACGGAGGCGTGCGAGGAGATCCGCGCGGGCCACCTCGCGAGCGAGTTCGTCGTCGACGTGATGCAGGGAGGTGCCGGGACCTCGACCAACATGAACGCCAACGAGGTCATCGCCAACCGGGCGCTGGAGATCATGGGTCACAAGAAGGGCGAGTACGACATCGTCCATCCCAACGAGCACGTCAACCTCAGCCAGTCGACCAACGACGTCTATCCGACAGCGGTCAAGATCGCGGTGATCCTCGCGACGCACGACCTGCTCGGCGCGATGCAGGTCCTGCAGGACTCGTTCGCCCGCAAAGCCGACGAGTTCCACGACGTGCTCAAGATGGGGCGCACACAGCTGCAGGACGCCGTGCCGATGACGCTGGGCCAGGAGTTCCGGACATACTCCCTGATGATCGCCGAGGACCGGGCCCGGCTCGGCGAGGCCGTGCTGCTGCTGCACGAGATCAACCTCGGGGCGACGGCGATCGGGACGATGCTCAATGCCCCCGCCGGCTACGTGCCGGCCGCCTGCGACCACCTGGCGATGCTGACCGGCCTGCCGCTCGAGAGCGCGATCGACCTGATCGAGGCGACCCAGGACTGCGGTGCGTTCGTGCAGCTGTCCGGCACGCTCAAGCGGGTCGCGGTCAAGCTCTCCAAGATCTGCAACGACCTGCGGCTGCTGTCGTCGGGGCCGCGGGCCGGGTTCAACGAGATCAACCTGCCGGCGGTGCAGGCCGGCTCCAGCATCATGCCGGGCAAGGTCAACCCCGTCATCCCGGAGGTGGTCAACCAAGTCGCGTTCCAGATCATCGGGCACGACATGACCGTGACGATGGCCGCCGAGGGCGGTCAGCTGCAGCTCAACGCGTTCGAGCCGGTCATCTGCTACTCGCTGTCGGCCGGGATCTCCCGGCTCCGCGAGGCGGTGCTGGTGCTGGCGACCCGGTGTGTCGACGGCATCACGGCCAACGTCGAGCTCCTGCGCAGCGAGGTCGAGAACTCGATCGGCCTCGTGACGGCGCTCAACCCGTACATCGGCTACGCCGCCGCGACGGAGGTCGCCAAGGAGGCCCTGGCCACCGGACGGGGTGTCGCCGAGCTGGTCCTGGAGCGGGGACTGCTCCCGCCGGAGAAGCTCGAGGCGATCCTCCGCCCGGAGACGCTGGCCAACCTGGGACCGCGCTCGCACCCGTGACCGGGGCGGGCGGTCAGGGGGCGAACAGCGTCGTGGCGGGATCACCGATCAGGCGCACGACGAGCCGCTGCCGGTCGGCGTCGTGGTCGATCGCGACGTCGACCGACCGGTTGCCCGGGGTCTGGGCGGCGCCGGGGTCACCCAGGCCGTACGCGATGTCCCGCAGCGTGATCGTGGCGGTGCCGACCGGGTCGTTCGCGGGCCACTCGGCGATGAGCCGGTGGACGAGCCCGGCGAGGACCGCGCTGAACATCGCGTGACCCTGCTGGTCGACCTGTTCCACCTCGACCTCCGGCAGCCCGAACGACGTCAGGCCGACGGTCGTCAGCAGGCCGGCCTCGAGCCCGGCGTAGTCCACGACGTACCACTGGGTCGCGTGCTCGAGGGAGACCTCGTCGGAGCGTTGCTCGACAACCCGGGGGATCATCAGGTCGATGACGACCCCGTCGTGAGCCTCGGCCCGCCGCAGCGCCTCGACGCGGGTGCTGAGCTGGGTCCGGGCGGCGTCGTCAAGGCTCGACCTTCGCATGACCAGGAGCTGGTGCCGGCGGGAGCGCAGGCGACGCATCGCGGCGTCGGAGGTGCCGTAGCGTCGCAGCAGCTGGGGCGAGGGCGGGGGGATCAGGTCCTCGGACTCGAGGGGCTCGGCCGTCATGACGGCGTACATCACGCTGGGCTCCGCCGAGCGGGGGACGGGTCTGGCGGTCATAGATCGATCAGTCTAGACTGGCGGGCGTGCAGAACGTCTCGATCATTATCGACAGGCGCGCCGGGCTCTGAATTCTCGCCCCGACGCGCTGCCTCCCATGTCATGGGGGGCTTTTTTGTTGCAGTGACCAGATGGTGGAGCGCCTGATCGCAGGCCAAGGACGAAGGACGAACCAGTGAACGCAGGACACCACGTCGTGAGCGACTTCCACGTCTACGACACGACGATGCGCGATGGCGCGCAGCAGGAGGGGCTCAACCTCTCGGTGCAGGACAAGCTGCACATCGCGCGCCACCTCGACGACCTCGGTGTCGGGTACATCGAGGGCGGCTGGCCCGGGTCCAACCCCAAGGACACCGAGTTCTTCCAGCTCGCCGCCAAGGAGCTCGACCTGCGGCACGCGACGCTGGCGGCGTTCGGCGCGACCCGCAAGGCCGGGGTCCCCGCCGCCGACGACGCGCAGCTCGCGGCGCTGCGCGACTCCGGCGCGTCCGTGGTGACCCTGGTGGCCAAGAGCCACGACCGGCACGTCGAGCTGGCCCTCCGCACGACGCTGGAGGAGAACCTCGCGATGGTGCGGGACTCGGTCACCCACCTGCGCCACGAGGGCCAGCGGGTCTTCGTCGACCTCGAGCACTTCTTCGACGGCTACCGCGCCAACCGCGACTACGCCCTGGAGGTCGTGCGCACCGCGGCCGAGGCCGGCGCCGAGGTCGCGGTGCTGTGCGACACCAACGGCGGCATGCTCCCGCACTGGGTCGCCGAGATCGTCGCCGACGTCGCGACGACCGGCGCCCGGCTCGGCATCCACGCCCACAACGACACGGGCTGCGCCGTCGCCAACTCGATGGCCGCGGTCCAGGCCGGCGTGACCCACCTCCAGGGCTGCATCAACGGCTACGGCGAGCGCACCGGCAACGCCGACCTCGTGACCTGCGTGGCCAACCTCGAGCTCAAGCTCGGCATGTCGCTCCTGCCCGAGGGGTCCCTCGCCGACGCGACGCGCATCTCGCACGCGGTCTCCGAGATCACCAACTACCCGCCGCACGCCCGCCAGCCCTACACGGGCGTCTCGGCGTTCGCGCACAAGGCCGGCCTGCACGCCAGCGCGATCCGCGTCGACGCCGATCTCTACCAGCACATCGACCCCTCGCTGGTCGGCAACGACATGCGCCTGCTGGTCTCCGAGATGGCCGGCCGGGCCACGATCGAGCTCAAGGGCAAGGAGCTGGGCTACGATCTCGCCGGCGATCCCGAGCGGCTGTCCCGCGTCACCGACCGGGTCAAGGCGATGGAGCAGGTCGGCTACACGTTCGAGGCCGCCGACGCGTCCTTCGAGCTGCTGCTCGCCGAGGAGATGGACGGGCTCCGGACGTCGTTCTTCGACGTCGAGTCGTGGCGCGTCCTGGCCGAGTCGTCCCGCGGCGCCGAGGCGCTCTCCGAGGCCACGGTCAAGCTGCGGGCCGGGGGAGTGCGCCTCGCGGTCATCGGCGAGGGCAACGGCCCCGTCAACGCCCTCGACCACGCGCTGCGCCAGGCGATCGAGCAGGTCTATCCCGACGTCGCCCGCTTCCACCTGACCGATTTCCGCGTGCGGATCCTCGACCAGGGACACGGCACGGACGCCATCACGCGGGTCCTGATCGAGACCACCGACGGCAAGGACGTCTGGGTCACGGTCGGCGTCGGCGCCAACATCATCGAGGCCTCGTGGGAGGCGCTGGTCGACGCCGTGACGTACGGCCTGCGCCTGCACGCCGTCGCGCCGCGCATCGACAGCTGACGTTGACCCGGCGACGCCGCGCTGCGACGGTGGTGTCGTGAGCGCCCGGGGCCGTCGGCTGGCCGTCTTCCTGCCCGTCGTCGTGACGGTCCTGCTGGCGGGCGTCATCGGCGCGCTCGTGATCGTCCAGGACCAGCGGCAGACCGACCAGGTCGCCCGGGCGGAGCGGATCGGCAACGACTACCTGATCGAGGTCGAGGCGTTCCGCTCCGAGATCGCGCGGGAGGTCAACGGCGTCCGCGAGGCGGACCCGGGCAGGCTGCGGCGGGTCGTGATCAAGGCGATCGAGGACCCGCCGGAGCTGCCGCCGGGCGCACCGGCGTACGGCCGGGAGCGGTCGAAGGCGTACGCCCAGGCGCTGGCGGCCCAGCGGACCGTCCTGAGGCCCTACCAGCGGCTGAGCCGGGAGCTGCGCCGTGCCGACATCGCCCTCGACTTCATCTCGGCGGCGCGCGGCGTCCTCCGGATGCGGGTCACGGAGCTGATCGGCACCGCCACCGTGACCAGCAGCGCGCCGATCCGCAGCCGGGTCATCCCGGCCTTCGTCAAGGCCCGCGACACGTTCGCACGGGTCCGGGTGCCGGCCGGGCAGGACGCGCTGGCGGCGCAGGTCCGGGACGCCGCGCAGTACGTCATCGACCAGGCCACGACGCTGGCCGACCGGATCGACGGCTCGCAGGGCTACTCGTTCTCCTACGCCACGCCGTTCCAGTCCGCGGCGGACGCCGTCGACGACTACGCGACGGTCGTCAAGGGCGATGTCGCCGAGGCGATCAACGCCGTCACCGAGGACCGCTAGCGCTTCCCGGGCGGGTCATCGGCACGTGGTCGATGCCGGCCTCGACGTACGTCTCGCCGGAGCGGGTGTAGCCGAGCGTCTCGTACCACCGCTCGAGGTACGCCTGGGCGTTGAGGACGAGCTCACCGTCTCCCCACAGGCGGGTGACCTCCGCCATGAGCCGGCCAGAGAGCCCCTGGCCCCGGCGGTCCCTGCGGGTGCAGACCCGGCCGATGTGGCGCACGCCGTCCGCGACGTAGACCCGGAGATAGCTCGTCGGGCCGTCGGCGTCCTCGAGCCACAGGTGCGTCGTCGTGGGGAGCAGGTCCAGGCCGTCGACGTCGGTGTCCTCGACGTGCTGCTCGAAGGCGAACACCGCGTCGCGGATCTTCCAGACGGCGTAGACGTCCTGCGCGGTGAGCTCGTCGCCTGACAGGGTGCGGATCGACATGGGGACAGCCTAGGAGGTGCCGGACGGCGTGCGGTCCGCAACCGCGGAGGCCATCATGGGGCGCATGACCGACGACGAGGCTGCGCCGCCGCTCCCCGTCGTGGCGTCGGTCGGGCGCTGGGAGTGGGACCGAGCGGCCGCCGAGGTCTCCCGGGTGGTGGGCCGGGCGAAGTTCGTGACCTGGCTCTCGGCAGCAGCGATCGCGGTGGTCCTGGCGGCCCTCGGCTGCGTCCTCACGACCGGAATCCTGCGGGAGTCCTCGCTGATCTATGGCGCCCTCGCGGGCGTGGCCGGCGGCTTCGTCGTGCGGGCCGTCTATGTCGGCACGCAGGTGCGGCGGGCGGTCGCGCCGGTCAAGGCCGCGGTCGTCCCGCGCGCCGTGGACAGGGCCAGCGAGGCCCAGCTCGTCTCGCTGCTCGTCAATGGCGGCGCGATGTTCGCCCCGTACGTCCTGCTGAGGGCCCGGCCCGGCGACGCCACGGTCGAGATCACCCGGAGCGACCTGACGGAGGGCCCGTTCCCGCGGCCCGGCTTCTGGCAGCTGATGATGACGGGCCCGGACGGCTCGTACTACGACGACGGGAGCGGGACGATGGACGGCGCCGCGACCACGGCCGGCGGTGACGTGGGCGGGGGCTTCGGGGGTGACTTCGGAGGCGACTTCGGCGGAGGCGGCAGCGGGAGCTAGTCGGTCCCGCAGCGATCGCAGGTGCCGAAGATCTCGAGGGTGTGCGCGACGTCGCGGAACCCGTTCTCCTCGGCGATCCTGTCGGCCCACCGCTCGACCGTGGGCCCCTCGACCTCGACGGTACGACCGCAGGCTCGACACACCAGGTGGTGGTGGTGACCCGCACTGCATTGGCGGTAGAGCACCTCGCCGTCGGCGTTGCGGAGCGCGTCGACCTCGGCCGCCTCGGCGAGCACCTGCAGGCTGCGGTAGACCGTCGAGAGGCCGACGGACTCGCCGCGCTGCTTGAGGATGTCGTGGATCTCCTGCGCGCTGGCGAACCCGTCGAGGTCCTCGAGGATCGCGACGACGGCGCGGCGCTGCCGGGTGCTGCGGGGTGCTTCGACCATGACGGGACTCCTCAGACGATCTCTGCTGGGCGGCGACGGGCGCGGACCCGCCGGGCGGCCGCGCCGACGAGGGTGGCGAGGCCGAACACGCCGAGCGCGATCATGACGATCGTGGGGCCCGGCTGGGTGTTGATCTGATAGCTCGTGACGACGCCGCCGAGGGCCGCGAGCAGGCCGATCACCATCGCGGCGAGGTGCGTCGTGCGGAAGCTGCGGGTCAGCTGCTGGGACGCCGCGACGGGGACCACCATGAGGGCCGACACCAGCAGCAGCCCCACCGTGCGCATCGCGACGGTGATCGTGACGGCCGCCAGGACCGCGATGAGGATGCTGTAGGCGCGCACCGGCACGCCGCTGACCTTGGCGTGCTCCTCGTCCTGGCACACCGCGAACAGCTGCGGCGACAGGCCCAGCGACAGGGCGACCACGACGACGCCGAGGATCCCGACCAGGACGAGATCGCTCGGGGAGACCGTCGTGATGGCGCCGAACAGATAGCTGTTGAGCGAGTTGGCGCTCTCGTCGGCCAGGTTGGTCAGCAGGACGCCACCGGCGATGCCGCCGTAGAACAGCATCGCGAGCGCGACGTCCGCGCTGGTGCGGCCGTACATGCGCAGCAGCTCGATCAGCACCGCGCCCAGCACCGCGACGACGACCGCGGTCAGGATCGGGGCGACGTTGGCCACCAGGCCGAGCCCGACGCCGGTCAGCGCCACGTGGCCCAGCCCGTCGCCCAGGAGCGCGAGACGGCGCTGCACCAGGAACGTGCCGATCGCCGGAGCCGCGAGGCCCGTGAACACGGCCGCGATCAGCGCCCGCCGCATGAAGTCGTAGTCCAACAGCTCGATCATCGCCACACCCCCTCGCCGGTCAGGCCCTCGGGCAGGGACCGTGAGTCGTCGTGTGCGTGGACGTGGGCGTGGTCCTCGCCGATCAGGTCGTCGACCTGCCCGTCGTAGGCGACCGTGCCGTCACGGAGCACGACGGCGCGGTCGATCAGCGGTCGCAGGGGGCCGAGCTCGTGCGCCACGAGCAGGACCGAGGCGCCGTCGTGCACGAGCCCCCCGAGCAGCTCGGCGAGGGACTCCTGGTTGTCGTGGTCGACCCCGGCGGTCGGCTCGTCCATCACGAGCAGCTCGGCCTCGGACGCGAGCGCCCGGGCGATGAGGACCCGCTGCTGCTGACCGCCCGACAGGTCGCTGAGCGACGAGCGGGTACGCCCGGCGAGCCCGACCCGCTCGATCGCCGCGGTGACGGCGAGGGTGTCGGCCCGGCTCCGGGCGCCGAAGAACCGGCGGTGCGACAGGCGACCGCTCATGACGACCTCGTGCACCGTGGCAGGGACGCCGGCGACGGCGCGGGAGCGCTGCGGCACGTAACCGAGCCGGGTGCGGTCCTTGAACTGGGCGAGGGGAGTGCCGAACAGCTCGACCGTCCCGGCGCTCATCGGCACCAGGCCGATCGCGGCCCGGACCAGCGTCGACTTGCCGGAGCCGTTCGCGCCGAGCAGCGCGACGAACTCGCCCGCCGCGACGTCGAGGTCGACGCCGCGCAGCACGAGCCGGCTGTCGAGCGACACCGTCACGCCGCGAGCCTTCAGGGGGGTCGTCATGAGCAGCCGTTGGCCTTCTTCAGGGTCGCGAGGTTCTTGTCCATCAGGGTCAGGTAGGACTCGTCCCCGGTGTCCTCGGAGAGTCCCTCGATCGGGTCGAGCGTAGCGGTCGTCGCGCCGGTCTCCTGCGCGATGGTGTCCGCGATCGCGGGGCTCACGAGCTCCTCGGTGAAGATCGTCGTGATGCCTTCGGAGCGGACGAGCTTGGTGATGTCGCCGAGCTGGGAGGGGGACGGCTCGTTGGTCGGGTCGAGGCCCGCGATCGGGACCTGGGTCAGGTCGTAGCGGTGGGCCAGGTACTGGAACGCGGCGTGGCTCGTGACGATCGTGCGGCGCTCGCACGTCTTCAGCCCGGAGGAGAGCCTCTCGTCGAGGGCGGTCAGCCGCGCCACCAGGTCGTCGGCGTTGGCCCGGTAGTCAGCGGCGTGGGCCGGGTCGACCGCCACGAGCCGGGCCGAGACGGCCTCCGTGATCGCGATCATGTTGGTCGGGTCGAGCCACGTGTGGGGGTCCTCCTCGCCATGGTCGTGCCCGTGCGAGTCCTCGTCCTCGGCGCCTTCCTGCACGGGCAGGACGTCCAGCACGGCATCGGCGTCGATCGTGTCCTCGCCGGACCGGCCGGCCTGGTCGACGGCCTCGTCGACCGCGGCCTGGAAGTGCTTCTCGTAGAGCACGACGTCGGCGTCCTGCACTGCGGCGACCTGCTTGGGCTTGAGCTCGAGGTCGTGCGGCTCGGTGCCGGGGGAGGTGAGGTTCTGCACCGAGACGAAGGAGCCCCCGACCTGCTCGGCGACCCACGCGAAGGAGTAGAACGACGCGATGACCGACGTCTTCCCGTCGTCCTTCGCGGAGGCGCCACAGGCGGCAAGGAGGGCGACCAGCGGCGCGATCGCCAGCAGGACCAGGGACTTCTTCATGACAATGATTCTCAACCGAAGTGGGAATCATTGTCAAACTAATGGGTGTCGGTCGGACCGCACCGGAGGCCGTCGCGACGGCTGGCGATAAGGTGAAGCGCACCTCGGGCGTACGTCATCACGATGTCGTGCACAGGCCCGCCGACACCCAGCCGGATTGGAAACATCCCCTCATGGCATCGACCGTCGACAACGTCATCAGCCTCAGCAAGCGCAGGGGATTCGTCTACCAGTGCGGCGAGATCTACGGCGGGACCAAGTCCGCCTGGGACTACGGCCCGCTGGGCGTCGAGCTCAAGGACAACATCAAGCGCCAGTGGTGGCGCTCGATGGTGCAGGGCCGCGACGACGTCGTCGGGCTGGACTCCTCGGTCATCCTGCCCACCGCGGTGTGGAAGGCCTCGGGCCACCTCGCGGCCTTCGTCGACCCGCTGGTCGAGTGCCAGAGCTGCCACAAGCGCTACCGCCAGGACCACCTGCAGGAGGCGTACGCGGAGAAGAAGGGCCTCGACGACCCCGATGCCGTCGGCATGGAGCTCATCGTGTGCGCCAACTGCGGCACCCGTGGTGAGTGGACCGAGCCGCGCATGTTCAACGGCCTGCTCAAGACGTTCCTCGGCCCGGTCGAGTCCGAGGAGGGGCTGCACTACCTGCGCCCCGAGACCGCGCAGGGCATCTTCATCAACTTCACGCAGGTCATGACGACGGCGCGCAAGAAGCCGCCGTTCGGCATCGGCCAGATCGGCAAGAGCTTCCGCAACGAGATCACGCC
>NZ_JAOPXQ010000240.1 GCF_025965075.1 Aeromicrobium sp.
CGACCGGGTGGACCATCGGGCCGTAGGAGCCGACGTACGACTGCACGACGTGCGCTGCGATGACGTTGGGCAACGCCTCCTGCAGGATGTCGTTGGCCTTGCTCTCGCCCAGCAGGGTGTCGATGTAGAGCGACTGCATCGACTCCATGCCGCCCATGCCGGTGCCCTGCGTGTTGGCGACGAGGGCCGGGTGCACCCACCGCATCAGCTCCGACGGCGAGAAGCCGCTGGACAGGAAGGCGTCGACGGTGCAGATGAGGTTCCAGAGCGCGACCCGGTCGATCGACTCGACCATCTCGGCCGAGACACCCCACACCGTGGGGTCGAAGCCGGTCGGGATCTGCCCACCCACGGTGCGGGTCAGCTTCATCCGGCGCGGCACCCTGATCTCGGTGCCGGCCTTGCGGGTCACGGTCCAGTCGCCGTCGGCGGTTGCCGCGATGGTGGTGCGCTCCGGGTCGGCGTCGCGCAGGGCGCGGGCCTCCGCCTCGTTGGCCACCGTGAACGACAGGTCCTTGTCGAGGAACACCGAGGTCAGCAGGGGGGCCGTGTTGTCGACCATCGTGCCCTCGTCGACGTAGCGCCGGATGCCGCACGCCTCGCGGACCGCCTCCTCGTAGCGGTCGGTGAGATCGGCCTCGGCGACCTTCTCCTGCGTCGCGGTGTCGAACCAACCACCGCCCTGCTCGTCCCAGCTGACCAGTCCGGTGGACCAGGCGAGCTCGAGCACGCCGGCCGCCGACAGCTCGTCGCTGACCTCGACCTCGAAGCGGGTGCGGGCCGAGCCGTACGGCCCGAGCTCCCCCGCGCCGACGATGACGACGAGGTCCTCGGGACGCGCGTCGACCGGCGCCCAGTCGAGCGTGTCGACCCGGTCGAGCTGCGCCGGCGAGGGGGCGAGCGCCGCGATCGTGGCACGCGGGTCCTCGGCCGGGGCCGCGGGCCGCTCGATGCCCTCGGCGAGGGCCTTCATGTCGAGCGTCGTGCCGCCCAGGCCACCGGTCAGGTCGACCGTCAGCGGTGCGGTCCGCGCCGCGGCGCGGGCGTCGGGCTGGCACGTCTCGAGCAGGGCCTCGGCCATGCCCTCAGGGGTCCAGGTCCGCACGCCGGCGGCCTCGACGGCCTCGACGAGCGGGTCGTTGGCGCCCATCAGCCCGGTGCCGCGCACCCAGCCGATGATCGCGTGGGCCAGCGTGACGCGCTCGCCCCAGGTACGCTCCGCGGTCCAGCGGGCCACGAGGGCGTCGAGCGCCGCCTTGGCCTCGCCGTAGCCGCCGTCGCCGCCGAACATGCCGCGGTTGGGCGAGCCCGGGAGCACGACGTGCAGCTGGGCCGCGATGTCGTGGTCCTGGCCGTGCGCCGACAGGGCACCGATGAGGCGCTCGACCGACCACAGCAGGATCCGCATGTCGACCTCGGTGCGGCTGCCGGCGTCCGTCAGGTCACCCGCGACCCGTCCGGCCGCGAAGGGGAACAGCAGCGTCGGCGTCATCGCCGGCTTGAGCACCGTGGTGGCACCCGCCCGGGTCTGCGTCTGCTCGCCGTTGATCCACTCCACCAGCGCGTCGACGTCGCTGAACGACGCCATGTTGGCCGGGACGACCCACAGGGCCGCGCCGTGCACGGCGTGCGTGCGGTAGAGGTCCTTGAAGAACGCGAGCTTCCGCGGGTCGAGCCCCGAGGTCGTCGCGACGACGGTCGCGCCGCCGGCCAGGAGCTGGGCGGTGATGCCGGCCGCGATGGAGCCCTTGCTGGCTCCGGTCACGACGGCGATCTCGTCGGCCCATCGACCCGAGGTCGTCGATGCTGCCTCGCCGGCGATCCGGCGGAACCGGTCGGCCAGCTCGGCGTCCTCGACGTGCTCGGACCACCACGTGGCCTGCGCGGCCACGACGGACCCGGCACCCACGAAGCTGGCGTCGACGGTCTCGCCGACCGCGAGGCGGGCGAGGTCCTCACGGGCACTGGCCCAGCGGTCGTCCAGCTGGACGGCCTTGAGCGGGTCGAACGCCGGCGCGGTGAGCTTGGCCCAGTCGCTGCCGAGCTCGGACTCCACCCGGGCGAGGACGATCGCGTCGGACTCGTCGGGCTCGGCGACGACGGGTACGTCCGAGAGCCCGAGCTGGTCGAGCACGAGGCGCGCCGACGAGGCCAGGACCCCGTCGGGGCCGGTGATCTGGTCCGTGAACTCCCCGAGGGCGGCCGCGTCGATCGTGGCCTCTCCCCCGCCGGAGGACGGCAGGTCCACGCTGACACCGTGGCGGGCGGCCACGGCCTGGACGCTCGCGTCGACCGCGGCGTCGACGTCGGCGCCCGACGCGATCGAGGTCAGCGGACCGAAGTCGCCGCCCCGCACGCTGGCGCCGTCGCGGCTCGCCATCGCGAGCTCGGCGAGCACGTGGCTCGCCCAGCCCGGACCGAGTTGCCAGACACCGGTGACGCGCTCGGCGACCGCGGCCTGGCGCTTGCCGGTGGGGCCGAGCACCTTCTTGAGGTGATCACCCAACGCCTCGGACAGGACCGGGCCGAACGGCTTGTAGCCGCGCGCGAGTCCCTTGACCTGCGTCGACAGCGCCGGGAGGTCGGCGTCGGCGGCGCCGTCGATGGCGCCCAGGGCGAGCTCACCACCGAGGTCGACGAGCAGCTGGTTGCGGCGCGACGAGGCTCCGTCACACAGTGACTCGATCGAGTCGGCGTTGCCGATCTGGTCGATCCGCATCTTGGTCCACCAGGCGATCAGCACCGTCGTGGCGTCGGCGGCGTCGAACGTCAGGTCCGCGGGCCGCGGGCCCCCCGACGAGGCGGCCGGCGCTGCCGGCGCAGCCGAAGCGGGGGCCGCGGTGTCGGTCGGGGCGGACTCCGCCGGAGCGGTCTCCTCCTCGACGCGCTGCTCCTCGTCGGTCGCGAAGACCGCGGCGCTGTCCCGCTCGAAGTTGAGCACCTCGACCGCGGGGCCGAACCGGCCCGGCAGCTTGAGGGTCGACGACGCGAGGTTCGCGACGGTCGGCGCCTGGCCGACACCGATCTCGATGAAGCGCTCGACACCGAGGCCGCCGTCCTCGATCGGGGTGAAGAACAGGTCCTGCGTCTCGATCCAGCGCACCGGGCTGGCGAACTGCCAGGCCAGCAGCTCGATCAGGACGACCCGGCACAGCTCGCCGGGACGCGCGGCCCACGAGGCGAAGTCGGCCAGGACCGCGTCGAGCGGCTCGGACGGGACCAGGTCGGCGATCTCCTGCAGGAACGCGCGGTCCAGCGAGAACGGCCGCGGCACGAGGTTGGGGACGTACCGTCCGGCCAGGATCGCGGGGTCGATCGTCGCCGGCAGCAGCTCCTGCAGGCGCTCGCGGAAGTCCGGGACGCCGCTGTGCAGGACCGTGGAGTGGAACGGGACGTCGATGCCGGGCACCAGGATGAAGGCGGCCTTGCCACCGAACTCCTCGCGGCGGCGGGCGACCTCCTCCTCCAGGATCTCCAGGCCCTTGACGGTGCCCGCGATGGCGTACTGCGAGTCCTTGAGGTTGTAGTTGACGATCTGCAGGAACTCGCCGGTGCGCTCGGCGACGCCGTCGACGAAGGCCCGCACGTCATGGTCGTGCAGCCCGATCTGCGAGGGGCGGATCGCCGCGAGACGGTAGTTGCTGCGCCCGGCCGCGTCGCGGGGCACCAGGGCGTGCATGACGGAGCCGCGCTGGAAGACGACCTCGACGACGGCCTCGAGGGGGATGACCCCGGAGACAGCGGCAAGCGCGTTGTACTCGCCCACCGAGTGCCCCGCGAGGATCGAGCCCTCGACGAACGCCCCGGACTCGCGCAGCTCGGCCATCTGGGCGGCGCCGAGCACCGCCATCGCGACCTGCGTGAACTGGGTCAGGAACAGGACACCGTCGGGGTGCTTGTGCGTCACCCCGTGGGTCACGAGCGTCGTCGGGTTGTCCCGGACGACGGTCAGGATCGAGAAGCCGAGGGCCTCACGGGTGTGCGCGTCGGCACGGTCCCAGATCTCGCGGGCGGCCTTGGAGCGCTGGTAGGCGGCCATGCCCATGCCTGCGTGCTGGATGCCCTGGCCGGGGAACGCGTACGCCGTGCGGGGCGCCTCGAGCCGGGCGGTGGCCGACATGACGACCTCGCCGCCGGCGCGCACCGTCACGTCGACGACCTCGGCACCCTGGTCGAGCCCGACCCGGTCGGCCGTGATCGACACCGCGGCGCCGGGCGCCAACGGCGCCAGGAAGCGGGTGGTCCAGCCGGTGATGCGGCGGTTCGACACAGTCTGCTGAGCCGCGGCGGAGATCCACATGCCGTGGACGATGGGGTCGCCCAGGCCCGCAAGGCGGGCAGCGGCGACGTTGGTGTGTATCGGGTTGTGGTCACCCGTGACGGCGGCGAACGCCCGCAGGTCCGACGGCGCGGTCAGCGTCGCCGAGCCACGGGACTTGCGCGGGGTGTCGACGACGTCATCGCTGAGCGCACCACCGGCGCGGGCGGGGTCGGACAGCTCCCCGGCGCCGACACGTCCGCGGATAGCGAAGCGCTCGCGGAGGGTCGCGACGTCACCCTCGGGCGAGGAGATCGTGACGTCGACCGCGACGACGCGTCCGAAGTCGGTGTCCTCGACAGACTCGACCGTCGAGGCGACGACGAGCTGAGTCGGCGCAACCGGCAAGGTGCCGGTGAGCCGGATCGCGTGGTCGAGGTGGACCAGGTCGAGCATGCCCTCGATGACGGGGGTGCCGTCGGCGGCCGTGACATCGGCCAGCACGGCGAACACCGACGGCCACGCCAGCCCGACCAGGACGTCGGGGACGGGGTGCTCCGGGACGTCCGCGCCGGTGACACCGGCGTGATCGGCGACGAGGTCGGGGTCCCAGGCGACGGCCACGCTGGCGCGGCCCGCGGTGACGGTCGGGACGCTGCCCCCGGCGGCGCCGGCGACGAGCGTGCCCATCGCGGCGACGGCGGTCTCAATCGTCACGACGGGGGCGCCGCCGACCAGGACCGTGTCGTCGACGGAGATCGTGAGGCTCAGCGGGCGCGCCATCGGCACCGTGAGCTCGGCCCGGCGGCCCTCGACCTCGACCAGCGCGGCGCCGGTCTCGGGGTGCTCGACCCGCTGCGGGTCGACGATGACCCACTCGGCGCCGAGGCGGTGCACGGGATTGCGGACCGTGCGACCGGCCCACACGAGGTCGGGCGCGGCCAGCACGAGCGACAGCACGTCGCCGGCCTCGTCGACGCGGCGGCGACCCGTGACGCGCTGCGGCGCGCGGCCCGCGGCGAGCAGACCGTCGATCGTGGCGTCCTCGAAGCGACGGAGCAGCTCGGCGACCGGCTCGTCGACCCGGTCGATGCCGGCGACGGAGACCGTGCCGGGGATGATGCAGACCTCGTCGGCGCCGTAGCGGGGGTCGTGGGCCTGCCACAGCGAGTCCGAGCGCCACCAGCGGCGGACGTCCTGGTCGAGCACGGGCACGAAGTTGACCGGCTTGCCGGGTGTGCGGCACTGGTCGACGAAGAACAGCACATCGGCCGGGTGCAGGGTGACGCCTTCGGCGTGCGGATAGCCATCCAACAGTCGCTGCAGCGCCTCACGCCCGTCGTCGACGGCCGACGAGTCGGCGAAGAGCGTCGGGATCTCACCGCGGTCGGCGTCGTTGAGCCGCGCCTCGGCCCGCTGCAGCATCGCGAGGAAGCGGTCGCGCTGCGTGTCGGCGAGCCACTCCGGCGTGGCGGACAGCTCGAGGTAGCGGCGGAGCCACTGGGCGTACGTCATGGTGTCGACGTCGCCGAAGTACGGCTTGGCGGTGCGGTCGAGGGCCTCGACGATCTCGTCGCGGCGGGCCGCGACGGCCTTGGCGTCACCCGCGACCTCGTCGAGCAGACGGCCCGTGCGGGACGCGGTGTTGTCGATCTCGTGGATGTCCGCGCCGAGCTGGCTGCGGCCGGAGGCCATGCCGCCCTTGGCGGTGCCCGCGCCGACCCAGGTGCCGGTGCCGCGGGTCTCGACCAGCAGCTGCTTGACCGCCGGCGAGGTCGTCGCCTCGAGCGTCGCCATCGCGGCGGTGCCGACGAGGATGCCGTCGAGCGGCATGCGGGGGAAGCCGTGACGGGTCGACCAGTCGCCGGTCAGGTACGCCGCGGCGACCTCCGGGGTGCCGATGCCGCCGCCGACGCACACCACGACGTTGTCGAGCGCGCGCAGCTCGCCGTACGTCGCGAGCAGCAGGTCGTCGAGCTCCTCCCAGGAGTGGTGGCCGCCGGCCTTGCCGCCCTCGATCTGCACGTGGACGGGGGTCGGGGCGACGGCCTTGGCGATCGCGACGACCTCGCGGATCTGCTTGACGGTGCCGGGCTTGAACGCGACGTGGCTGATCGACGCCTCGCGCAGCTCCTCGACGAGCGCGACGGCGTCGTCGAGCTCGGGGATGCCGGCCGTCACGATGACGCCGTCGATCGGGGCACCGGCCGCCCGGGCGCGCTGCACGAGCCGCTTCTGGCCCAGCTGCAGCTTCCACAGGTAGGGATCGAGGAACAGCGAGTTGAACTGGTAGGTCGCCCCGGGGGTCAGGAGCTCGCCCAGCCGGTCGACGTTGTCGGCGAAGATCTCCTCGGTGACCTGTCCACCGCCGGCGAGCTCGGCCCAGAAGCCGGCGTTGGCCGCCGCCGCCACGATCGCGGGGTCGACCGTCGTGGGCGTCATGCCGGCCAGCAGGATCGGGGACTTGCCGGTCAGCCGGGTGAACCGGGTCTCGGCGTGCAGCGTGCCGTCGGGCAGCGTCACGACAGTGGGCTCGTACGCGCTCCACGGCGTCGTCAGGCGGGGCGCGGCGCCCGCGGCGGTCAGCTCGCGGTGGCCGCGACGCGTCGTCGTGGCGATGACGGCGGCACCGCGGGCGCGCAGCTCGCGGGCGGACAGCCGGGCGGCGAGGTCGCCGGGGCCGAGGTCGAGGATCCAGTGGGCGCCGGAGTCCATCGCGTGCTCGAGCGCCCCGACCCAGTCGACGGGGTCGACGATCGAGCGCATCGTGAGGTCACGGGCGCGGGTGGCGTCCAGGCCGCACGCCTGGGCCCAGGTCGCGACCAGGTCGGCCGCCTCGGCGAGATCGGGGTGGTGGAAGGCGAGCTGGGCCGGCAGCGGCTCCAGCACCGGGGCGAACGGGGATCCGCCGGTGGTCTTGCGGTCACGTTCGGCCTTCTCGGCGGCGGCGATCTCCTCGAAGCGTGACTCGACGACGCGCAGGCTCTCGGCCGGTCCGGACAGCACGACGCTGCGGCGGCCGTTGCGCAGCCGCGACACGACGCGCAGCGAGGCCGGCAGCTCGGCGAGGATCTCGTCGATCAGGCTGGGCTGCACGTTGGAGACGCTCAGCATCGTCTGGCCCAGCAGGCCACGGCGGCGGCCCACGAGCTGGGCGGCGGCGCCCATGAGCCGGGCCACGGCGAGCAGCTCGACGTCGGGGACACCGGCGAGCGACTGCGTCGCCAAGTGGCCCTGCGAGTGACCGATCACGGCGGACGGGGCGACGACCTGCGGGTCGAGCCCCTGGCTGCGCAGCGCGCGGATGCCCGCGAGCTGGGTCAGGAAGATGCCGGGTACCGACGCTCCGGGTGTATCCAGCACCTCGGAGGTCGGCAGCACGGGGGCGTCGTCGTCCTCGGCCGACTCGGCCGAGGCGAGGACATCGGCCCAGGCCAGCGGCGTGAACGTCACGCCGACCCGGGCCAGCTCGGTGGCGACCGGAGCGAGCAGCTCGTCGGCCGAAGCCACGAGCTGCTCGAGCTCGGACTCGAGCGCGAAGTCGCGGATCAGTCCCGCGAGGGGGGCGAGCCACGGCGCGCCCTGGCCACCGAAGCCGATGGCGTACGGCGTCCCGGCGAGAAGGCGGTCGACGAGGGCCGCGCGGCGCTCGGTCGTCGGGCTCTGGGCAAGCAGGGTGTCGATCGTCGTCACGTGGATTCCCTCGGGTTCGGCCATCGCTGGATCGACGGCTTTCACCCATCCTCCCAAAACATGAGGCTTTCCTCAAGTTTAATCCGAGGGTTTCCTCATGTTCTGGTGAGAAATGGATCACTCCACCCACACCTCCGACGCAGGCAGCGACCGCTGGCAGTGACGTTTGCGCCCCTGAATCGTCGATTCAGGGGCGCAAACGTCACGGTCAGCGAGGGGTGAGGGTCAGACGCCGCCGGTCAGCAGCAGCCCGCCGTCGATCGAGATGGTCTGGCCGGTGACCCAGCCGGCGTCCTCGGACAGCAGGAACGCCACGACCGAGCCGATGTCATCGGGCTTACCGAGCCGCTTGAGCGGGTACGGTGCGGCGACCTCCTCCTCGCGCCCTTCGTACAGCGCGGCCGCGAACTTGGTCTTGACGACCGCGGGCGCGACGGCGTTGACCCGGATGCCGGGACCCAGCTCGACGGCCAGCTCCTCGGTCACGTGGATCAGCGCGGCCTTGGATGCGCCGTACGTCCCGATGCCCGGCGCGGGCAGCTGGCCCGCGACCGAGGCGATGCTGACGATCGAGCCGCCGTGCTCGGCCATCCAGGCCCGGTAGACCTTCTGGGCCCACGCGATCGCCGCGACGACGTTGACCTGGAAGATCTTGTTGGCCGCGTCCAGGTCGACGTCGATCATCCGGCCGTAGACCGGGTTGATCCCGGTGTTGTTGACCAGGAAGTCGATCGAGCCGAATGCGTCGAGCGTCGCCGCGACGACCTCGTCCTGGTGCGCCGCGTCGTCCGCCGCCCCGGCGACGAAGATCGCGCGCTCGGGGCCACCGAGCGCCTCGACCGCCTCGGTGAGCGGGCCGGGCTTGCGGGCCGTGATGCAGACTCGACCACCGTCGGCGACGATGCGCTCGGCGATCGCCAGGCCGATGCCCCGGCTCGCGCCGGTGACGATCGCGACCTTGCCGTCGAACCGTCCCATCAGGACAGCCGCTCGAGGACCATGGCCATGCCCTGTCCGCCGCCGACACACATCGTCTCGACGCCGAACTGCTTGTCGTGGTGCTGCAGCGAGTTGATCAGCGTGCTCGTGATGCGCGCGCCAGTCATGCCGAACGGGTGGCCGACCGCGATCGCGCCGCCGTTGACGTTGAGCTTGTCGATGTCGACGCCCAGCGCCTGCGCCGAGCCGAGGGCCTGGACCGCGAACGCCTCGTTGATCTCCCACAGGTCGATGTCATCGATGCCGAGCCTGGCGTGGCCGAGGGCCTGCTTGACGGCCTCGATCGGGCCCAGGCCCATGATCTCGGGCGACAGGCCGGTGACGCCGGTCGACACGATGCGCGCCAGCGGGGTCAGGCCGAGCTCCTTGGCCTTGGTGTCGCTCATGACCACGAGCGCCGCGGCACCGTCGTTGAGCGCGCAGCAGTTGCCGGCGGTGATCGTGCCGTCGGGGCGGAAGACGGGCTTGAGCTGGGACACCGCCTCGTACGTCACGCCGGCGCGCGGGCCGTCGTCGGTGCTGACGACGGTGCCGTCGGGCAGCGTCACGGGGGTGATGTCCTTGGCCCAGAAGCCGTCCGCGATGGCCTTCTCGGCGAGGTTCTGGCTGCGCACGCCGAACTCGTCCTGCTCGCGGCGGCTCATGCCGATGAGCTGCTGCACGTTCTCGGCGGTCTGGCCCA
The DNA here is from genome assembly GCF_025965075.1 of Aeromicrobium sp. GTDB lineage: Bacteria > Actinomycetota > Actinomycetes > Propionibacteriales > Nocardioidaceae > Aeromicrobium. The sequence continues at coordinate 9,633 of NZ_JAOPXQ010000240.1, forward strand.
TCGCGATGTACGCATCGGGGAGCGTGCCGTCCTGGCGGGGATCGTGCCAGGCCTCTGCGCCACCCTGGGCGCGCCGGTCGGTGCGCTGGATCGCCTCGTCGAACACGGGGTTGAACGCGTCGGCGATGTC
>NZ_JAOPXQ010000191.1 GCF_025965075.1 Aeromicrobium sp.
CCACAAGGGGGGCCTGCACATCAGCGGCAACGCGGTCGACGGATTCACCTTCACCAACCGCGCCAACCGCCCCCTGCGTCGGCGCCGACGAACCGGCTACCGCCAAGCCGCCTGACCCCAAGGCTCCGGCGGCCCACCGGCACGCCCAGGTGGGGTCACACGGGCAGGCTTGGTCGAGTTTGACCGACGCGTCTGAGATACGCCGGACCGACAGCCCATCCTATGAATCGTCCGAGGCGCACTGGGATGACGACCTCCGCAGTGGGCAAGCTAGGCGTTCAGTGCAGATGGCTATCCATACTCCTACTGCAACCTCCGGGTTTTGGCGCATAGTCGCCAGTGGAGCTGGAGAAGCATACGATCTCCTCACCGATCGAGGAGTCGATGTCGGTAGGTGAGGGGCGGAATTGTGCGCAGACGATCAAGCCTGGCCATTGCTGCCGCAGCGGTAGTTGCAGGGGGAGTCGTAGGAGCGACATGGGCTGCCGCATCCCCTCAGGACGCTCCGCGGGAGTCGATAATCGCGGCGCCAACTGCGGACGAACTTTTCGATGGATCCACGTCGCTGGAAGAGGTAGCCGAAGTGGCAAGCGGCGCGCCGGGAAGTATTGCGCCACTCTGTCCCGACGAGACGATGGTGCATGAGCCCAAGTCTGCCGGGATTCAGTTTGGACCTTGTGACCTACGTCCAGAGGGCAAAGCAGTACTGACACGCGCTGAAGAGGGTGACGACGTCAGTGGTTCTGAAAGCTGCTCGGCCGTCCTGGCCAAGTCTGGCTACGGTATGTCGATCTGTGGCGAAGGTGCCGAGATTGTCGACCTGCGCGCCGTCGACTCGCGAGGGGGACGGTTATGTATGGACATCACCTATGTGCCGCAGGTAGCCGCAGCCGAGATCCGAGAGGTTTTGTGCGAGGGAGACGTGCCATCAGGCGGTGGACCCGCCGTGACGGGGCCCGCGACGAGCGAGCAGTAATTTCATCGGCATACCCGCCGTCGGGACGCATCGCTAGTGGCAACAACCAGCAATGACTACGACCGACGGAACCTGCGCACGAGGAACCGTAGCCAACGCACGGGCCATTGGGTGTATTGGGAGCTGGCAGGCTTAGCGCTTCCTACTGCGGGATTGGCCATTCCGGATGGCTAAGTAGCCCCAGTGCGCGGTACCAGCGATGAACGCGAAACCAGTCGCATACGCCACCGCAATCACCGGCACGATCGGCGTGAGATCCAGCTGGTCAGGCTCGCCAGTGCCAGACCAGTCGAGGACGGGGTGGGCGGCGACCAGGAGTGCCATACCGATGGCGACGGGGACGGTCGACACCCAGCAGAGCATTGGCAGGAACGGTCCGTACCGAACGGTTTGAGCGACGACCACGACGACCAGCAGAGTCGCAGCGAGCGAGCAGCGGATGCTTCCGTTGTCGATCAGTAGGGCGTAGGCGGCGGCAACGGTGGCGGTGTTGGCGACGAGGAGGGCACCGAACGTCAGCGCGTACGAGGATTGGATCGTCGCGTTGTCGGCCACGTGCGAAAGCCTCTCCTTTCGGGGGTTGCGAACTCAAGCTGCGTTCCGTCGTGACGCTAGCCGCCGAGCAAGGTCTGCAGCAGGCCCTTGGGCTTGGCCGGCGTCGGTGCGGGTGCAGGTGCCGGGGCGGGCTCGGGTGCGGGGGCCGGCTCGGGGTCGGGCTGCGGGGCTGGAACCGGGTCAGCGGTCGGGCCCGGTGAGGGGCTCGACCCCGGGGTCTGGCCGGAGCCCCGCGGGCCGGTGCTCCTGTCCCGCGGGCGCTTGCGGTCGCCGGAGGAGTCGTCCGAGGCCGGCGTGGCTCTCGGTGTCGGCTCCTCGGATGGCTCGTCCGCGACGTCCGCGGGGGTCGAGCCGTCGCGGACGGGCGACGAGGTGCCACCCGGCGCCGCGGCGAGCGTGCTGGACGGGGCTTCGTCGCCACGGGCGAAGGTGATGACGGTGGCCGACGCGATCGTCGTGACCACGGCCGCCGCGACGACGCGGGCAGTCCTGGATGTCCGCATGGGAGGGCTCCTGGCGGTTTCTGGTGAGGGAGTGTCCCGGCCGGGGGGAGTGTGCCGAGGACCCACAGCCTACTGAAAGCGCGCGCGCAGCGTCATGCGAATCGAGCTTCGGGGCCTCGATTCGCATGACGCCACGAACGGGTGGGGCTACCTCTCGTCGGGCTGGGTCGCGGGCTCGCGATCGGGCTCGGTGCCCGGCTCGGCGTCGGGCAGGACCTCGGGGAACGCGGGGTCCGGCAGGTCCGGCGTCGGCGGAGGGCTCGGGACGTCCTCGGCGGGCGGTTCGGGCGGGGCGACGGTCATGGTGCCTCCTGGAGGGATGGTGCCGGGGGAGTACCCGGGCGCAGCACCGTCAATCGGCGACTCGGCCCGGCCGAGGCTTGGTTGAATGGTCACCATGGCGCTCTCCCTCCCGGCTCCGTTCACCTCCCGGCCGCTCCGGATGGCGGACGTGGCGGCCGTGACGGCGTTGCTGGCCGCGAGCGAGCGGCACTTCGTGGGGGAGTCGTTCATCGACGAGGGCGACGTGGCCGGCCAGTGGTCGGCGCCCAGCATCGACCTGGCCGCCGACTCGGTCGGCGTCCTCGACGGGGACGTCCTGGTCGGCGGAGCATTGGTCGACGACCGGCACCACCTCATGGTGGACGTCCACCCCGACCACCGGGGTCGCGGCATCGGCAGCACCCTCGCGCCGTGGGCGGAGGCCCGGGCCCGCGAACGAGACCTGGGCCACGGCGAGCAGGAGACCGCGGTTGCCGACGCCGCCGCGGCCGAGCTCCTGGGAGCGCGCGGCTACGAGCCGGTGCACCGCGACTGGGTGCTCCGCATGGACCCCGACGTCCCGCTGACCCGGCACGCGCTGCCGTCCGACGTCACGATCGGCACCTATACGAACGACGACGCGCCAGCCGTGCACGCCGTCATCGAGGACGCCTTCGCCGAGTGGGATGGCCGGGTGCGCCGGTCCTACGAGGACTGGCGAGCCGTGATCGTCGATCGGGACGGCGCGGATCCCGCTCACTTCCGGGTCGCCCGGGCCGGTGGCGAGATCGTCGGCGTCGCGACGGTCCACGACAGCGCCGGCACGACCTGGATCCCGCAGCTCGCGGTCCGGGCGGACCGGAGACATCAGGGGATCGCGCAGGAGCTGCTCGCCGAGGCGTTCGCGGCCGGCCGGCAGCGAGGCTGCGCGACCGGTGAGCTCTCGACCTCGGGGCTCACCGGCGCGCTGGGCCTCTACCAGCGCCTGGGGATGCGGATCGTGGCGGAGTTCCAGACCTGGCGGATCGTGCTCTAGCCCTGACGGGCCTTGAGGCGCGGGTTGTCACGGTTGATGACGAACGTGCGGCCCCGGCGACGTACGACCTGGGAGCCGGGCTGGTTCTTGAGCGAGGCGAGTGAGCTACGGACCTTCATGATTGTCCTTCCTGGGCGCGGGAACATTGCGCACAGATGACAACCGTTGTCAGGTATCGGCTATTCCCAGCCGCCGCTGCGACCCTGCTTGATCGCGCCGCGCCGCTTCTTGGCGTCGAGCCGGCGCTGCTTGGATCCGCGGGTCGGCTTGGTCTTGTGCCGCTGCCGCGGTGGGACGACGGCATCGGAGACGAGGCTCTCGAGGCGTACCCGGGCAGCCTCGCGGTTGCGGTGCTGCGAGCGGTACTGCGACGACACCACCGTGATCCGCCCGTCGACCAGCCGGTTGGCCAGTCTGCTCGCGGCGAGCTCCTTCTGGGCGGGGGACAGCACGGTGGTGTCGGTGAGCGACCAGATCAGCTCGACGCGGGTGTCGGTCGTGTTGACGTGCTGGCCGCCGGCGCCCGAGGAGCGGGAGAACCGCCAGGTCATCTCGCTCTCGGGCAGGGAGAGGCGTCCGTCATGAGTCATCGTCGGCCAGTATGCGGTACATCGCCTTCCTGGCGTCCTCGACCACGGCGGTGGCCTTCTCGCGCTGCTCGGGCGTGCCGGCCTGGGCGACCTGCTTCCAGGCGTTGATGAAGCCCTTGAGGCTGTGCGCGAACTCGTGCATCTCCCGATGCTGGTCGCCCGGGGCGGCCTCCCACGGGGTGCCGAGCTGCTCGCGGTTGTCCTCGACGTACGTCGTGCCGTCGGCGGTCAGCGTCGCGGTCTTGCGACCGTCGACCCGCTCGAACGTCAGCAGGCCCTCGTCCTCGAGCTGCTGGAGGACGGGGTAGATCGAGCCGGGGCTGGGGTTCCAGGCTCCCTGGCTCTTCTCTCCGATCTCCTGGATCAGCTGGTAGCCGTGCTTGGGCCCCTCCGCGAGGAGCAGCAGCGCGGCGGCACGGACGTCGCCGCCGCGGCCACCGCGTCGACGACCACGGGGGCGGCCGGGGCCGCCGAACCCGGGGCCGCCGAAACCACCGGCGAAGGGGAAGTCGCGACCGAAGTCGCCGCCGAACCCACGGTCCGGCATGTTCCTGCCGCGCCGACGATCGGCCGGGCGGCGGTCTGAGTAGTTGGTGTTGCGCATGGGGGGTGACCCACTTCCTGTCCTCTGATTCGCGCTTCGACATGCTGTCGATGTGTTAACGATATATCGGTAATACATCGTTTTCAAGTGTTCCCCGCCTGTCGTCGTCCGACCCGGCTCGGGGGTCCTCGATAGGCTCATCGGTGTGACCACTGCCGTCGTGATCGGATCGGGCCCCAACGGGCTGTCCGCGGGCATCGTCCTGGCCCAGGCCGGGGTCGACGTCACGGTCCTCGAGGCGCACGACGAGATCGGGGGCGGCACCCGCTCGGCCGAGCTCACGGTGCCGGGGCTGGTCCACGACATCTGCTCCGCGGCGCACCCGACCGGTGCGGTCTCGCCGTTCTTCAACTCGCTGGACCTGGAGTCGCACGGCCTGACCTGGGCCCGCGCCGAGGTGGAGGTCGCCAACCCCCTGGCCGGCGGACGGGCCGGCGTGGTGTTCGGTGACCTGGACCGGACCGCCGCGATGCTGGGCGTCGACGGCGAGTCCTGGCGGCGGCTGTTCGCCCCCGTCGCCGCGCGGGCCGACGACCTCGCGACCGAGATCTTCCAGCCGATCCTGCACGCGCCGCACCACCTGCGCGAGCTGGTGCCGTTCCTGGCCCGCGGCATGCAGTCGACCACGATGCTGGCCCGCCGCTGGGAGACCGAGGAGGCCCGGGCCCTGTTCGCCGGGATGGCCGCGCACGCCGCACAGCCGCTGACCCGGCCGACGACGGCCGCGCTGGGGATGATGTTCGGCATGCTGGCCCACTCCTACGGGTGGCCCGTCGCGGTCGGTGGGTCGTCGTCGATCGGCCGGGCGCTCGCGAGCGTCCTGGAGAACGCCGGCGGCCGGATCGAGACCCGCACCCGCGTCACGACGCTGCCCGACGCCGACGTCGTCATGTTCGACACGTCGCCTGACCAGGTCCTCGCGATGGTCGGCGACCGACTGCCGGCCCGGGTCGCCCGCCCCCTGCGCCGGTGGAAGCACGGCCCGGCGGCATTCAAGGTCGACTTCGCGGTCGAGGGCGGGGTGCCGTGGCTCAACGACTGGGCCCGCCGCGCCGGGACGGTCCACGTCGGCGGCACGCTCGAGGAGATCCACGCCGCGGACCGGGCTGCGAGCCGCGGGCAGATGCCCGAGCGCCCGTTCGTCCTGCTGTGCCAGCAGTACCTCGCCGACCCGTCCCGCTCGGTCGGCGACGTCCACCCCGTGTGGGCCTACGCGCACGTGCCCCAGGGCTGGACGGGCGACGCGACCGAGGCGATCATCGGCCAGGTCGAGCGCTTCGCGCCCGGGTTCCGGGACCGCATCGTCGCGACCGCGACGCACTCACCGGCGGACTTGGAGGCGTACAACGCCAACTACGTCGGCGGCGACATCGGTGGTGGCGCGATCACTCCGTGGCAGACCGCGGTCCGCCCGCGGGTCAGCGTGCACCCGCACCACCTGGGCCTGCCGGGCCTCTACCTGTGCTCGGCGTCCAGCGCCCCGGGCGGCGGGGTGCACGGGATGGCCGGCTTCCACGCCGCCCAGGCCGCCCTCCGCGCCCTGCCCTGACCCCGACTGGCGCACAACGATCCGCGACTGGCGCACAATGAAGAAAACGGGACGGTGTGTCGTCCACTTCTGCGCCACTCGCGGGTCGGAGTGCGCCACTCGCGGGTCAGCCGCCGGCGACGTAGTGGGTCAGCTGGTCGCGCTCGAACTCGAGCTGCTCCATGCGGTGCTTGACGGCGTCGCCGATGCTCAGGACGCCCACGAGGCGACCCTCGTCCAGGACCGGCACGTGGCGGATCCGGTGCTCGGTCATGATGGCCATCAGCCCGCCGAACGAGTCGGTCGGGCCGCACACCCGCACATCGGTCGTCATGATCTCCGAGACCGGCATCTCGCGGAGGTTCTCGACGTCCCGGAGCTTGCGCACGATGTCACGCTCCGAGACGATCCCGAGCATCGACGAGCCGTCGCCGCTCACCACCAGCGCGCCGACGTTGAGGTCGGCGAGCGTGTCCATCAGCTCACGGACGGTCGCGTCGGGGGAGATGGTGTAGACGGCATCGCTTCCCTTGGATGCCAGGACGTCGCTGACGCGCATGCGGGACTCCTTCGTCGTTTCCTCGCACTGTAACCCCCGTCACGCTCGGGGCGCGAGGGCGCGGCTACGAGGTCTCGTCGGCGGGCTCGCGGGAGAACTCGAACGCCCGGACGTTGTCCGGCTCCGCGCCGTCGTCCTCCGGCTCGTCGCCCCATGCCGGGTCCGGCGGACCCTGGTCCGGGAAGTGCCCGACGTACGCCATCGCGGCGTCGTGCAGGCGAGTGTTGGTCGCCAGCGCGTTGTCGCCCCACGGGCCCGGGACGCCGGCCAGGCTCGTGAACCGGCCGCCCGCCTCGCGGACGACGATGTCGAGCGCCGCCATGTCCCACACCTTGAGCTCGGGCTCGGCGGCGATGTCGACCGCGCCCTCGGCGAGCAGCATGTACGACCAGAAGTCGCCGTACGCGCGGGTACGCCAGCAGCGTCGCATCAGCGCCGCGAACGCGTCGGCCTTGCCGATCGCGTCCCAGCCGCCCAGCGAGGCGTACGACAGGGAGGCGCTGCCGAGCTCGGAGACCTGCGAGACCCGGATCTCCCGCGACGACATGAGGGACTTCCCGGTGTAGGCGCCGGTGCCCTTGCTGGCCCACCAGCGGCGGCCGAGGGCCGGGGCGGACACGCAGCCCGCGACGATCTCACCCTCCTCCTCCAGCGCGATCAGGGTGGCCCAGACCGGGACGCCGCGGACGAAGTTGGACGTGCCGTCGATCGGGTCGATGATCCAGCGGCGTCCGCCGGGGCCGCCCGTGGCGCCCTCGTCCTCGCCCTGCTCCTCGCCCAGGACGATGTCCCGGCCGCGCGCGGACTTGAGGGTGCGCCGGATTGCGGCCTCGACGGCCTGGTCGGACTCGGTCACGTACGTCATGTCGGGCTTGGTGTCGACCTGGAGGTCGATGGACAGGAAGCGGTCCATCGAGAGGTTGTCGGCGTTGTCCGCGAGCACGTGGGCGAGGCGCAGGTCGTCGTTGTACGAGTGAGCCATGGCCCTCAGGGTACGGCGTGGCGGTCCGAAAACCGCCCGGGGCTCACCCGATCAGTACTCGTCCTTCTGGTCACGGCTCGCGAGGATCCGTCGGAACGACTCGACCCGCTCGGGTGCCAGGGTCCCGTCGGCCACCGCGATGTCGAGCGCGCACTCGGGCTCGGTGGCCGAGTGCAGGCAGCCGCGCGGGCAGTCGCGGGTCGTGTCGCGGAGGTCGGGGAACGCCTTGATCAGGTCGTCGACCTCGACGTGGGCCAGCCCGAACGACCGGATGCCCGGCGTGTCGATGATCCAGCCGCCGAACGGCAGCTCGAGGCTGATCGCGGAGGTCGAGGTGTGCCGGCCGCGGCC
>NZ_JAOPXQ010000216.1 GCF_025965075.1 Aeromicrobium sp.
GTGCCGGCCTTGCGGGCGTTGACGCCGCCCACGACCTGCGTGCCGGCCTTGATCATCAGGGCGGTGTGCTTGGTGCCTTCGCCGCCGGTGATGCCCTGGACGATGACCTTGGAATCCTTGTTCAGGAAGATCGACATGTTCAGGCTCCTTCGTGGGCGAGCTGGGCGGCGCGGTCCGCGGCACCGTCCATCGTCTCGACAATGGTCACGAGCGGGTGGTTGGCCTCGTTGAGGATCCGCAGGCCCTCGTCGAGGTTGTTGCCGTCGAGGCGGACGACGAGCGGCTTGGTGGCCGCGTCGCCGAGCAGCTCGAGGGCGCCGACGATGCCGTTGGCGACTGCGTCGCACGACGTGATCCCGCCTAAGACGTTGACGAACACGGCCTTGACCTGCTCGTCGCCGAGGATGACGTCGAGACCGTCGGCCATGACCTGCGCCGACGCTCCTCCACCGATGTCCAGGAAGTTGGCGGGCTTGACGTTGCCGTGCGCCTCACCGGCGTACGCGACGACGTCCAGGGTGCTCATGACGAGTCCTGCGCCGTTGCCGATGATGCCGACCTGGCCGTCGAGCTTGACGTAGTTGAGGCCCTTCTCCTTGGCCTTCGCCTCGAGCGGGTCGGCCGCGGCCTTGTCCTCGAACGCGGCGTGGTCGTCGTGGCGGAACTCGGCGTTCTCGTCCAGCGAGACCTTGCCGTCGAGCGCCTCGAGGATGTCGCCCTCGAGACGGGCGAGCGGGTTGACCTCGACGAGCGTCGCGTCCTCCTCGACGAAGACCTGCCAGAGGGTCAGGACCGTCTTGACGGCCTGCTCCACCAGGGCCTCGGGGAAGCCGGCCTCGGCCACGATCTCCCGGGCCTTGGCCTCGTCGACGCCGGTGCCGGCGTCGATCGGGATCTGCTTGACGGCGTCGGGGTTGGTCTTGGCGACCTCTTCGATCTCGACACCGCCCTCGACGCTGGCGATGCAGAGGTAGCTGCGGTTGGCGCGGTCGAGCAGGAACGAGAAGTAGTACTCCTCCTGGATGCTGGCTGCCGGCGCGATGAGCACCCGGTTGACCGTCAGGCCCTTGATCTCCATGCCGAGGATGTTCGTCGCGTGCTCGAACGCCTCGTCGGGGGTCTTGGCGAGCTTGACGCCGCCGGCCTTGCCTCGGCCGCCGGCCTTCACCTGAGCCTTGACGACGACGACACCGAGCTGCTCCGCGGCGACCTTCGCCTCCTCGGGGGTGTTGGCGACGATGCCCAGGGTGACCGGTACGTCATGCTTGGCGAAGAGCTCCTTCGCCTGGTATTCCATCAAATCCACGGTGTAGTCCGTCCTCAGTAGGAAGTCCGCTGCGCTGGGCGGTTGAAAACCCGCCACAAATGAGCCTTTGCGACTCTATCCGTTAACACGGGGTTAAGTCGCGTCGGTTACGTCACACCGCCCGGTCGACCGGGAGGCCTCCGCCGTCCAGTGCGGCGGCGAGCGCGGACAACGCCGCCCAGGCCTCGTCGTCGGCGGCCGCGACGATCCGGCACGCATCCTCGGCGACCGCCGTCGCGACGAGCTGCTCGGGGGTCTGGTGACCGCCCACGAAGACGACCTCGTGGCCCTCGTCCCGCAGTCGCCGGGCCACCGGACGTACCGTCTCGTCACCCTCGATGGCCCCCACGACGATGCGATCCCTGGCCATCTGCAGATCGTCCCACACGGTGAAAGCGATCACATCACGTCGACATTTCACGCGGGCCACGTCCACATTTCCAAACGAGTCGGGGGTTTGGTTTCCGTGCTTTGGGATACTCGGCTAGGCTCGACAGGTCCTGTCACACACCTTTCCGGAGGTTTTCTGCGTGTCTTCGTCTGCGCCCAAACGCCGGCTCGACGTGCGCCAAGAGACTCCGCGTACTGCCGGCAAGCGCGCCGCCCAGCGGCGCCGTGCCCCGCGGCGGACCTTGACACCCACTCCAGCCATGGCCGGTGCCTTCGCACTGATCCTGGCTGCTTTTGGTTCCACGCTCTTCGGTGCTGCCACCGACAGCAACACGCTGGCCGCCGACAAGTACCAGACGATCAACCAGAGCTACACCGGCACCGCTCAAGAGGCGGGCAGTGAGGTCGACGTCAGCCGCGACTTCGACCGCACGCTGGTCAAGAAGCAGGCCAAGGCGCAGGCCGCCCAGCGTGCCATCGCGCTCAAGAACCTCGCGCAGAAGGTCAACAGCGAGGCCGACCGCCAGAAGCAGAACCAGTGGGTCCTGCCCGTGACGGGCTACCGCCTGACGGCGCGCTTCGGACAGTCCAGCGGCCTGTGGGCGACGGTCCACACCGGGCTCGACTTCGCCGGCCCCGCCGGCTCGACGATCGTCTCGGTCGCCGCCGGCACCGTGAAGTCGACCGGCTACGAGGGCGCCTACGGCAATCGCACCGTCATCACGCTGCTCGACGGCACCGACATCTGGTACTGCCACCAGAGCAGCATCTCGGTCCAGCCCGGCGACAAGGTCGGCCCCAGCGACGTGATCGGCTACACCGGCTCGACCGGCAACGTGACCGGCCCGCACCTGCACCTCGAGATCCACCCCAACGGTGGCGCAGCGATCGACCCGTACGCGGCTCTGGTCGCGCACGGCGTCACGCCGTAACCTGCCGCGACGCCCTCCCCCACGAGCCGTCCATGGCACGTACGGGACGACTGTCCCGCTGGGTCAGAGCTTCTCGACCGGGGCGTAGCGCAGCAGCAGTCGCTTGACGCCCTGCGAGCCGAAGTCGACCGACGCGACCGACTTCTCGGCCTGTCCCTCGACCGTCACGACGGTGCCGAGCCCGAAGCTGTCGTGGCTGACCCGGTCGCCGGGGGTCAACGAGATGACCTCGCGGGTGCCCTTCTTGGAGCGCGCCGCGACGTTGCTGGAGCGGAACGACGACTGCACCGTCGCCGAGGGCTGGCTCGGCGTCCACTGCGTCGGCGGCGAGGCCAGCCGGCGCCAGTCGACGAGCGCCTCGGGCAGCTCGTCGAGGAACCGGGAGGCCGGGTTGTAGGACGGTGCGCCCCACGCCGCCCGGGTCGTCGCGCGGGTGACGTAGAGCCGGGTGCGGGCGCGGGTGATGCCGACGTAGGCGAGCCGGCGCTCCTCCTCCAGCTCCTTGGTGTCGGCCAGCGAGCGCATGTGCGGGAAGATGCCGTCCTCGAGCCCGGTGAGGAACACGACCGGGAACTCGAGCCCCTTGGCGGTGTGCAGCGTCATGAGCGTCACGACCCCGTCACCCTCGTCGGGGATCTGGTCGGCGTCGGCGACCAGCGCCACCTGCTCGAGGAACGCCGCGAGCGATCCGGCGTCGAGCGACGGTTCGTCGGAGATCGCGTCGACCGCCGCGGAGGGCTCCTCCTCGACGACCTCGACGGTCTCGTCGGCCACGGTGCTGGCTCCCACGACGAACTCGCGGGCAACCGCGACGAGCTCGGCGAGGTTCTCCACCCGGGTCTCGTCCTGCGGGTCGGTGCTCTGCTCGAGCGTCGAGAGATAGCCGCTGCGGGTCAGGGTCGCCTCGAGCACGGCGTCGGCGGGGGCGCCGGACTCGGCCAGGACCATGAGCTCGGACATCGTCGTGGTGAACGCCGAGATCGCGTTGAACGAGCGGGTCGCGAGGTCGCCCGCCTCGTCGGCGCGGGTCAGCGCCTCCCAGAAGCTGATGTCGTGCAGGTTGGCGAGGCGCTGGATCGAGGCCTCGGCGCGCTCACCGATGCCGCGCTTGGGCTCGTTGATGATGCGCCGCAGGGAGACCGTGTCACGCGGGTTGACGAGCACGCGAACGTACGCCAGCGCGTCCTTGATCTCCTTGCGCTCGTAGAACCGGACCCCGCCGACGACCTTGTAGGGCAGGCCGACGCGGATGAACACTTCCTCGAAGACCCGGCTCTGGGCGTTGGTGCGGTAGAAGATCGCGACGTCCTTGGCGGTGGCGTCGCCCGCGTCGACGAGCTTGTCGACCTCGTCGGCGACGAACTGGGCCTCGTCGCGCTCGTCGTCACCGACGTAGCCGACGATCTTCTCGCCGTCGCCCTCGGCGGACCACAGCTGCTTGTCCCGGCGGCCCTCGTTGCGGCTGATGACGGCATTGGCGGCCGACAGGATCGTCTGGGTCGAGCGGTAGTTCTGCTCCAGCAGGATCGTCGCCGCGTTGGGGAAGTCGTCCTCGAACTCCAGGATGTTGCGGATGTTGGCGCCGCGGAAGGCATAGATCGACTGGTCGGAGTCGCCCACGACCAGGAGGTCGGACTCCTCGTCGGTCAGCTCCTTGATGAGCTGGTACTGGGCGTGGTTGGTGTCCTGGTACTCGTCGACCAGGATGTGCC
>NZ_JAOPXQ010000261.1 GCF_025965075.1 Aeromicrobium sp.
AGGTCGGCCTGGTCCGGCACGTGCACCTCGGTCACGGGCCGGGGCTCTACGAGCTGGCGCGGGCCGGGGAGCGCGAGTACGCCTGGTGCGAGTCGTGCGGCAAGGCCGTGTCACTGGCCCCGGACGCGCTCGACGAGGCCCGCGACGTCATCGAGCGGACGATCGGCTACCGACCGTGGTTCGGTCACTTCCCGATGGTCGGCCTGTGCTCGGAGTGCCTCGCTCGGGGCGCCTCACCCGACCGGTGATCCGCGAGCCGCAGGTCAGCGCGCCGGCTTGACCGAGTGGTGCAGGGCAACGATGCCACCCGAGAGGTTGTGCCACTCGACGCGGCCCCAGCCGGCCTCGACCATCCGCATCGCGAGGCCCTTCTGGTCCGGCCACTCGCGGATCGACTCGGCCAGGTAGACGTAGGACTCGGGGTTGGAGGACACCTTGCGGGCGATGCTGGGCAGCGCGCGCATCAGGTAGTTGCCGTAGATGGCCGCGAACGGGCTCCACGTCGGTGTGCTGAACTCGCACACCACGACCCGGCCGCCCGGCTTGGTCACCCGCAGGAGCTCGCGGAGACCCGCGATGGGGTCGACGATGTTGCGCAGCCCGAACGAGATCGTCACGGCGTCGAAGGTCTCGTCGCCGAACGGCAGCAGCGTGCCGTCGCCCGCAGTGAACGCGAGGGCCGGACGTTCGCGCTTGCCGACCTCGAGCATGCCGATCGAGAAGTCGCACGGCACGACGGTGGCGCCGGCGTCGGCGAACGGCTGGCTCGACGTGCCGGTGCCGGCGGCGAGGTCGAGGATCGTCTCGCCGGGACGCGGCGCGACGAGGTCGACGACCCGCTTGCGCCAGCGACGGTCCTGGCCGACGGAGAGCACGTCGTTGGTCAGGTCGTACTTCTCGGCGACCCCGTCGAACATCTTCGCGACGTCGTGGGGCTGCTTGTCCAAACCGGCTCTGCTCACCGCAGCAGCCTACGGCCAGAACGCCTGGGGTGCCGCGCCAGGTCGGGCGTCCCACGGTCCGTCCGCACGTCTGACTCGTCACATCCCGAGCACCGCGACGAGCCCCCCAGTAGGCTCGTACGTTGTGAGCAACTCTGCCGTCGTCGCGGAGATCGGACCGCTGGTGGTCCGATCGGCACCGATCGAGGATCCCGGCGAGCTGCTGGCCCTCCTGCCTCGCGAGGACTCCCTCGTGTGGGTCCACGGCGGTGACGGCCTGGTCGGCTGGGGCCGCGCGGCGGAGCTGCGCACGTCCGGCAGCGGACGATTCGCCGACGCCTCCACGTGGTGGAGCGAGCTCGCCCGGCACGCCGTCGTGCGCGACGACGTCGACGTCCCCGGATCGGGCCTCGTCGCGTTCGGCTCCTTCGCCTTCACCGACGATGCCGAGGGCAGCGCGCTCGTGGTCCCCGAGATCGTCGTCGGACGGCGTGACGGAGTCTCCTGGGTCACCGTCATCGGCCTCGGCATCCCCTCGCTGCCCGAGATCCGCGCCGCCGGGACCCCGCAGCAGCCCGTCGGCACGGCATTCGCCGACGGCCCCGTCGACAGCCTGACCTGGCAGGGGCTGGTCGCCGAGGCCGTGCGGCGCATCGAGGCCGGCTCCCTCGACAAGGTCGTGCTGGCCCGGGACCTGGTCGCGACGGTCGACGAGCCGCTCGACGTACGCGCTCCCCTGACCCGGCTCGCCGGGGACTACCCGAGCTGCTGGACGTTCCACGTCGACGGCTTCTTCGGGTCGACCCCCGAGATGCTGGTCCGGCTCGAGCGCGGCCTCGTCACGTCACGGGTCCTGGCCGGCACGATCCGCCGCACCGGCGACGACACGCACGACCTGGCGCTCGCCGGCTCGCTCGCCCGGTCGAGCAAGGACCTCGAGGAGCACGAGTACGCCGTGCGGTCGGTCGCCGACGCCCTCGCGCCGCACTGCACCAGCATGAACGTGCCGGAGGCCCCGTTCGTCCTGCACCTGCCCAATGTCATGCACCTGGCGACCGACGTCACGGGCGTCATGAAGAACGGGGCCAGCGCGCTGACGCTCGCCGCGTCCCTGCACCCGTCCGCCGCCGTGGGCGGCACCCCGACCGCCGAGGCGGTCGCGCTGATCCGGGAGATCGAGATGCTCGACCGCGGCCGCTACGCCGGCCCGGTCGGCTGGATCGGTGCGTCCGGCGACGGCGAGTGGGGCATCGGGCTGCGATCCGCCCAGGTCGAGGGCGACGGCCGGACCGTGCGCCTGTTCGCGGGCTGCGGCATCGTGGCCGACTCCGTGCCCGCCGACGAGCTGGCCGAGTCCAACGCCAAGCTCATCCCGGTCCGCGACGCCCTCACCCCCCAGACCTGACTCCCGCACCGCTGGGAGTGACGTTTGCGCCCCGGATCGCGGCGATCGGGGGCGCAAACGTCACTCCCAGCGGTGCGTGGGTCAGCGCCAGATCGAGGCGTCGAGGCCCTGGCCCAGGATGCGGGCGGCCAGCAACCGGTGGAGTCCGTCGAGGTGCCACCAGCCGTGGCCCTGGCCGATGTCGGTGATGCGGGCCGGCTTGATCGAGCGGCCCTCGTTGAGCTCGGTGAGGTAGTAGTTGACCTTCGCGACACCGACGTGCTGTTGCGGGGTCATCACGACGGTGTGCGGCCGGAGCAGGATCGTCTCGCCCGTCGACTTCGGCGAGTGGTCGTCCTTGAGCCTGAGCGGGCCGGCGAACACGACCGCCAGCCACAGCAGCCGCCGGGTGTTGACGATCTTCTCGCCGGCCGTCATGCGGAGGAACTCGTTGAGCCGCTCCATCGAGTCCTCGGCGAGGTCCGTCGGCGGTGGCGCCAGCCTGGGCCCGAGCTTCGGCAGACGCACGACGACTCCTCAGCTGCCCGTGACGGGAGACAGGGTCGGCCAGCGCGGGCTCAGCGAGTCGCCCGACGACGTACCGGTCAGCCGGCGCTTGACCCACGGCCCGGCATGCGCCCGGGCCCACTCGAGATTGGCCTCCCGCCGCTCGCGGGCCGAGACCTGCGGCCGGTCCCCCAGCTCGGGGACGACGAGCCCGTGCGCGACGCCCAGGGCATCCAGGACCGCCACGGCCATCCGCTGGTGCCCGGCCGCGGACATGTGCATCCGGTCGACGTCCCACATCCGGTCGTCGCGGTAGTCGCGCAGCCGCCAGAAGTCGACCAGCGTCGCCCCGTGCCGCTCGGCGACCTGGCGGACCAGCTCGTTGTAGATCGCGAAGCGTCCGCGCAGTGCCCCGAAGATCGGCGAGCCGCCGGGGTCGTACGCCGTGAACATCACGACGCGCGCGCCGGCGTCGGTGAGTCGGCCGATCGCCACGTCCAGGGCCGCCACGATCCCGTCGATGTCGACCCGCGGGCGCAGGACGTCGTTGGCCCCCGCATAGATCGTGACCAGGTCGGGCTTCATCGCCAGCGCGGGCTCGACCTGCTCGGCGACGATCGGCAGGAGCTTGCGGCCGCGGATCGCCAGATTGGCATAGGAGAAGTCGTCGTGGTCGAGCACCGCGGCGACCCGGTCGGCCCAGCCGCGTACGCCGTTGGGAAGCGCCGGGTCGGGGTCACCGACACCCTCGGTGAACGAGTCGCCGAGCGCGACGTAGCGGGAGAAGGTCACCCGCCAAGGCTAGCGAGTCAATCCGCGGCTCAGCTCATCCGAGCGCGAGGGAGACCGCAAGCCCCAGACCGCAGATCCCGACCGCAGCCCTGAGCGGACCCTCGGGCAGCCACCGGACGACCCACGGCCCGCACCAGCCCCCTACGAACGCCCCGAGGCCGAGCAGCGCGGCCACCGGCACGTCGACATGGCCCACGAGCAGATAGGCGACGGCGGCTGCGAGATTTGCCATCCCCATGCCGACGTTCTTGACGGCATTGCTGACCGCGAGGGTCTCGACGCTGCGCAGCGACAGGACGGCCAGCAATATGACCCCGGCGCCCGCGCCGAAGTAACCGCCGTAGACCCCGACGCCGACCATCGCCAGGTGGCCGGGCCATGACCGCGACGGGCGTGTGCGCCGTGCCGAACGCCGGCTCGCCGCACGCCGAAGCCGGTCACGACCCAGCAGCAGCACCGAGCCCAGCGCGACGAGCCATGGGACGACCGCCGCGAAGACCTCCGGTGGCGCGACCAGGAGCAGCGCAGCGCCAGCAAGGCCGCCACATGTCATCTGCGCCGCCAGCACTGTCAGGCGCCTGCCCTGCCCGCGCAGCTCACGCCGCGAACTGATCCCCGCGCCGGCGGCATTGGCGAGCAGAGCCGTGGTGTTCGTGACGTTGGCGACGACCGGAGACAGGCCGGTCATCAGCAGTGCCGGGTAGGAGACGAGCGATGCGAGGCCTGCAACGGATCCACACAGACCCGCACCGATGCCGGCTAGCACCAGGAACCACCAGGTTTGCTCCACGTCAGCTGGCGACGAGCTCATCCGCGAGGTGGCGGGCGATCTCGAGGGCCGCAGTTGCGGCCGGCGACGGCGCATTCAGCACGTGGAGCTGGCGCGGGCCACGCCGCAGCAGGAAGTCGTCGACCATGGCACCCGAGCGGTCGATCGCCTGGGCACGCACACCGGCATGGGTCGGGACGATGTCGGACAGCGTCAGCTCCGGCACCAGGGTCTGCAGACTCTTCAGGAACCGCCGACGGGAGACCGACCGAGCGACCTCCTGCACCCCCGTCCGCCACCACTGTCGTCCCAACCGCCAGGTGCCGGGCCAGCGGAGCGCATCTGCGACATCGCGCGGACGTACCGTGCCCCACGTGTATCCCTCCCGGGCCAGCGCCAGCACTGCGTTCGGGCCGGCGTGCACCGTTCCGTCGAACATGCGTGTCAGGTGGACGCCGAGGAACGGCAAATCCGGATCGGGCACGGGATAGACGAGACCACGTACCAGGTGCGTGGCCTGCGGAGTGAGCTCGAAGTACTCGCCACGAAACGGCACGATGCGGACCTGTGGGTCGACGCCCGCCATCCGGGCGATGCGGTCACTGTGTAGTCCCGCGCAGTTGACCAGGTGGTCGGCGCTCAGGACGCCGGCCGACGTCCTGACGACGACACCGGTGCTCGACGGCACGATCTCCTCGACCTCGTGTCCCAGAAGCAGGTCGCCGCCCGATTCGACGACGAGGTCGGCCAGCGCGCGGCACACTCCGACGTAGTCGACGACCGCCGTCGACTCCACGTGGGCACCTGCACGGCACTCCACGTGCGGCTCGATCTGCCGTGCCTCCGAGGCGTCGACCCGACGGCATGGCACGCCGTTGGCTGCACCGCGACGGAGCAGTTCCTGGAGCGCCGGCAGCTGGGAGTCGTGGGTCGCGACGACCAGCTTGCCGCAGCGGTCGACCGTGACGCCGTGTCGTCGGGCGAACTCCAGCATCGAGGCCGCACCCGCGGTGCCCATGGTGGCCTTCAACGACCCCGGTGCGTAGTACAGCCCCGAGTGAATGACACCGGAGTTGTGCCCGGTCTGATGGGCCGCGACATGCTTCTCCTTGTCGACGACCGTGACGTGGTGGCCTCGCGACGACAGCTCGTGCGCGGTGGCAAGACCGACTATGCCGGCTCCGATGACGATGACGTGACTACTCATGTTGCTGCTCTCCTACCCTTGGCGGACGACGAGGCCACCGTCGACCACGATGACTTGACCCGAGACGTAGCGTGCAGCGTCGGACACGAGAAAGGCCACGACGTCAGCGACCTCGGCCGGCTCCCCGATGCGGCCCAGGGGAACGGATGACACGGCAGCCTGGAGCCCCACCTCGCCCATCGAGTGCTCTGGGTGCAATGACTGGGCCGTGCGGATCAGGCCCGGCGCCACGGCATTTGCGCGGATGCCGTGCGGTCCGAGCTCGACCGCAAGCGCCCGCGCCATCCCGATGACTCCGGCCTTGGCGGCGGAGTAGTGGGCATGCTCGTCCCACCCGTACGTCGACCCGCTGATCGACGACAGGGCGACCAGAGAGCCGGAACCGCGACGCATCATGGCTGGCACTACCGCCCGAAACACTCGCATCTCGCCCAGCAGATTGACGTCGAGCGTGTGGCTCCACTCCTCATCGGTCAGGTCCTTGAACCGGCGCCGTCGCGCGATCCCGGCGTTGGCCACGACTGCGTCGAAGCCCTGCCCTTCGGTCTCACGCACGACAGCTCGTACCTGGGCGGAGTCGGTGACGTCGAGGGCCCGGAACTGAGCGTCGTGCCCCTGCTCGCGGAGGGAGGCAGCGCGCCGCTCCCCCTCATCTTCGAGCACATCGGTCAGCACGATGCGGTGGCCTGCTCGGGCGAAGGCGTCCGCGCATGCAGCACCGATTCCGATGGCAGCCCCCGTGATGAGGACGGACGGCGAGCTCATGGTCCCCCTGTCAACAAGCATGGTGAGGTCAGTCGCGCAGAGGCATGGCGAGCGGGCGCATGGGCGCGGCG
>NZ_JAOPXQ010000249.1 GCF_025965075.1 Aeromicrobium sp.
TGCCGCACACGCACCCTCGCAGAACGAGCGCGCGTACGACGTCTAGTGGCGGTGCGATCCGATGGACAGCACCTGCAGCTTGCCGGTCGGTCCCGGCTCTCCGCCCACGAACGCGTCGGTCGTGACGTACAGCTTGCCGGAGTGCCGGCCGCCGACCCACTCGACCGCGGCCGGTGAGGCGAGGGCCAACGTCTGCCGCTTCGCCGGGTCGTTCGCCGAACGCGAGCCGAGCTTGAACAGGCTCACCTGGCCCTGACCCTCGGCGCCGCCGAACAGCTCGGCGACCGCGACCTTCCGGTCCGGCAGGAGCGCCAGGTCGACCGCTCCGACGAAGCCGCCGGCGACCTTCTTGGCCTTGGCACCGTTCGACCCGGACTTGTGGTGGTGTCCGCCGCCCTTGGCCTTGAGCTCGTAGACCGCGCCGCGGGCGCCGAGGCTCGCGTCCTCGGGACCACCCGGCAGGGAGGTCACGTACAGCCGGCCGTCACGGGACTGCTCGATGTCCGTGGGGACGAACTCGAAGTAGTACGTGTGGCCCACCGCGCACTCCGGCAGCTGCTGCGCCGCCGCCGCCTCGGCGGTGACGACCGTCCCGACCCCGGGGAGGGTCGCGACCGTCGTCACGCGTCCGTGCCGGCCCACCTCGAAGATCGCGTTGGCGCCGGCGTCGGCCACGTACTTGTGGCGGTCCGTCACCAAGGTGGCGTATGGGTGGCTGTCGACGGCACCGGTGTACGACGCGGGGTTGTCGGCCGGGAACTGCGCGGCGCACTCGGCCGGCAGGTCACGGAATCCGTACGTCGTGCCCTGGTCGGGGTTGGTGGAGTTCTCGTGCGCCCAGATGTCGGCGATCTGCCGGGGCTCCCCGCCGCGGCGCTGGGCGAACATCTTGGCCGATCCCTCACCGGTCGTGGTCCAGTAGACGGTCCCGTCGTGCTCGGACACGCCTCCGACCTCCTCGCCGGGAGCGGACGCGAACGGCGTCTTGGTCCCGTCCCTGGCGACCTTGGTCAGCTCGCCGATGAAGTTCTGGGACACGTACGCCGTGCCGTGGTCGTTGACGGCCAGCTTGAGGGGGGTGACGAGACCGTCGGTGATGACGCGTGGCTCACCGACGCCACCATTGCTGCCCGCGACCGCGGGACCGGAGATGAGGGCGCTGCCGGCGACGAGAGCTGCCGCACCGAGCAGTGCCACTGAAGAACGACGTTTCATGAGATGGATGCCTTTCGATGTCCCGAGATGTCGATGGATTCCCGCCACTCTTACTCCCCCAGCGATCACGCTAGGTGCGCTCGATCCCGACATACGGTCACTGCGGGAAACGGTGCGGAGGTCCGCATGGGTCTCAGCGGACCGGCGCGACGTCGGCTCCGTAGCGGTCGACGCAGAAGTCCCGGAGGCGTTCGGCCAGCGCGGCCAGGGACGCGGCCGCGTGGTGCCCGGGCTCCCACGCGGCGAACAGCTCGATCCGCAGCGGACCGTCACGGCCCTGGATCTCCAGGCCCCGCAGGTCGAACCGGGGATCGTCCGTGACGACCGCGACGCCCCGGCCCGCGGCGGCGAGCGCCTGCGCGACCTGGGGATTCGTGCACTCGACGACCTCACCCATCGTCAGGCCGGCCGAGTCCAGCGCGGCGTCGAGGATCTGCCGGGGACGGAACCCCGGGGTCAGCACCAGCAGGGTCTCCTCGACCAGGGCCCGCAGCCGCACCTTCTCGGCGTGCCACGGGTGGTCGGCCGGGACGTACGCCCACACAGGTAGCACCGCGATGGGAGCGCTGGCCAGCGGCGCGGCCGGCCGCTCGGTCACGATCGCGAGGTCGGCGCCCCGGCGCAGCGCGGCGTACGCCCCGCGGGGATCCGACTCCAGCACCGTCGGCATCGGGTCGTCCGCGGCCAGGGTCGCCAGGAACGGGGCGATGACGTCGGTCAGCGTCGTGGTCGGGGCGGCGATCGTGAGCCGCTCGAGCCGGCCCGCGGCGTACGACCGGGCGGCCCGCGCCGCGCTGTCGGCCTGGCGCAGCACGGCGCGTGCGTGCGGCAGGAACTCCCGGCCGGCGGCGCTCAGCCGCAGCCGTCCCGCCGAGCGGACGAACAGGTCGACGCCGATCTCGCGCTCGAGCTGGCGCAGCTGGCGGGAGATCGCCGGCTGCGTCACGTGGACGACCGCGGCCGCGGCGCTGACCGACTCCGTCTCGGCGACCGCGACGAAGTATCCCAAGGTCCGCAGCTCCATGCCTCGGGAGCATAGCCCGGATCAGTTCCCGGTATTGGACGGCATACGTCCGAACGAGGAGAATCACGTCATGCCTGCCTCTCTCGAACAGCGCCGTGAGCTCGTCACGGCCATCCCCGGTCCCCGCTCGCAGGAGCTCATGGCGCGCAAGCACGCCGCCGTCGCCCAGGGCATCGGCACGACGATGCCGGTGTTCGCGGTCGAGGCCGGCGGCGGCATCGTCAAAGACGTCGACGGCAACTCGTTCATCGACCTCGGCTCCGGCATCGCGGTCACGACGATCGGCAACAGCGCGCCCCGGGTCGTCGACGCGGTGCGCGAGCAGGTCGCGGCCTTCACCCACACGTGCTTCATGATCACCCCCTACGAGGGGTACGTCGCGGTGGCCGAGGCGCTCAACCGGCTGACCCCCGGCGACCACGACAAGAAGTCCGCGCTGTTCAACTCCGGCGCCGAGGCGGTCGAGAACGCGATCAAGATCGCCCGCGCGCACACCAAGCGGCAGGCCGTCGTGGTCTTCGACCACGCCTACCACGGGCGGACCAACCTGACGATGGCGATGACCGCGAAGGCGATGCCCTACAAGAGCGGCTTCGGCCCGTTCGCGCCGGAGATCTACCGCGCCCCGCTGTCCTACCCCTACCGCGACGAGAAGGCCATGGACGGCCAGCTCGCCGCCCGCCGCGCGATCGACGTCATCGAGAAGCAGGTCGGCGCCGACAACCTCGCCGCCGTCGTGATCGAGCCGATCCAGGGCGAGGGCGGGTTCATCGTCCCGGCCGACGGCTTCCTGGCCGCGATCGTCGACTGGTGCACCGCCCACGGGGTCGTGTTCATCGCCGACGAGGTGCAGACCGGCTTCGCCCGCACCGGCGCGATGTTCGCGTGCGATCGCGAGGGCATCGTCCCGGACGTCATCGTCACGGCCAAGGGGATCGCCGGCGGCCTGCCGCTGTCGGCGGTCACGGGCCGCGCCGACATCATGGACGCCTCCCACGTCAGCGGCCTCGGCGGGACGTACGGCGGCAACCCGCTGGCCTGCGCCGCCGCGCTGGCGACGATCGAGACGATCGAGGCCGAGGGCCTGGTCGACCGGGCCCAGCAGGTCGAGCGGCTCATGCTCGACGCCCTGCACCGTCTGCAGGCCGACGACGACCGCCTCGGCGACGTCCGCGGCCGTGGCGCCATGATCGCGGTCGAGCTCGTGCGGTCCGGCACCGACGAGCCGGACGCCGACCTGGCCAAGGCCGTCGCGGCCGCCGCCCACCGGGCCGGCGTCATCGTGCTGACCTGCGGGACGTACGGCAACGTGCTCCGCTTCCTGCCGCCGCTGGCGATCAGCGACGAGCTCCTGACCGAGGGCCTCGAGGTCCTCACCCAGATCTTCTCGGAGGTTCAGTCATGACCAACCCTGCTGACGTGCTCATCAACAACGAGTGGCTCCCCGGCGCCGACGGGGAGTTCGACGTCGTCGACCCCGCGACCGCCGAGCCGATCCGCGCCGTCTCCAACGGCGGTGTCGCCGACGCGACGGCCGCCGTGGATGCTGCGGCCGCGGCTCTGCCGTTGTGGCGCCGGGTCGCCCCGCGCGAGCGCGCCGAGATCCTGCGCCGGACGTTCGAGCTGATGATCCGCGACCGCGAGGAGCTGGGCGCCCTGATCGCCGCCGAGAACGGCAAGTCGCTGTCGGACGCGATCGGTGAGGTCACCTACTCCGCCGAGTTCTTCCGCTGGTTCGCCGAGGAGGCCGTCCGCACGGGCGGCGACTATGGCTCGTCCCCCGCCGGCGGCACCCGCACCGTGGTGACGCACCACCCGGTCGGCGTCGCCGCCCTCGTCACGCCGTGGAACTTCCCGGCCGCGATGGCCGCCCGCAAGATCGCCCCTGCGCTGGCCGCGGGGTGCACGGTGGTGCTCAAGCCCGCCTCGGAGACGCCGCTCACCGCGTTCGCGATCGCGAGGCTCCTGGTCGAGGCCGGTGTCCCGGCCGGTGTCGTCAACGTCGTGCCGTCGCGGTCGGCATCCAGGATCGTCGGCACCTGGATGGAGGATCCACGCGTCCGCAAGATCTCGTTCACCGGGTCCACCGGCATCGGCCAGGTGCTGCTCAAGCAGGCCGCCGACCGGGTCATCAACTCCTCGATGGAGCTCGGCGGCAACGCACCGTTCGTCGTCACGGATGATGCCGACCTCGACGCGGCCGTCGCCGGCGCGATGATCGCCAAGTTCCGCGGTGGCGGGCAGGCGTGCACGGCGGCCAATCGGTTGTACGTCCACGCTGCCGTGGCCGCGGAGTTCACCGCGAAGCTGGGCGCTGCCGTGGAGAACCTCGTCGTGGGACCCGCCTCCGAGGGGTCCGACATCGGCCCGCTGATCAACGCCAAGGCGGTCGACGAGACCAACGCGCTGCTCGCCGGCGCGATCGCGGCGGGTGCCCGGATCGCCCACCAGGCTCCTGTGCCCGAGGACAGCAAGGGCTTCTACTTCCCGCCCACCGTGCTGGTCGACGTCCCGGCCGACGCCGCGATCGTGCACGAGGAGATCTTCGGTCCGATCGCGCCGATCGTCACCTGGACGACCGACGCGGAGGTCATCGCGATGGCCAACGACACCGAGATGGG
>NZ_JAOPXQ010000013.1 GCF_025965075.1 Aeromicrobium sp.
TCCTGCAGCAGGCCGCGGCCGGCTCGTGACCGGCCCGCTCGAGATCGTCGGCGCCGAGGACGCACCCGTGTGTGAGGACGGCGTGTGCGTGGTCCCCGTCGCCGACGACGCCGACTAGACGAGCGGCTCGGCCCCGTCGGGCTTGACCGCCAGGACGGGGCACGCCGCGTCGAGGATCAGCCGCTGCGCGACGCTGCCGAGCAGCAGCTTGCCGACCGGCGTGCGGGGGCGGATCCCGACCACGATCAACGAGGCGCCGGTCTCCTTCGCGACCGCCAGCACCGCCTCGGCGATGTCGGGCACGACGTCGTGGCGGATCTCGGTCTCGACGTCGAGCCGGGCGAGCTGCGCCTGCAGCGCCCCCATCTCCTCCTCCCGGGCGAACCGGGGGTCGACATAGGCGTCGCCCTTGGTCGGGTTGACGACCAGGAGCCGCTCCCCCCGCCGCGAGGCCTCGGTGGCGCCGTAGGACAGCGCCGCCTGCCCGAACTCGTCCGGGCTGTACGTCACGACCACGCTCATGCGCTGACCTCTTCCTTGTCGACGACCGGCGCGGGCTTGCGCAGGCCGAGTCCGATGATCGCGACCAGCGCGAGGGCGATCACGACGTACACGATGACCGCGACGGGCTCGCTCCACAGCGTGCTGATGTCGCCCGAGGAGATCGTGAGCGCCTGCGTCAGCTGGTACTCCATCTTCGGGCCGAGGATCACGCCGATGATGAGCGGCAGCACCGGCAGGCCGAAGCGCCGCATCGCGAGCCCCAGCAGGCCGATGACCAGCAGGATCAGCAGGTCGAACCACTGGAAGTTGACGCTGTACGCGCCGAGCGACGCGAAGAACAGGATCCCGGCGTAGAGGTACGGGCGCGGGATCTGCAGCAGCTTGGCCCACACCGGCGCGAGGGGCAGGTTGAGGACCAGCAGCAGGGTGTTGCCGATGAACAGGCTCGCGAGCAGCGTCCAGACCAGGATCGGCTCGCTGTCGAACAGCTGCGGCCCGGTCTCGATGCCATAGCTCTGGAACGCCAGCAGCATGACGGCAGCGGTCGCCGTCGTCGGCAGGCCGATCGCCAGGAGCGGCACCAGGGTGCCGGCCGCCGACGCGTTGTTGGCCGCCTCCGGCCCCGCCACGCCCTCGATCGCGCCGTGGCCGAACTCCTCGGGCTTCTTCGACAGCTTCCGCTCGCTGATGTACGAGATGAAGGTCGGCAGCTCGGCGCCGCCGGCCGGCAGTGCGCCGAACGGGAAGCCCAGCGCCGTGCCGCGCAGCCACGGCTTCCACGAGCGGCCCCAGTCCTCGCGGCTCATCCACGGCTGTCCCACCGGGATGATGTCCAGCGGACGACGGCGCAGGTGCGCCGCGACCCACAGGGCCTCGCCGATCGCGAAGATCGCGACGGCGACCACGACGATGTCGATGCCGTCGGCCAGCAGGGGGCTGCCGAACGTCAGGCGGGGCTGCCCCGTGTCGGTGCCGATCAGGCCGATCGTCAGCCCGAGGAAGAGCGCGATGAACCCGCGCAGCCGGGAGTTGCCGAGGACGGCCGTCACCGCGAACAGCGCGAGCACCATCAGCGCGAAGTTCGACGGGTTGCCGAGCTTGACGACCTGGTCGGCGACGGTCGGCGCGAACAGCACCAGCAGGGCGGTGCCGATCGTGCCGGCGACGAACGAGCCGATCGCCGCGGTGGCCAGCGCCTGGGCGGCGCGGCCCCTCTTGGCCATCTTGTTGCCCTCGATCGCCGTCACGACCGAGGACGACTCCCCCGGTGTGTTGAGCAGGATCGACGTCGTGGACCCGCCGTACATCCCGCCGTAGTAGATCCCGGCGAACATGATGAGCGCGCTGGCCGGGGACACGCTGTACGTGATGGGCAGCAGCAGGGCCAGCGTCATCGCCGGTCCGATGCCCGGGAGCACGCCGACCGCGGTGCCCAGCAGGACGCCGATCACGGCGTAGAGCAGGTTGGTCGGTGTCAGGGCGTTCTCGAAGCCCTGCATCAGGAGGTCGAACGATCCCATCAGAGCACCCCGTCCAGGATGCCGGCCGGGATCGCGAGACCCAGGCCGGAGTAGAAGCCGTACCACGTGCCGACCGACAGGGCGGCGCCGATCGCGACGTCCTTGATCAGCGTCCGGCTGCCCAGCACGTGCGCCGTGCCGGCGAACAGGATCGCGCCGGTGATGGCCCAGCCGAGCCAGTCGATCAGCGCGAAGTTGAGCGCGAAGACCGCGACGAGCTTGCCGACCGTCAGCCAGTCGCTGCCCTGCTCGAGGTCGATGTCCTCGCCGTCCTCACCCTCGGCGACGTCCCCGCGTGCCGTGGCGAGCGCGAGCAGCACCGCCAGCACGACGAGAGCCGCACCGACGACGTACGGGAATGCGTAGGGCTGGACGGGCTGGTCGGCGAATCCCTTGCGCAGCGTCGACGCGTCGTAGATGACGTAGGCGCCGGCGACCGCCAGGAACCCCGCGAGGAGGTACTGCGCCCGGTCGACGACCCGCGGGGCCGTCACCGGCACCTCCGCGGATTCGGTGGATGCCGTGGTCATACGAGTCCCAGCTCCTTCAGGGTCGACTCGACCCGCTCGTCCTGCTTCTTGAGGAAGGTCGCGAACTCGTCGCCGGTGGCGAACGAGTCGATCCAGTCGTTGCGCGCGACGGCCTTCTTCCACTCCGCGCTCTCGTGCATGTCGATGAAGATCTGCGTGAGCTCGTCACGGGTCTCCTCGGATATCCCCGGGGGCGCGAGGATGCCGCGCCAGTTGACGAACGTCATGTCCACGCCGCTCTCCTTGAGCGTCGGTGCGTCGACGCTCTCGAGCCGCTCGTCGCCGGACACGGCCAGCACCCGGAGCGAGCCGTCGGCGATCTGCCCCTCGAACTCGCTGGGGCCGGAGGTGCCGACGTCGATCTTCTCCCCCAGCAGCGCCGTCGTGAGCGGGCCTCCCCCGTCGTACGCGACGTACTTGACGTCGGTGGGGTCGATGCCGACGGTCTTGGCGAGCTGCATCGGGAACAGGTGGTCCGGTCCGCCGGGCGAGGAGCCGCCGCCGATCGTCACGCTGTCGGGGTCGGCCTTCCACGCCTTGACGAGGTCGTCGACGGTCTTGAAGCGCGAGTTCTTGGGCACGATCAGTCCCTCCTGGTCCTCGATCAACCGGGCGATCGGGGTCGCCTTGGAGACCCGCGCGGACGACTCGTTGGTGTAGACGGCTCCGACGACGCCGAGGCCCATCGCCATGACGACGTCGGTCGCGCCCTTCTCGTTGAGCAGGCGCTGCATCGCGACAGTGCCGCTGGCGCCGATGACGTTGGTGATCTCGAACCGTCCGGTGAGCTCCTCGTCCTCGAGGGAGTGCGCGGCGGCGCGACCCGTCAGGTCGTACCCGCCGCCGGGGCTGTTGGGAATCATCATCCGCAGGCGACGGTTGCCTTCACCGTCACCTCCGCGCGTCACTCCGCACGCCGACAGCACGAGTGCGGTCACGAGCACGAGGACGACTCCGAGTGTCCGGCGGACACTGGTCTTGGACGTCATGGCACCTCCTGGGTCGACCCGATCATCGCCCCCCACTGTGCGCTGGGTCACTATTGCGGAGACAAAGGAGGTTGTGTTCATTGTGGTCGCCACGCCGGCAACGGCTCACGCTCGCGGGACAGTTCCTGATCATGCAGCTCGCGGTCGTCGCGGTCGTGCTGGTCATCGTGGGCGCGATCTCGGTCCGGCAGTCGACGACGACGTTCTCGGCCGAGCGCGGCGCGCAGATGCGCTCGGTCGCGGAGTACCTCGCGAACCTGTCGGTCGTACGCCAGCAGGTCACGAGTCGTGACGCGGCCCGCGACCTGGCACCGTCGATCGACCGGGCGCTGAGCCTGTCGGGGGCGACGGACGTGACGATCGCAGGTCCCGACGGCGTGGTCCTGTCGTCGTCGGACCCCCAGGTCGTGGGCGAACGCATCGACCTCGGCGACAGCCGGGTCCGCGAGGGCCGCGGCTGGATCGGGGACGTCGTCGACGACGACGGCAAGCGAGCTGTCGCCGGGCACGCCCCGATCCTCGCCGACGACGGCGAGCTGATCGGCCTGTCGCTCGCGCACCAGCGCTATCCGACGACGTGGCAGCGGCTGACCGACGCCGCGCCGGACCTCGTGCTGTTCCTGGGCGTCGGGGCGCTGTTGGGGGCGGCGGGGTCCTGGCTCGTGGCACGCCTGGTCAAGCGCCGCACCCGGGGGCTGGAGCCGCACGAGTTCGCGACGCTGGCGGACCACCGCGAGGCCCTGCTGCACAGCATCCGCGAGGGGGTCATCGCCGTCGGCACCGACGACCGGGTGACGATGGTCAACGACAGCGCCCGTGAGCTGCTGGGGCTCGGCCGTGATGTCGTCGGCCGTCGCCTGGACACGCTGGGGCTGCCCGGCCAGGTCGTCGAGGTCCTCGGCGGTGGCGGCGACGCCCAGGACGCCGTGCTCCTGGTGCGCGACCGGGTCGTGGTGTTCAACCAGCGGGCGGCGGCCAGCCGGGGCGAGGGCATCGGGACGGTCACCACGATGCGCGACCGCACCGAGCTCGTGTCGATGCAGAGCCAGCTCAGCTCCAACCTGTCGATCACCGACACGTTGCGGGCGCAGACGCACGAGTTCGCGAACCAGCTGCACACGATCTCCGGCCTGGTCCAGCTCGGGGAGTACGACGAGGTGACCTCGCTGGTCGGCGTGCTGACCCGGCGTCGCGCCGAGATCACCGACGCCGTGACCCAACGGATCGCCGACCCCGCCGTCGCCGCCCTGGTGATCGCCAAGTCGAGCGTCGCGGCGGAGGCGGGGGTCCGGCTGGACCTGTCGCCGGGGTCGGCGCTGCCCGCACTGGCGACGCCGACCTCGGCGGACCTGACGACGATCATCGGCAACCTGGTCGACAACGCGGTCGACGCCTGCAAGGGCGGCCCGGCTCCCGTGGTCGAGGTCGAGCTCACGGTCGTGGACGCCGCGATCGTGCTGGAGGTGCGGGACAACGGGCCGGGGGTCCCGGCCGACATGGTGGACTCGGTCTTCGTCCGCGGCACCTCGACCAAGCCCGACGTGCCCGGCGGCCGCGGCATCGGGCTGCCGTTGGTGCGGCTGATCTGCACCCAGCGTGGTGGCAGCGTGACGGTCGACCGGGACAATGGCGCGGTGTTCCGTGTCCGGCTGCCCCAGGAGGTCCCATGATCGGCGTGCTCGTGGTCGACGACGACTTCATGGTCGCGGCGATCCACGCCAAGTTCGTCGAGCGGACGCCCGGCTTCACCGTCGTCGGGACGGCGCGCACCGGGGCCGAGGCGCTCGCGATGGTCGACGAGCTCGCGCCTGACCTGCTGCTGCTGGACGTCCATCTGCCGGACCTGAGCGGGCTGGAGGTGTTGCACCGGCTCCGCGCCACCGGCAGTCGGGTCGGCGTCGTCATGGTGACCGCCGAGCGGGACGCCGAGGCGGTCCGGACCGCGTTGCACGGCGGCGCGCTGCAGTACCTCGTCAAGCCGTTCGAGTACACCGACTTCGCGACCCGGATGGAGCGGGTCCGCGAGGCCCTCACGACGTTGCCCGCGGGCACCGCCGACCAGGCCGCGATCGACCGGGCGTTCGGCGGACCGCCCACGGCGGTGACCGCCCTGCCCAAGGGCCTGAGCCCGGAGTCCGCCCGGCTCGTGGCGGAGGCGCTGGCCGAGGGGCGCGAGCTGTCGGCGGCGGACTGCGGCGAGCTGGTGGGGCTCTCGCGGGTCAGCGCCCGGCGCTACCTCGAGCACTTCGTCGACCAGGGCGCCGCGACGGTCCGCCTCAACTACGGCAACGCGGGCCGCCCCGAACGTCGCTACCGCGCGACGGGCCGCGGGTAGTCGCCTCGCCCGGGTCAGGCGCGTGGGCTGCGGCGGTACGCCGACACCGTCGGGTCGCCGGTGACCCAGAACCGCCACGCCACGTCGGCGGCCTTCGAGACGCCGACCCGGGGTCCGGCGCTGATCTCCGGGA
>NZ_JAOPXQ010000025.1 GCF_025965075.1 Aeromicrobium sp.
CCGGCCGCGGGAACGGGGCCGTCGGCTCCTCCCCCACGATGCCGATCGTGCCCGAGGCGTCGATCTCCCGGATGCCCTTCGCTGCGGCGTCGGCCGCCATGCCGCCGCCGATGATCAGGTAGTCGTAGTCGCTGTGCACGGGATGGTCCATCCACTCGTACGTCGTGGGCCCGCCGACGCGGCGGCACTCCCCGCGACGTACCCGGCGTGGCGGGCGCAAAACCGGTGGGCACGCACCACCCCCCGGTACGTTGGAGGCCTTGGCCGGACGGAAGGTGTGCTCCTCGTGAGTGAGCAGGACAACGCTCGTCTGGTTCTCCGCTTCGCCGGGATCCTGGCCCAGCTGGTGGACGAGAGCTCGTTCTTCGTGCGCCTCTGCGACGCTCGCCGATGTGACGAGGACCTCGCTCGACCCCGTGGCGGCCGACGCTGCCGGCGTCTTCGCCCAGGTCGACGACCACCTCGAGCTGATCAGCGCCTCGGCCCACGACACGTCCGTTCGCATTCCTCACGCGGATCTCCCAGGACCGCAACGTGCGACTGGTGACGATCGCGGATGCCATCGTCACGCAGCGCAACGCCAACGCGAGGCTGGAGCGGGTCACAGGTCGGTGACGACCTCGTTCTCGCCGCCGTCGTACGGCTGACCCGTCAGTCACGCCCGCCCGTCCCGATCCACGTGGACACGAACGAGAGCGCAGGCACAACTAGGCCAGGACGACCTCGGGAGCGAGCAGCGCGTGGTCGAGCAGCCCCTCAGTGACGACCGCGGCATCCCGTGGATCCGCACTGAGAGCACGCACCTGGGTCGTGAACGCTCGCACGGCCCGTCGCTTGCGACCCCGCGACGCCGCCTGGCACTCCAGCCGCCGTGCGCGCGGCAGCCAGTGCTGCCCATCCTCGGGGGTCGTCCACACCCAGGTCCAGATCGGGAACCTCCACAGCGTGGTGTGCGTTCCGCAGAGCTCGATCGCCACCTCGCCCAGGACGTCATGGTCCGGGTGCCCGTCGGCCTCGAACGGTGCGAGCACCAGGTCGGCCCCGCGAACGAACGGCTCCAGGGCCGCAGCGAGCTCGCCGCGGTGCTTGGCGACCTCGCCGTCGGGAAATCCCAGGCGACAGATGTCGGGCTCGTGCACGCCCAGCAGCCCCAAAGCCGCCACCAGCTCACGAGGACGGCGCTGCCCGAGCTCGCGCGGCGTCATCGTCGGGCTCTCCGGGTGGGAGGCCTCTCCGTCCGTCACCGTGACGAACGCCATGTCCCGGTCGGCCTGACTCGCGATCCACCCGCCTACGGCGAGCACCTCGTCGTCGGGGTGGGCCGACATGACGACGACCCGGCCGCCCGGATCGGGCGGCGGTGTCATGGGCATCGACTCAAGACGATGCCGCCAGTAGCTGAACATCCCGATCACCCGCCCTCGTCCTGTTGTTACCCGCGCGGGGCATCGCGAAACGGTCACTGTGTCACCGCCGCGTCGCCCGAGTTCGCCGGAGTCTCGAGGAATCCCGATTGGCATGGAGGTGGACCGGGTACAGGACTCCTCAGGTGCAGCAGCGCGCCCCCCTTCGTCATGAGAGGTGCCATATGTCCTTTGCGCTCACTCGGCTCGCCTCCCACTGATGCGGGTCTGCCTCATCGCGTCCAGTCGATTCCCGATCCGTGAGCCCTATCAAGGCGGACTGGAGTCCCACACCGCGACCCTCGCCCGCGAGCTGATCCGACGTGGCCACCAGGTCAGCGTCTTCGCGGCACCCGGCTCGGATCGGAGCCTCAACGTCGAGGAGCTGCCCGTGCGGGCATTCGCCTCCAGCCCAGCAGCTCGTCAGGACGTCGGGGCAGTCCCCGAGCAGTGGATGCAGGAGCACCACGCGTACCTGGGGCTGATGCTCCATCTCGCCGGCAGCGGAACGTCCCGATTCGACGTGATCCACAACAACAGCCTGCACCACCTGCCGATCGCGATGGCTCACCTGACCGCGGTCCCCCTCGTCACGACGTTGCACACGCCTCCCGTGGCCTGGCTCGAGTCCGCGATCAGATACGCCCCGGCATCGGCGCGATTCGTCGCGGTGAGCGAGCACACCCGGGCTGCGTGGTCGCGGTCCGTGAGCTCGACCGTCGTGTTGAACGGCGTCGACACCGACCGGTGGCACCTCGGTCCGGGAGGTGGACGCGCCGTTTGGTCGGGTCGCATCGTGCCCGAGAAGGCGCCGCACCTAGCAGTGCTCGCCGCCCGGCGGGCCGGGGTGAAGATCGATGTCGCGGGACCGGTCATGGACGAGCGCTACTTCCGGGAGGCACTCCTCCCTGTGCTGAATGACGACGCCGCCTATGTCGGGCACCTCCACGACGAGGACCTGATCGAGGCCGTCGGCCGCGCGGCGGTGGTCGTCGTGACGCCACAGTGGGACGAGCCGTACGGACTCGTCGCCGCAGAGGCAATGTCCTGCGGTACCCCGGTCGCCGCCTTCGCCCGCGGCGCCCTGCCGGAGCTCGTCGACCCGGTCGCCGGTGACCTCGCGGCCCCCGACGACGTCGACGCGCTGGCAGGGGCCATCCGCACCGCGGCGACCCTCGACCGCTCGGCCGTCCGCCGGCACGCGGTCGAGCACTTCAGCGTTGCGCGGATGGTGAGCTCGTACGAGGCCCTCTACGAGCAGCAGGAGGGGGCCGTCGCGTGATCGGCTACTACGTGCACCACCACGGTCGCGGCCACCTGCACCGCGCGATGGTCGTGACCGCACAGCTGTCGGTCACCGTCACGGGCCTGTCCTCGCTGCCCCGCCCGGCCGGGTGGGACGGCCCGTGGATCCAGCTCCCGCGGGACGACGCCGGCGACGCGCCGACGGACCCCGAGGCGCACGGCCGGCTGCACTGGGTGCCGGCCCACGATCCGGGTCTCCGTGGCCGGATGGC
The DNA here is from genome assembly GCF_025965075.1 of Aeromicrobium sp. GTDB lineage: Bacteria > Actinomycetota > Actinomycetes > Propionibacteriales > Nocardioidaceae > Aeromicrobium. Next base: position 2,921 of record NZ_JAOPXQ010000025.1, read on the forward strand.
CACGATCGGCGGGTGGATCGAGGCCGCCCGACCGGCCTTGCTGATGGTCGACGTGTCGGTCGAGGTCCTGCTCCTGGCCCGGCTGCACGGGATCCCCGTCGTCACGATGGTGCTGCCGGGCGACCGCCGCGATGCTGGCCACGTCCTGGCCCACGGCGTCGCCGACCGAGTCCTCGCTGTGTGGCCGCCCGACGCCGGCGAGATGGTCGTGGGCATTCCCCACGGGGTCGACGTGCACCGGGTCGGGGCGCTGTCCCGCTTCGACACACGCATCGGTGAGCCGCTCCTCCGGCCGTCCGGACCGCGCCGTCGCGTCGTGGTGCTGGCGGGCGCCGGCGGCAGCAACCTGACACCACGGGACGTGGCGGAGGCGCGTGCGCAGACACCCGAGTGGCACTGGGACATCCTCGACGCGCGCAGCGGTCGCTGGGTCGAAGATCCCTGGCCGCTGCTCCAGAACGCCGACGTGATCGTGACCCACGGCGGTCAGAACGCCCTCGCCGAGGTCGCCGCGGCACGGCGCCCGGCGATCGTGATCCCCCAGGCCAGGCCGCACGCCGAGCAGGTGACGACGGCACGTGTCCTGGCTCGATCCGGCCGCTGGCCCGCCGTCGCCCACGCGACCTTCGCCTCGCTCGAGTGGGCCGATCGGTTGTCGACCGCGGCGGCGCTGCCGGGCGAGGACTGGTCGGGATGGAACGACGGGCACGCCGCCGAACGGCTCGCCGTCGTCCTGGAGCACGAGCTGGAACGGCACACGTCCCGGACGAGCCGTCCCACGTCAAGGGTGACCCGATGAGGACCACCGTGATCACGGTCGTCCACGGCCGCCACGAGCACCTGGCCCGCCAGCACGAGGCCCTGCTGCGGTCCCTCGTCCGGCCCTACCGCTATCTCGTCGTGGCGATGGACGACGACGGCATCGCCGACTGGACCCCCGCCGGCGAGGTCCCGCCCGAGGTGCTGCACGTCGACGGCCGTCCAGATGGCCTTCCGTTGGCCGCTGCCCGCAATGCCGGCGCCCGCGCCGCAACCGCCGGGGGCGCCGACCTGCTGGTCTTCCTCGACGTCGACTGCATGCCCGACCCGGACCTCGTGGGGGGATACGTCCGGTCGGCCGTCCGATGCGCCGGTCACCTCCTGTGCGGGCCGGTCACCTACCTGCCCGAGCCGGGGAGGGACGGCTATCCGCACGACGGCCTCACCGGGCTCCGTGACCCCCACCCGGCGCGGCCGGCACCGGACCCCGGTCAGGTCGTGGTCGACCGGGACGGGCACGACCTGTTCTGGTCGTTGTCATTCGCCCTGACCCCGGCGACGTGGGACGCCATCGGGGGGTTCGACGAGGCGTACGTCGGCTACGGCGGCGAGGACACCGACTTCGGCCGCCGGGCGGCCGCCTCCGGGGTCCCCCTCGCGTGGGTCGGCGACGCACACGCGTACCACCAGCACCATCCCGTGAGCCGACCACCGGTCGAGCACCTCGAGGACATCGTCCGCAACGCCGGACTGTTCCACGACCGTTGGGGCGACTGGCCCATGACGGGCTGGCTCGACGAGCTCGCCGGGCTCGGCCTGGTGGAGCGCGTCCACGACCGCTACGTCGTCGCCGCGTCACGGCGGTCCTCGACATGACCGTCACCCCTCCACGTGTCGACACGCGACTGATCCGCGTCGCATCGGTGCCCTCGAGGCATGTGTACGTACGCCATCTCGTGCATCCCGACGAGGTCTCGGACGGCGTGCGGGTCGAGCGGCTCGAGGACCCGCCGCCCGACCGCCGAACCCCGACCGGCGCCCCGTGGTGGCCTCCGCCGATGCTCGAGCCTTCCTGGGTCGAGGCCACCCACCGGGAGTTCGACGTCTTCCACGTCCAGTTCGGCTTCGACGCGCGCAGTCCCGAGGAGCTGGCGGGGCTGGTCCGGACCTTGCGTCGCCACGACAAGCCGCTGGTCTACACCGTCCACGACCTGCGCAACCCTCACCACCTCGACCGCAGCGACCACGACGCGCAGCTGGACGTCCTCATCCCGGCGGCCGATGCGCTCGTGACGTTGACCGAGGGGGCGGCCGACGAGGTCGAACGACGGTGGGACCGCCGCCCGCTCGTCCTCCCCCACCCGCACGTCGTCGACACCACGACGATGGACCGGCTCCATGCTGCGGGCCGACGGCCGGGGCCATTTCGCTTCGGGCTGCACCTCAAGAGCCTGCGGGCATCGATGGCCCCTCATGACGTGCTGCCGGTGCTCGCCCGTGCCGTCGGTGATCTCCCCGACGCGGTGCTCCAGGTCAATGTGCACCGGGACGTCGTCGAGGCCGGCGGCGAGCACCACGAACCGGCGCTGGTGGCGCTGCTGCGGGACCTCGACGGGACCGTGGACGTACGCGTCCACGACTACTTCGACGACGATGGCCTGTTCGACCACCTCGCGTCCCTGGACGTCTCGGTCCTGCCCTACCGGTTCGGCACGCACTCGGGCTGGCTGGAGGCGTGCCGGGACCTCGGCACCGC
>NZ_JAOPXQ010000070.1 GCF_025965075.1 Aeromicrobium sp.
GGCCGCGACCCCGGCCGTGACCACCGTCGCCACCACCGCCGTGAGGGCAGGCAGCAGCGAGGAGGGGCGAAGCACGCGCCGACTCTATCCGCCGGACTCACCCCTTCGGGCCGCCACGGCGGCCGAGCGCGAGTGCGGTGCGGGGGCGCCGACCCCACTAGACTCGCCTCCCGTGCCCGACACCCCGCTCCCCCCGCTGCAGATGACCGAGGTCCAACGGTCCGTCGGCGTCGAGCTCGAGCGGATCGCCTCGGTGATCGACGACCTCGGCCGGCGCTTCGCCGACGCCGGCCACGAGCTCGCCCTGGTCGGCGGCCCGGTCCGCGACGCGATGCTCGGGCGCCAGCACAACGACCTCGACTTCACGACCTCCGCGCGCCCCGAGCAGACCGAGAAGCTGCTCACCGGCTGGGCCGACGCGATCTGGGACATGGGCCGCGCCTTCGGCACCATCGGCAGCCGCAAGGGTCCCTGGCAGGTCGAGATCACGACGTACCGCTCGGAGTCCTACGACCCCACCTCGCGCAAGCCGGACGTGGAGTTCGGCGACACCCTCGAGGGCGACCTCGGGCGGCGCGACTTCACCGTCAACGCGATGGCGGTGCTGGTGCCGGGTCGCGAGCTCGAGGACCCGTACGGCGGCGTCGTCGACCTGGCCCACCGCGTGCTGCGCACCCCGGGGACCCCCGAGGACTCCTTCTCCGACGACCCGCTGCGGATGATGCGGGCCGCACGGTTCGCCGCCCAGCTCGGCTTCACCGTCGACCCGGGCGTGGTGGCCGCGATGACGGCGATGGCCGACCGGATCGAGATCATCTCGGCCGAGCGGGTGCGCGACGAGCTGGTCAAGCTGATCTGCGCGCCGTACCCCCGCCTGGGCCTCACCCTCCTGGTCGAGACCGGTCTCGCCGAGCGGGTGCTGCCCGAGCTGCCCGCGCTGGCGCTGGAGCGCGACGAGCACCACCGCCACAAGGACGTCTACGAGCACACGCTCACCGTGCTCGAGCAGTCGATCGACCTCGAGTCGCGGCTGCCCGGCGGCGGGCCCGACTTCGTCTCGCGCTTCGCCGCGTTGATGCACGACGTCGGCAAGCCCAAGACCCGCCGCTTCGAGTCCGGCGGCATCGTGACCTTCCACCACCACGACGTGGTGGGCGCCAAGCTGACCCGCAAGCGCATGCGCGCCCTGCGCTACAGCAACGACCTGATCGACCAGGTGGCCCAGCTCGTCGAGCTGCACCTGCGCTTCCACGGCTACGGCTCGGGCGAGTGGACCGACTCGGCGGTGCGGCGCTACGTCCGTGACGCGGGCGACCAGCTCGAGCGGCTGCACATCCTGACCCGGGCGGACTCGACGACCCGCAACCAGAAGAAGGCCGCGCGGCTGCAGCGCACCTACGACGAGCTCGAGGAGCGCATCGCGGTCCTCGCCGAGCAGGAGGAGCTGGGCTCGATCCGGCCCGACCTCGACGGCGCCCAGATCATGGCGATCCTGGGCATCCCGCCCGGCCCCGAGGTCGGCGAGGCGTACCGCTTCCTGCTCGACCTGCGGATGGACCGCGGCCCGCTGAGCGAGGCCGACGCGACCGAGGCCCTCCGGGCGTTCTGGGCCGCCCGCTCCTGACCCCAGCCCAGATTTGCGGACCATTGCACGTTCTTGACGGGCCAGAACCGTGCAAAACTCCGCAAATCTGGGCTGGGGTCAGATCAGTGGGCGCTTGAGGCGGCGGCGCAGCCGCAGGTCCCACAGGCAGGCGTTGTAGGGGAACGCGCGCAGTGGCCCCGGGAGGTTGCGGGCCACCGCGCCGATCGCCCGCATGAGCCGGTCGAAGCGGCGCTGGTCGCGGGTCGTCCAGGCCAGGTGCATCTGCTCGCGGAACGGCGCGTGCAGGAAGCCCGTCGTGACGAACGTGTTGAAGCGGCCGAACAGCCACTGCACCGGCAGCGGGAAGAACTCGAGCCGCACGATCGACATCAGGTGGTCGCGGATGACGTCGTCGATGTGCACCTCGGCCAGGTTCGCCTGCCAGTAGTCCTCGAACGCCTCCCGGGTCGCGGGCCACATCGATTCCCGCACCTGCAGGGTCGTCCCGAGCGGGGCGGCCTCGCGGTAGACGTGCTCGCGCTGGGCCTCGCTCATGGGGCCGACGAACGCCTCGTAGGAGTCCTCGAACCCGCGGTAGAGGCAGGCCGCGACCCACAGCTGCAGGCCCGGGTCCATCGCGTGGTACCTCACCGGGCTGTCCTCGGTCGAGAACACCTGGGCGTGGGCGCCGTTGACCGCGGTGCGGTAGTCGGCCCGCTCGGCGTCGGTCCCGAGGGTCGCGACCGCGAGATAGGTCAGCGTGGTCCGGGTCCGCTTGATCGGGTGGTCGTACAGCCGGCCGCTCTCGACCCGGCTCTCCGCGACGCCGTAACCGACCGCGGGGCGGGCCAGCTGCATGATGACGTTGGCGGCGCCCGCCATCAGCCCGGCCCCGATGACGGTCCGGTCGAGCGTCGGCAGCTCGTCGACGGGGGACGCGGTGCTCATGGGGCCTCCAGGCTACTTCTGATAACGGCTGTTGTCAGAAAGCATCGCGGGGTGGGTGGATTGTGTCAAGATGCCGGGGTGACGGAGCTGAGGACGTACGGCGGACGGTCGGGTGCCGACCGGCTCGCGGAGCGCCGGGTGCGGCTGGTCGAGGCGGGTCGCACGCTGCTGACCGCCGAGGGCGGGCCGGGCGGGTTCACGCTGCGCGCGGTGTGCCGCGAGACGGGGCTGACGGCGCGCTACTTCTACGAGAGCTTCGCCGACACCGGCGAGCTGGCCCGGACCGTCTACGACGAGTGCATCGCGACGATCACGACCCAGACCCTGGCGGCGCTGGCCGAGGTCGGTCACGACCCGGCCGAGGCCGTCCGCGCCGCCCTCGGCGCGTTGGTCGACCTGATCGCCGCCGATCCGTCCCGCGGGCGGCTCCTGTTCTCCCCCGCTCTCGCCGTCGTGCCCGAGATCGCGGCGCAGCGGGCTGCGTCGACCCGGTTGTTCGTCGACCTGGTCGGGGCGGAGGCGTCGAGCCGCACGGCGCTGACCGGCGGACCACGGCTGCTGGTCACCGCCGAGCTGCTGGTCGGCGGCGTCGCCCAGGTCGTCAGCGCCTGGCTGGACGGTCACCTGACGGCGACCCGCGACGAGGTCGTCGAGGTGTGTGCGACATCG
>NZ_JAOPXQ010000093.1 GCF_025965075.1 Aeromicrobium sp.
CGAGGTGGGTACGGGATTTGAACCCGTGTAAACGGATTTGCAGTCCGTTGCCTCGCCTCTCGGCCAACCCACCGCTGGATGGGTATGGAGACCCTCTCCGAGCGGACAACGAGATTCGAACTCGCGACCCTCACCTTGGCAAGGTGATGCTCTACCACTGAGCTATGTCCGCACTCGGCACCTGTTCGGCGCCGAGATGAAACATTAGCCGATCCTTCGCCGTCCCCCCAAACCGGGGTCCGCGTAGCGTTGGGGCATGAGGACATGGTTCAACGGCCGCCTGCTGCAATCTCCGGACGAACGCGTCGTCAGCCCGCTCGACCACGGCATGATCGTGGGCGACGGGGTGTTCGAGACGATCCAGATCAGCGACAACCAGCCGTTCGCGCTGACCCGTCATCTCGACCGGCTCGTGAGGTCGGCGGAGGGCCTCGGGATCGGCAAGCCCGACATCGGCGCGATCCGCGAGGGCATCGCCGCGACGATGGAGGGCCAGGACATCGGCTTCGGCCGGATCCGGGTCACCGTCACCTCCGGCCCGGGCCCGCTCGGCTCGCCGCGGGGGAGCGAGGGGCTCACCCAGGTCGTCATCGCCGAGCCGTCGACCCGGCCTCCGGACGTCGCGAGCATCGTCACGGTGCCGTGGCCGCGCAACGAGCGTGGCGCGCTCGCGGGTCTCAAGACGACGTCGTACGCCGAGAACGCCCTGATGATCGAGCACGCGTACGCCCGAGGGGCCAGCGAGTCGGTCCTGCCCAACACCGCCGGGATGCTGTGCGAGGGGACGGGCTCCAACGTCTTCTACGTCGTGGGGGAGCAGCTCGTGACGCCGACGCTGGCCGCCGGCCCGCTGGCGGGCGTCACCCGGGCCCTGGTCCTCCAGTGGTGTGCCGGCGAGATCGACGTCGTCGAGCGTGACGCCCCGATCGACGTGCTCCGGACCGCCGACGAGGTCATCCTCGTCGGGACGACCCGCGACGTGCAGGCGATCGCCAAGGTCGACGACCGTGAGCTGCCGGCCCCCGGGCCGATCACCCGCCGAGCCCAGGAGATCTGGGCCCGCGAGGCCGCCAAGGGCATCGATCCCTGATCCTCCGTGCGGCCTCGGTTGCCCGCGAGCGCGGGCGACGACAGGATGGACCCGTGGCTGATCTCTCGGTGGACGTCGTCGGGCTCCAGACCCTCGCCTCGACGCTCGAACGTGTCAAGGACGGCCTGGACCGCACGCGGGACGTCATCGACGACGCCGAGTCGGAGCTGGGGTCGAACGAGCTGGCGAACGCCCTCGACGACTTCGAGGACCACTGGGACGACGGCCGCGGCCGGATCAAGAAGAACATCGACGGCACCGTCGAGGCCCTGACCCAGTCGGCGCAGGCCTACATCGACACCGACGTCGAGCTCGCGGCGGCGTTCGACGAGAAGCCGGACGCCGGCTGATGCCGGTCAGTGCCGCGCGGGGCCTCGAAGGACGCCTCGGCTACACCATCACGGTGCCCGACAGCTGGTACGAGGTCGACTGCGAGCCGGCGACGCGCGGCGACGCGATCCGCCGCCTGGTCGAGGACCGGGTGCGCGGCACCGATGAGCTGTGGGAGCAGCGGCACGCGATCGCGCAGGTGCTCCTCGAGCAGGCGAGCCGGGCGCACGAGGCCGGCGCGACGTACTGCGCGGGCTTCGCGATGCCGACGCCGGAGGGCACCGTCTCCGGGTCCGTCACGGTCTCGCTCGTCATGAACGCCCAGCGCCAGGCCGGCGAGGGCGCGGTCGACCTCCGCGGCTCGTTCGTCCAGGTGCCGCGGGATCCGGACGACCCGACCGAGCCGTACGCCGTGACGTCGGTCGTCGACGTGCCGGGCATCGGCGACTCCCCGCGCTCCAGCGGGATCGAGGACGCCCAGCTCGGTGACGGCCACTTCCTGCGCAACGTCTTCATGATCACGGCGGTGCCCGTCGACGACGTCGATCGCGTGTTCCTGGTGGCGCTCAGCTCACCGGTCATCGCGCTCGCGGACCCGTTGCTGGACCTGTTCGACGCCGTCACCAGCACCTTCCGCGTCGTGCGGATCGACGCCGACGAGCTTCAGGGGGAGCCCGCATGAGCAGACCACAGGACTGGCAGGACGTCCTTGACATCGACGACCCCACCCCGGGCGAGGTGTCGACCGTCCGCCAGGTGGGTCGCACGTGGGAGCGGATCGGCGACGACGCCGAGTACGCCGAGTCGCGCCTGCGCGGCCTGATGGGCGACGCGGCGGTCGTGTCGTGGATCGGCAAGGCCGGCAACACGTTCCGCGAGCACTCCTCGGAGCTGCCCGACCAGCTGCGCAAGTGCAAGGAGTCCTACCATCAGGCCGCCGACGCGATGAGCTGGTGGGCCGATCAGCTCGGCAGCCACCAGACCGATGCCGGTCGGGCGCTCCAGGACGGCCGCGAGGCCAAGGCGGACCTCGAGGCGGCCCAGCAGCAGCTCGACGCCGCCGCCGACGTGCTGAGCGCCGCCGCCGGAGCGGGCGCCCTGCACCTGCACAACGTCCCGGACGACCTCAAGCCGTCGTCCGACGACATCACCAAGGCCCGCAACAAGCTCGACTCGGCCGAGCGCGCCAAGGGCAGCGCCCAGACGCTGGTCGACAACGCGCAGGCCCGGCTCGACGCGGCCCGCCGCCTCGCGCTCGACGCGGGGGACCTGCGCAAGCAGGACGGGCGGACCGCCGCCGACAAGGTGCGGGACGCCGCCGACGCCGGCATCAAGCCGCGCTCGCGCTGGCAGAAGATCAAGGACGGCGCCAAGGCCGCCTGGGACGTGCTCGTCGAGGTCGCGAAGATCGTCGTCGCGGTGCTCGGCATCGTCGTGCTGATCATCGGCGGCCCCCTCGCCTGGGTCGTGCTGGCCGCGGCGCTCATCGTGCTGGCGGACACCCTCATGAAGTACGCCAAGGGGGAGGCGAGCCTGCTGGACGTCGGCCTGGCCGCCCTGTCGTGCATCCCCGGCACCAAGGGCCTCACGACGCTCAAGGAGCTGACCGCCGCGTTCAAGGCCGGCGGCATGCTGGGTGCGGCCTCGCACCTGACGGTCGCGGTCAAGGGCATGGTCGTCAACCTCGCGGCCACCGCCAACGCCCTGCGCCGCAACTTCCTGCCCGGCATGCAGAAGATCGCCCAGGTCTTCGGCGAGGGCGGCGCGTCGAGCTTCGCGAGCCTGCGGACGTCCCTGAAGACGATCAGCGCGACGTTCATGGAGGCCCGGTCCGGCGGCTCCACGATGGCGGAGTCCGCGCAGGCCTGGCAGGGCACCAGGCCCTTCGCCGGCGTCGACGACTACGCCGACACGATGCTGGACGCGGGACGCCAGCTGGAGGCCGGCTGGCCCGGCCTCAGCAACTACGCCGTCGACGGCGGCACCGCGGCGTCGCACGGCAATGACGCCGGACAGGTCTGGGAGGGCGTCCAGGTCGGGCCCGGCGCAGCCGACGGCGCGCACCCCGGCTACCGCGACTCGATGGTCACGCTGCACGTCAACAGCCCCACGCCCGCCGCCAGCGGCACGACGCTGGCCAACCCGCAGTTCGGTCCCGGCGGCGAGACGCAGTACTTCCTCGACATCAAGGACGGGATCGCGAGCGGCAACATCACGGTGCTCGACCACGGCGGCAGCCCGATCCACATCCCCGACGGCACACCGGCCAACCAGGTCGAGGTGATCGTCAGCAACGCGCTCGGCGGACCCGGCCCGATCCAGCTCAGCGGCGCGCACAGCCCCAACTACACGCACGTCATGTCGCAGGAGAACATCAAGAGCACCGACTCGGTCAGCCTGATCCTGCAGGGCACGGGCTACGCCTCGGCGGGGGCGGGGGCCCGATGAGCACGCGGACGTTCGCCACCAAGTGGGACTTCCTCTACGCGACGCTGCTCGTCGGTGTCGACACCACCGCGGGTCGCCTCTTCTCCACGGCGTCCGCGTCCGGCGAGCCGCTCCTGTGCCTGTGGAGCGACCCCGACGCGGCGCTGGCGGCACTGCCCGAGGGCTACCGGCTCCTCTCGACCCCGGTCCGCCCGCGCCTGGCCGAGCTGCCCGACGGGATCGGCGTCGTGGTGGACCCCGACACACCGACGGGAGTCGTGATGGACCCCGACTACGCCCGGCAGCTCAAGCGGTTCACCGACCCCTTCCCGGAGGGGACCCACCTGACGTTCAAGGTCTGGCCCGACCTGCCCCGGCGGGCGGTCGAGGAGATCCGGGCCGGCATGGGTGACTACTCCTTCGTCGACAAGGTCTGGGCACTGATCTACAGCATCGACGACAGTCCGTGGATCGGCTGCCTCGCCTATGCCACGGATGCCGGCATCGAGGGGCAGGAGTCGGTCGTCGGCGCGCTCACCCGGGCGCTCGACGACTCCGGCACACCGGCCTCCCTCGGCGTGCTGGGCGTCCAGGTCATGTCGGTCGACGACCTGCAGCCCGACGTGCGGACGGCCGTGCTCGAGCAACCGACGATCTTCGCCGCCGCGTCCGCGTGAGGCCCGCGAGTCCCGCCGAGGGCATGGGCATCCTGCAGCCCGTCCTCGATGCCGAGGCCGCCCGGGGCAACTCCGCCTCGGTCGACGTCGAGCGCCGGCTCGTGCGGGGCGACCCGCCCCAGGCGCAGCTGGCCCGGCCGATCGACCGGGCCGCTGTGTCGGCCCAGTTCGACCTTGGCCCGCTCGTCGCGTGGTGGCCGCGTGCGCGGGGAGTGTTCGACCTCGTCGACATCGTGACCGGGACGACGATTCGCAGTGGGGAGCCGAGCCCGGTCAGCTGGTGGCGCCGACGGTCGTCCGCCCCCGCCGCGTCCGGGCCGGGTGAGCGTCTGGGCTGGCTGGCCGGCGACCCGCGCATCGGCCCCTCGGCGACCGGAGTCGTCACGACGTACGAGCGGCGGGCCAGGGTCCACGTCTCCGGCTCGGCGACCGAGGCGCTCGCCGGGATCGCCGAGGTCATCGCCGCAACGGACGCCGGCATGGAGCTGCCGGACTGGTTCGCCGCCCGGCTCGCCCCGGAGCGCGACGACGAGGACTGGAAGGCGTACTTCCGCGAACGAGACCGTCTGGAGCAGGCCGAGTGGAAGGTGTCCGGCTGGTCGACCCGGTGGACCGAGCGGGGCTGGCGACGGGCCATGGCGCCGGGGGAACGTACGTGGCAGTGGGTCGGCGCCGAGGTTGCCCACGACCACGCGTTCGACGTCACGGTCGAGGTGGTCGACGGTGCGCCGATCGGCTCCCTCAAGTGGCTCCTGCACACGGTCGGCGCGCTGCGGTGCGGACCGGCGGGGTCGGACGCCTGAGGCGGAACCGGGTAGGTTAAGGTCTTGTGGCACGTGAGGGGCGATTGGCGCAGTGGTAGCGCGCTTCGTTCACACCGAAGAGGTCACTGGTTCGAACCCAGTATCGCCCACCCCCTTGATGCAGCAGCGAGGCCGGATCCCCTGAGTGGATCCGGCCTCGTGCTCGTTGCGGACCGACGATGAGCGGTCGGGGTCGTCGGGGCTGCCTCGACCCCTCATGCTCCGTCCCCGGCACGCCCCGGCGGCGGCCGGCGTGGGGCCCGTGGGGCTCGTGTGGCGCCAGGGGCAGAGGGTCACGATTTCCCGGCACCGCAATCAGAACCGGCATGTTGTGCACATGTCCTAGATCACTGGCCGGTCCGCCTGCGGGATTTTGTTTCTCGTGCAACTATTTAGCAACTGCAACTAGCGGTTACAGGGGATGACGGCACCACCAACGCCTGAGTCCTCGCAATATTTCCAGGGGAGCACGGTCGTGGATTCTGCGCGCACAACTGAGGTTGACGAGGCTGACGCCTCGCTCGAGTCACCGGATGGCATGGAGGTGCTCGACGACGGGGAGCTCCTGCGGCTGACCCGCGAGGGCAGCAACGAGGCGTATGCGGTGCTGTACGACCGTTATGCCTACGGCGCGCGCCGGCTGGCACGCCACCTGGGCCAGCGCGAGGAGTCCGAGGACGTCGTGGCCGAGGCCTTCGCCCAGGTGCTCGACCTGCTCCGTCGTGGCAAGGGTCCCGACCAGGCCTTCCGGGCCTATCTCTTCACGACGATCCGGCACGAGTCGGGCCGGCGCGCCAAGGCCAACAAGCGCGTCATGCCGACCGACGACGACAGCCAGATCGACACCGTCGTGCCCTTCGGCGACGGCCAGCTCGACGCGTTCGAGAAGACCACGGTCCGCGCGGCGTACGAGTCACTGCCCGACCGCTGGCAGACCGTGCTGTGGCAGCTCGACGTCGAGGGCCGCAAGCCCCACGAGATCGCGGACGCGATGGGCCTCAAGCCCAACACCGTGTCGGCGCTCGTCTACCGGGCCCGCTCCGGCCTGCGTGACGCCTACCTCCAGCAGCACGTCAACCCGACCGACCAGCCCTCCGAGGCCGTCTGCCGCGACGTCCGCCGGCTGCTGGCCGGGGTCGTGCGCCGCACCGCGACGATGCGCGACCAGGAGAAGGTCCACGCGCACCTCGAGACCTGCGACGCGTGCGTCGCGATCCACCTCGACCTGCAGGAGGTCAACCGCGAGGTCGGCGCGGTGGCGGCCACGTCAGTCGCCGCGACGTCCGTCGGCGGTGGCTTCGTCCTGGCCGCGACCCACCTGGTCACCGCCGCCAAGGGGACCCTCGTCGCCCTCGCGCTGCCGGCGGCCGCCGCGGTCGCGACCGTGACACTCGTGACCGGCTCGCTGCCTGCCACGCAGGATCACGTGGCGACGCACCAGGCCGCGCGGGTGCTGCCGGCTGCGTCGGTCGACGCAGCCGAGCCCGCCGAGCGGGCGGTGCCGCAGCCGCGCACCACGCCGGAGCGCTCCCGGGCTGCCGCACCCGCGACGACGCCCGCCACGCCACCCACCGCGGTGAGGGGGCCGGCGGCCGCCGCGGCCGCGCCGAGAGCCACCACCGGGGCGCCCGTGGCCGCCGACGTGAAGCTCGCCGGCGTGGTGACCGCCTCGGTGAGGACTGATCCCGTGGCCGCCCTGGCCGCCGTGGCGCGACCCGTGGAGGACGTGCCAGAGCGAGTTGCGCCACGCACGACCGCGGCCGTCAAGCAGCTCGTCGACGGCCGCTGACGGGCTCTACGTGCCCTTGCGGCCGAACATCAGGGCGAACGGTCGGACGGCGAGCGTCACGAGCGGCTTGCGCCCGGCGAGGAAGCCGATCGGTCCGTCCGGCGTGAACGACCACCGCGCCCCCGCGAGGCCGAGCCTGGCCCGGCCGGCGACAGGGGAGACCTGCAGGGTGCCGGCGCGGTCCTGAGCGATCCGGAACGCGAGCGGCAACCGCCAGGGCAGGCGACGTACCGCCCGCAGCGCCAGCGAGCCGATGCCCTCGGCGACGTACGTCCGGTGGGGCGTGACCCGGAAGTCCGCCAGGTCCTTGGGGATCGCCCACAGCTCTCGGCCACCGTCGCGGGAGTCGGCGGAGTTGACCCAGATGTGCGTGATGGACACGCGCAGCCGCCAGCCCTCGCGGACGAGGACCGTCGCCATGATCTCGTCGTACGTCAGGGGGCTCGGCTCCTCGTAGACGAAGAACGCCGCCGACACGATGCCCCGCCCGAAGATCGTGATCGGCCTGGTCGCCGGCGAGTGCGGCGCGGGCAGGTCGGCACGCGGCACGAGCCACGCGCCGACATAGGCATGGCCGTGCAGGTCCCACGGCTCGGCGGGGTAGCTCATGCCCACTCGAAGGAGTCGGGCTCCAGCGCCTTGGTGCGCTGGGCGTACGGGTGGGTCGATCCGGGCCAGTTGGAGGTGATGCGGCCCGACGCGTGGCGGTACCAGCTGTCGCAGTGCGCCCACACCGAGTGGCCCAGCTGGTCCTGGATCTCCCGGTCGTACGCCTCCTCGGCCTCCGGGGTGACCGCGACGGTCCGGTAGGAGCCGCTGCGGAGCCGGTCGATCGCCTGTCGCATGTGCCGGGCCTGCGCCTCGAGCATGTAGATGATCGAGCCGCCACCGAGGTTGGTGTTGGGGCCGTAGGTGACCAGCAGGTTCGGGAAGTGCGGGACGTAGATGCCGAGATAGGCCCGGGCGCCGTCAGCCCACTGCGCGGCGAGCTTCTGGCCGCCGACGCCGGTGATGTCGATCGACTCGAGGAACTCCTGCGCGTCGAAGCCTGTCGCGTAGATGATGACGTCGACCTCGTGGACCGTGCCGTCGGCCGCGACGACGCCGGTCGGGGTGACCTCGGTGATCGCCTCGGTGACCAGGTGGACGTGCGGCTGGGCGATCGCCGGGTAGTAGGTGTTGGCGAACAGGATCCGCTTGCAGCCGACGGGGTAGTCCGGGGTCAGCTTGGCCCGCAGGTCGGGGTCCTTGATCTTGTGCTGGAGGTGCTTGAGCGCGACGGTCTTGATGACCTTGCCGACCCGCGAGTCGTCGTCGAGACCGCGGGAGAACTGCTCGCCGAACGTCCACCACGTCGCCCGCTCGCCGACCAGGGCGCCCGGGAGGTGCCGCAGGACCCGGCGGTAGTGGTGGCCGAAGGTCTGGTCGGGCTTGGGCAGGATGTACGAAGGGGTCCGCTGGAACACCACGACCTCGGCCGCCTGCTCGGCGACGTGCGGGATGAACTGGATCGCGCTGGCTCCGGTGCCGACGACGGCGACGCGCTGCCCCGTCAGGTCGACGTCGTGGTTCCAGCGCGCCGAGTGGAACGAGATCCCCTCGAACAGGTCGACGCCGGGGATCCGCGGCAGGACCGGCTGGGACAGCTGGCCGACCGCGGTGACGAGGACATCGACGGTCTGCTCGGTGTCGTCGGCGAACCGGACGGTCCACGTCGTGCTGTCCTCGTCGTAGTGCGCCGCGACGACCTCGGTGCCGGTCTGCACGAGCGGCGTGATGCCGTACTTGTCGGCGGTCGCGCGGATGTAGGCCAGGATCTGCTCCTGGCCGGCGTAGCGCGAGGACCAGTCGGGGTTGGGCTCGAAGGAGAACGAGTAGAGCGGGGACGGTACGTCGCAGGCGGCGCCGGGATACGTGTTGTCCCGCCACACGCCGCCGATGCTGTCCGAGCGCTCCCACAGGCGCAGGTCGGTGTGACCGGCCCGCTGGAGCTCGATCGCCACGGCCAGCGCGCCGAAGCCGGAACCAATGATGCCGATCGAGGTCATGAGTCTTCTTCCGTCATGGGGATTCCTTCTGGACGAACAGCAGGACGCTGTCGGTGAGCAGGCCGAGGGCCTCGTCGCGCGTGAACGTACCGCGCTGGAGCCACTCGCGGCAGACCGCCTTGGTGAGGGCCGCGGTCGGTCGCAGGCGGGCCCGCAGCCGGGGGGTGTCGGGCAGGCCGAGGGCGTCCAGCACGAGCCGGGCGGCCCGGTCGTCTGCCTCGTCGACGACGGCCTGGATGTCCGAGCTGCCATGCAGGTTGGCCGCACCGCTCGCGCTGATCCAGGCCTGGCCGTAGGTCGTGGCGGCGTCGAGGATCCAGCTCATCGTGAGCCGGGCCCGCTCCTCGAGCGACTTGCCGTCGTAGTCGGGCAGGGCCTGCGTCGGCATCAGGATCGACTCGCGCATGACCTGCAGGAACAGCTCGCGCTTGTCGCCGAAGTAGTGGTTGATCAGCCCGCGGGCGACGCCGGCGGCCTCGGCCACCTCGGCGGTCGACACGTCGTCGTACGCCCGGTCGGAGTAGAGCACACGCGCCGCGTCGATGATCTGCTGGCGGCGCTCGGCCGGGGCGAGGCGCAGGCGGGTGGCGGTCACGCATCCAGTCTCACCGCCTATTGGCAGAGTGTCAACAAGCACCGTATGGTGTGTCCATGAGTGAGCATGACTACGACGTCCTGGTGGTGGGTTCGGGGTTCGGCGGCAGTGTCGCGGCGCTGCGTCTGACGGAGAAGGGCTACCGGGTCGGGGTCATGGAGGCCGGTCGCCGGTTCGCCGACGACGAGCTGCCCAAGAGCAGCTGGCACGCGACCCGCTACCTCTGGGCGCCGTGGGCGCGGTGCTTCGGCATCATGCGCATCACCCTGCTGCGGGACGTGCTGATCGCGAGCGGCACGGGCGTCGGCGGCGGCTCGCTGGTCTACGCCAACACGCTCTACGAGCCGCTCGACGCGTTCTACCGTGACCGCCAGTGGGCGCACATCACGGACTGGAAGGACGAACTCGTCCCGCACTACGAGCAGGCCAAGAAGATGCTGGGCGTCTCGACCTACCCGGGCTGGAGCCCCGCCGACGACCGGCTCGAGGCACTGGCCAAGGACTACGGCGTGGCGCACACGTTCCACCCCACCGCGGTCGGCGTGCTGTTCGGCGACACCCCCGGCGAGACCGTCCCGGATCCGTTCTTCGGCGGGGCCGGCCCCGACCGCAAGGCCTGCATCGACTGCGGCGCCTGCATGACGGGGTGCCGGCACAACGCCAAGAACACCCTGGTCAAGAACTACCTGCACCTCGCGGAGGGCGCCGGTGCCGAGGTCCACCCGATGACGACCGTCACCGACGTCCGCCCGCGCCGCAAGGGCGGCTACGAGGTGCGGACCCGGCGCACCGGCAACGCGCTGCGCCGCAAGACGTACACCGCCGAGCACGTGATCTTCGCGGGCAACGCCCTGAGCACCCAGACTCTGCTCCACCGGCTGCGTGCGACGTCGCTGCCGAAGCTGTCGGCACGGATCGGCGAGCTGAGCCGCACCAACTCCGAGGCCGTCCTGACCGCGCGGTCGATGCGCAAGGACGCGGACTACACGCAGGGCATCGCGATCACCTCGTCGTTCCACCCGGACGAGCACACGCACGTCGAGGTGTGCCGGTACGGCCACGGGTCGAGCGCCCTGGGACTGATCAACGCGCCCCTGGTCGACGGTGGGCACGGCGGCTCGCAGCTCACGGCGGTCTGGAGGGCGTACCGCGCGCTGGGTCTGCGCCGGGCGATCGCGATCCACGACCCGCGCCGCTGGGCCGAGCAGTCGATCGTCGTCCTGGTGATGCAGACGCTCGACAACTCGATCACGACGTACGTCAAGCGGGGCCTCCTCGGCCGCCGGATGACGAGCAAGCAGGGCGTCGGCGACCCCAACCCGAGCTGGATCCCGATGGCCAACCAGGTCACCCGCGACCTGGCGGCGGACATGGAGGGCAACGCCGGCAGCTCGACCGCCGACCTGGCCGGCATCCCGATGACGGCGCACTTCATCGGTGGCTGCGTCATCGGGGAGACGCCCGAGGCAGGCGTCATCGACCCCTACCAGCGGGTGTTCGGCTACGACGGCCTGCACATCACGGACGGGTCAGCGATCACCGCCAACCTGGGTGTCAACCCGTCGTTGACGATCACGGCGCAGGCCGAGCGCGCGATCGCGCTGTGGCCCAACAAGGGCGAGGTCGACCAGCGGCCGGCGCTCGGTCAGCCGTACGTCCGCGTCGCCCCCGTGGCCCCGATCAGCCCCGCCGTCCCGGCGGGCGCACCGGCCGCGCTCCTGCTCCCGGTGCCGGTCGTGCCGAAGCGCTGACGCCGGCCGTCAGGCCACCGGGATCGTGAGGACGAAGGCCCCGGCGGGGGAGTCCTGGCCCGGCTCCTCGTAGACCGCGTCGCCGCCGTGGGCCCGGGCCAGCTCCCGGACGATGAACAGGCCGAGCCCGGTGCCGCTGACCTCGTCGCCGGTCGCGAACCGCTGGAACAGCCTGGAACGCACGTCGGGACGCACGCCGGTGCCGGAGTCCGCGATCCGGATCCGGCCCACGTTCCCGGTGGCGCCGATGTCGATCATGATCGGTGCCCGCCCGTGGTGCACGGCGTTGTCGAGCAGGTTGTCCGCGACCTGTGACAGGCGGGACGGATCCGCCAGGACCTCGACGTCCTCCTGGCCGGTCACCTCCACCTCGACGTCACCGTGCTTGCTCCGCAACGAGCTGACCGCGTTGCGGATGATCGGCCCGAGCGGCGTCGGCTCGATCTCGAGCCGCAGCGAGTTGGCGTCCAGGCGGGACGCCGTCAGCAGGTCCGCCAGCAGGCGTCGCAGGCGGTCGGCGCTGCTCGTCATGCCGTCCAGCAGGGTCAGCCGGTCGGACTCCGTCAGGTCCTGCCAGTGCCGGGCGAGCGTGTCGGCCGACCCGCCGAGCACCGCGACGGGAGTCCGCAGCTCGTGCGCCGTGACGGCGAGGAACTGGGACTGGTCGGCGGCGGCGTGGCGCAGCCGCATGTTGAGCGACTGCAGGACGTCGTTGGTGTCCGACAGGGCGTCGGAGGCCTGCTCACGTTCCTGCTGGACGCGCCGGCGATCCGTCGTGTCGCGGGTGATCTTGGCGAAGCCCAGGTGCGTACCGATGTCGTTGAACACCGCGGTGATCACCACGTCGGCCCAGAAGCGGGACCCGTCCTTGCGGATCCGCCAGCCCTCCTCGGCGTACTGACCCTCGCGGAGGGCCGTCTCGAGCTCGTGCTCGGGATGGCGCGCTCCGATCTGGTCCTGCGGGTAGAACACCCGGAAGTGCTGGCCGATGATCTCGTCGGCGGTGTAGCCCTTGGCCCGTTCGGCGCCGGCGTTCCAGCTCACGACGTGGCCCTCGGGATCGAGCATGAAGATCGCGTAGTCGCGCACCGCGTCGACGAGCAGCCGGAACCGCTCCTCGCTCTGTCGCAGGGCTTCCTCGGCCTCCCGGCCCGGCGTCACGTCACGCGTGACCTTGGAGAAGCCGACGTGGTTGCCGGCATCGTCGAAGACGGCGGTGATGAGGACATCGGCCCAGAACTGGGACCCGTCCTTGCGGACCCGCCAGCCCTCCTCGGCGTAGTGTCCGTCGCGCATCGCCATCTCGAGCTCGCGCTCGGGATGTCCGGACTCCTCGACCTCGGCGGGATAGAACGTCCGGAAGTGCCGGCCGATGATCTCCTCGGCGCGGTATCCGCTGGTCCGCTGCGCCCCGGCGTTCCAGCTGACCACGTGGCCCTTGGGATCGAGCATGAAGATCGCGTAGTCCTCGACCACCTCCACGATGAGGCGGAAGCGCTCCTCGCTGCGGCGCAGCTCCTCCTCGGCGGCGCGCTGCTCGGTGATGTCCCGCAGCTGCAGGAAGATGTAGAGCGCCTGGCCGGACGAGTCGCGGACCGGGGCCAGCGTGGCGAGGGCCCGACGGCCGCCGTCGCCCGAGATCGGGTGCTCGACCTGGACGAGGTCCTTGCCCAGCGCGTTGGCGTGGCGCAGTCCCTCGTCGAGGAGGTCGCCGTGGCCGGCCATGAGCGTCGCATAGTCCATGCCGACCAGCTCCTCGTACCGGCGTCCGACCAGATGGCCCAGCGCCCGGTTGGCCCGCACGATCCCGCCGGTGAGGGTCAGGGTCGCCATGCCGATCGCGGCCTCGTCGAAGACCTCCCGGAAACGCTCGAGGTGCTCGTCGAGCACCCGACGCTCCTGCACCTCCGCCAGCTCCGCCAGGTGGGGGTCCGGTCCGAGCACCGGCTCGGCCCCGGCGGGCTCGGCCGCGTCCCGCGGGACCTCGGGCTCGGCGGGAGCCTCAAGGACCCGGAGGAGCTGCTGGACGACATCGTCGAGGCTGCTGGACTTCTCGATCAGTGCGGCGGCACCCATGTGACGCGCCTCCCGGTCCAGACCGCTCTCCTCGAAGCCGGTGAACACGACGACCTTCGTGGTGGGGGAGACGGCGAGGACGCCCGGCAGGGCGTGCAGGCCGTCCATCGTCGGCATCGACAGGTCCAGGAGCAGGAGCTCGGGCCGGTGCTGGTGCGCCAGGCCGATCGCCTCGGTGCCGTCGGCCCCCTCGCCGACGACCCGGAAGTGCCCGGAGAGCTTGAGGTGCGTCCTGATGAGGGCACGCACCTCGGAGGAGTCGTCGATCAGGACGACCGCTGGGAGCGAGTTCTCCATGGGACGAGGTTAGACGGCACGGGACGATACGCACCCGCAGGAGTCCAGAAGGGCGGGATCCCGCCACCGGAGGGGGGCGATAGGCTCGGTCCAAGCAGCACGCGCCATCCGTAGGGCGCGTCATCATGAATGGAGTGCACCGTGTCCGACATCCAGATCATCGCGAACGGCGAGGCGAAGACTGTCGAGAAGGGCACGAAGGCCTGGCAGCTGTTCGCCGACACCCCCGAGATCATCGCGGCGCGGGTCGGTGGTGAGCTCAAGGACCTGGCGCACGAGCTCGGCGAGGGTGACACCGTCGAGGGCGTCGCGATCGGCTCCAAGGACGGCCGGGACATCCTGCGGCACTCGACCGCGCACGTCATGGCGCAGGCCGTGCAGGAGCTCTTCCCGCAGGCCAAGCTCGGCATCGGCCCGCCGATCACCGACGGGTTCTACTACGACTTCGACGTGGCCGAGCCGTTCGTGCCCGAGGACCTCGTCAAGATCGAGTCGCGCATGCGCAAGATCGTCAAGGAGGGTCAGAAGTTCGACCGCCGCGAGATCAGCGACGACGACGCCCGCACCGAGCTGGCCGACGAGCCATACAAATTGGAGCTGATCGGCCTCAAGTCCAAGGCCGGTGACGCAGCGGAGGGGGCGAACGTCGAGGTCGGCGAGGGTGGCCTGACGATCTACGACAACCTCAAGCGCGACGGCTCCGTGGCGTGGGGCGACCTGTGCCGCGGCCCGCACCTTCCGACCACCAAGCGCATCCCGGCGTTCACGCTCATGCGCTCGGCGGCGGCCTACTGGCGCGGCGACGAGAAGAACAAGCAGCTGCAGCGCATCTACGGCACCGCCTGGGAGACCAAGGAGGCGCTGGAGGAGCACCTGTTCCGGATCGAGGAGGCGCAGCGGCGCGACCACCGCCGCCTCGGCACCGAGCTCGACCTCTTCAGCTTCCCCGATGAGATCGGGTCCGGGCTGCCGGTGTTCCACCCCAAGGGTGGCGTGATCAAGCGGGAGATGGAGGACTACGTCCGCCGCCGGCACATCGAGGAGGGCTTCGAGTACGTCGGCACCCCCCACATCGCCAAGGAGAGCCTGTTCTACACCTCGGGCCACCTCCCGTACTACGGCGAGGGGATGTTCCCCCCGCTCGAGCTCGACGGTGGCGACTACCGCCTCAAGGCGATGAACTGCCCCATGCACAACCTGATCTTCCGCTCGCGCGGCCGGTCCTACCGGGAGCTGCCGCTGCGGCTGTTCGAGTTCGGGCACGTGTACCGCAACGAGAAGTCGGGCGTCATCCACGGCCTGACCCGCGTCCGCGGCTTCGCGCAGGACGACTCGCACTCGTACGTGACCCCCGAGCAGGCTCCCGACGAGATCCGCCACCTGCTGAACTTCGTGCTGAGCCTGCTGCGGGACTTCGGCCTCGACGACTTCTACCTCGAGCTGTCGACCCGCGACGACTCCAAGCCGGACAAGTTCATCGGCTCCGACGAGGAGTGGGCGGTCGCGACCAAGGTGCTCGAGGACGTCTGCCTCGAGAGCGGCCTGGAGCTCGTCCCCGATCCGGGTGGCGCGGCGTACTACGGCCCCAAGGTCTCGGTGCAGGCTCGCGACGCGATCGGCCGCACCTGGCAGATGTCGACCATCCAGTACGACTTCAACATGCCGTCCGCCGAGCGCTTCAACCTCGAGTACGTCGCGGCCGACGGCTCGCGCCAGCAGCCCGTCATGATCCACTCGGCCAAGTTCGGCTCGATCGAGCGGTTCATGGGCGTGCTCGTCGAGCACTACGCCGGCGCCTTCCCCCCGTGGCTCGCCCCCGTGCAGGTCGTCGGCATCCCGGTCGCCGAGCGGCACGCCGACTACCTGTACGAGCTCGCGAAGCGGCTCAAGACCCTGGGCATCCGGGTCGAGGTCGACGACTCCGACGAGCGGATGCAGAAGAAGATCCGCAACGCGCAGCTGCAGAAGGTGCCGTTCATGCTGATCGCCGGCGACAACGACATCGAGGTCGGTGCCGTGTCGTTCCGCTACCGCAGCGGCGAGCAGGAGAACGGTGTGGCGCTCGACGACGCCGTCGCCCGTATCGTCGAGGCGATCCAGACCCGGGTCCAGGTCTGATGTCCGACGTGCAGGACGGCGTGGGGGAGCCCGACGCGTTCGAGCGGCTGTGGACGCCGCACCGCATCCTCTACATCAAGGGGGAGAACAAGCCGACGACCTCCGACGAGGCCGACTGCCCGTTCTGCCGCATCCCCGCGATGGACGACGCGGAGGGGCTGATCGTCCACCGTGGCGAGGTGGCGTACGCCGTGCTCAACCTGTATCCGTACAACGCCGGCCACCTGCTGATCTGCCCGTATCGCCACGTGTCGGACTACACCGACCTGACCGACGACGAGACCGCCGAGGTCGCGGTGCTGACCAAGCAGGCGATGCGGGTCATGCGGACCGTGACCAGCCCGCACGGCTTCAACCTGGGCATGAACCAGGGGAGCGCCGCCGGAGCCGGCATCGCCGCGCACCTGCACCAGCACGTCGTCCCCCGATGGGGTGGCGACGCCAACTTCATGCCCGTCATCGGGCACACCAAGACCATGCCGCAGCTGCTGGGCGACACCCGCGAGATGCTCGCGAACGCCTGGCCCGAGGAGTAGACAAAGACATGCTCGAACGCTTCCGCCAGTTCTGGACCAACGTCTGGGCCCCGCTCGCCGACCTCCTGCTCCGGCTCGGGGTCAAGCCCGACTGGGTGACCTGGGTCGGCACGATCGGCGTCAGCGCCGGCGCCCTGTGGTTCTATCCCCGCGGGCAGTTCCTCGTCGGCACGCTGGTCATCACGGCCTTCGTGTTCAGCGACATCATGGACGGCTACATGGCCCGCAAGTCGGGGCAGTCGTCCAAGTGGGGCGCATTCCTCGACTCCAGCCTGGACCGGGTCGCCGACGCCGCAGTGTTCGCAGGGCTCGTCATCTACTACTCCCGCAGCGGCGCCGAGACCGACCTGGGCAACGCGTCGACGTACCTCTACCTCAGCCTGGCCTGCCTGGTGCTGGGCAACCTGACGTCGTACACCCGCGCCCGCGCCGAGGGGCTCGGCATGACCGCGAAGGGCGGGATCGCCGAGCGCGCCGACCGCCTGGTCGCGATCCTCGTCATGACGGGGCTGTCCGGGCTGTTCGACCTCCCGCTGCTGCGCGAGATCACCCTGTGGGCGCTCGCCGTCGCGAGCCTCATCACGGTCTTCCAGCGCATGGCCATCGTGCACAAGCAGGCGGTCGGGTCGCCCGAGCTGTGAATGTGACATCGCCTATGGGACATAGGCGTTGACACATACCCTGGGTATGGCGCATGCTGGCGGAGCCCGCCACCGCCCGACCCAGGAGCCCCGATGTCCCAGACGCTCGACCACCAGCCAGCCGAACTGCCGGTCATCCCGGCCGACGTCACCCCCGAGCGCTATGCCGAGATCCTGCGGGGGCTCTCGCAGGCCTCGGTCGACCGGCACTTCGACGCCTTCCTCGACATCGACTGGGAACACCCGGACTTCCAGGTCCGCGCCGACGACCCGCGTTGGGTGCTGCCGACCGACGTCGACCCGCTCGGCAGCCACCCGTGGTACCTGGCGCAGCCGCTCGACCGGCAGATCGCGATCGGGCAGTGGCGTCAGGCCAACATCCTCAAGGTCGGGCTGCAGTTCGAGAACATCCTGATCCGCGGCATCATGCAGTACGTCTTCACGCTCCCCAACGGCTCGCCGGAGTATCGCTACCTCACCCACGAGGCGACGGAGGAGTGCCACCACACGCAGATGTTCCAGGAGACAATCAACCGGATCGGTGTCCAGGTCGAGGGCATGCCGTGGCTGATGCGCAAGGTCGCCGGGCTCCTGCCCTGGGCCGGCTCCGCGGTCCCGTTCGCGTTCTTCATCGGCGTGCTGGCGGGGGAGGAGCCGATCGATCACACGCAGAAGGGGATCCTGCGGAGCGGCAAGGACCTGCCCCCCATCCTGTCGCGGGTCATGGAGATCCACGTCGCCGAGGAGGCGCGGCACATCTCCTTCGCGCACCACTACATCCGTCGCAACGCCCCCCGGCTCGGTCCCGTCGAGCGGGCCGTCGTGGCGATGTTGTTTCCCGTCATCATGCGGGTCCTGTGCGACGTCATCATGGTGCCGTCCCGGTCGTTCCGGCGGGAGTTCGGCATCCCACGGTCGGTCATGAAGGACGTCTACTGGAGGGCGCCGGAGTCGCGCGAGCGTCTGCAGGAGCTGTTCGGCGACGTGCGGATGCTTGCGGACCAGGCGGGGCTGCGCCGGAGCCGGGTGGCCCGGCTGATGTGGAGGCTGTGCCGCATCGACGGTCGCGCGTCGCGCTATCGCAGCGAGCCGCCCGTCGCGTTCGCCACCCGGGACTGACCCGTGACCCACGTCGTCACCCAGGCGTGCTGTGGCGACGCCTCCTGCGTCTTCGCCTGCCCGGTCAACGCGATCCACCCGACTCCCGACGAGCCGGACTTCGGCCTGGCCGAGATGCTCTACATCGACCCGGTCTCGTGCGTCGACTGCGGTGCGTGTGTCACGGCATGCCCCGTGGGGGCGATCGCGCCGGCGGACAGTCTGACCCCCGAGCAGCTGCCGTTCGTCGACGTCAACGCGCTCTTCCACGCCGAGCCGCGGTCGTACCCGCCGCAGGCGCCCGTCCCCCCGCTCGTCCGCAAGCACGCACCCGGAGTGCTGAGGGTCGCCGTCGTCGGGGCCGGGCCCGCCGCGTTGTACGCGGCCGACGAGCTGCTCAAGCGACCGCGTGTCGAGGTGACGGTGATCGAGCGGCTGCCGACCCCGCACGGACTCGTCCGGTCCGGGGTGGCCCCGGACCACCCGGCTACGCGGACGGTCGACGGCCTGTTCCGCCAGATCGAGGACCAGCCGGGCTTCACGTACGTCCTGGGGGTCGACGTGGGTCGCGACGTCTCGCACGCGGAGCTGGCCGCGCACCACCACGCCGTGGTCTATGCCACCGGGGCCTCGAAAGACCGGACCCTGGGCATCCCGGGGGAGGATCTTCCCGGCAGCACGACGGCCACGGCGTTCGTCGCCTGGTACAACGGCCACCCTGACCACGTGGACGACTCGTTCGACCTGAGCGGCGAGCGCGCCGTGGTCGTCGGCAACGGCAACGTCGCGCTGGACGTGGCCCGCATACTGACCACCGATCCGGAGGCGCTGGCCGGCACCGACATCGCGGACCACGCGCTGGACGCGCTGCGGGCGAGCAACGTGCGTGAGGTCGTGCTGCTGGGCCGCCGCGGTGCTGCCGAGGCGGCGTTCACCTTGCCGGAGCTCCTCGGCCTGGTGGAGCGCGACGACATCGACGTGGTGGTGGAGGGCGCGGATCTCGACGAGGCCGTCGACGACCCGATGGTGGCCCAGAAGCTCGCGGTCCTCCGGTCGGCGCACGAGCGCCCCGCCCGACCCGGCACACGAAGGATCGTCCTGCGGTTCGCGACCTCGCCAGTGGAGCTGACGGGCGGCGGGCGTGTCCGCGGTGTGGCGACGAGGCGCAACCGGGCCGTCGGGGGAGGAGCCTTCGAGCCCACCGATGACCGCTCCGTCCTGTCGACGGGGCTCGTGCTCCGCTCGATCGGCTACCGAGGCGTGCCCGTGCCGGGCGTGCCGTTCGATCCCGACGCCGGGATCATGCCGAGCGTGGGCGGGCGGGTGACCGGTGCCCCCGGCACGTACGCCGTCGGGTGGGTCAAGCGCGGACCGTCCGGGTTCATCGGCACCAACAAGTCGTGCGCCCAGGAGACGGTCGACCGTGTGCTCGAGGACTGGAACGCCGGGCGCCTCGCCGAGCCCTCCCGGACGCCGCGTTCCATGCGGGCGCTGGTGGCCGCGCGACGACCCGAGGCCATCGGGGTGCGTGGATGGCGGGCGATCGACGAGCAGGAGCGGCGAGCCGGGGCCGAGCGGGGACGTCCGCGGCGCAAGCTCGTGCGGATCGAGGACCTGCTCCGGGCCGCGGCACCCTCGGTCGAACCCCGACGCCGGCTGAGAGACCTCCTGGGCCGCTGAGGGCCGGCGGTCGCCTCGTCCGGCATGTGTCCGCCGGGATCATGACAGGAGCAGCCCAGTAGACTGGAGGCCACCATCCAGGGTCATATCTCGAAGGACACAGCAGTGAGCAACGAAGCAACCACGGTCGGCACCTCCCGCGTCAAGCGCGGCATGGCGGAGATGCTCAAGGGTGGCGTCATCATGGACGTCGTCAACGCCGAGCAGGCCAGGATCGCCGAGGACGCCGGCGCCGTCGCCGTCATGGCCCTCGAGCGTGTGCCCGCTGACATCCGGTCGCAGGGCGGCGTGGCCCGCATGTCCGATCCCGACCTGATCGACGGCATCATCGCGCAGGTCTCGATCCCCGTGATGGCCAAGGCCCGCATCGGCCACTTCGTCGAGGCGCAGGTCCTGCAGTCGCTCGGCGTGGACTACATCGACGAGTCCGAGGTCCTGACCCCGGCCGACTACACCAACCACATCGACAAGTGGAACTTCACGGTCCCCTTCGTCTGTGGCGCGACCAACCTGGGTGAGGCGCTGCGTCGTCTGACCGAGGGCGCGGCGATGATCCGCTCCAAGGGCGAGGCCGGCACCGGTGACGTCTCCAACGCCACGCAGCACATGCGCAAGATCGGTGGCGAGATCCGCCGGCTGCAGTCGCTGTCCGAGGACGAGCTGTTCGTCGCGGCCAAGGAGCTGCAGGCGCCCTACGAGCTGGTCAAGGAGGTCGCCGAGAACGGCAAGCTCCCCGTCGTCCTGTTCACCGCCGGCGGCATCGCGACCCCGGCCGACGCGGCCATGATGATGCAGCTCGGCGCCGAGGGCGTCTTCGTCGGCTCGGGCATCTTCAAGTCCGGCAACCCCGCCCAGCGCGCCGAGGCCATCGTCAAGGCCACGACGTTCTTCGACGACCCGGACGTCATCGCCAAGGTCTCCCGCGGTCTGGGTGAGGCCATGGTCGGCATCAACGTCGACGACATCCCCGAGCCCCACCGCCTCGCGGAGCGTGGCTGGTAGTCAGCAGCCTCGCGCGTGGAACGCCCCGGCCGAAAGGCCGGGGCGTTTTGTCGTCTGGGGGCCCGCCCGCAAGATGGTGCCACTTCTGGCTGATCTGGGGCGTTCAGAAGGTCGACAAGTGGCGACATCCCGGGGGTCCGGGGGCACATCGAGCTCGACGTCATACACCGTCCTCCTGGTAGTGGTCGGAGTCTGCGGCTGACCAGGACCTCTGACTCTGTAGCCACTACCGGCCGAGGGGTATGCTTTCTCTACTGAGCGCGAGAGGTATGGGAGTGCCTCGCATCGCGTCTCAGTGACAGAGGGAGCTCGGCCGGTTGGGCGTTCGCGTCCGGCCTGGCCACTCACTCCGTTGAACCCGATCGGGAGGGAATTCCGAGAGGGAGCGGCGGCGGTGGCGTATCCCCTGGAGATTCGTCTCTCACGCTGCCGCCGTCGTCAAACGATGAGCACCTCCTTCGATAGGCTCGCCGGGTGTCTTTCCCCTCCATCGGCGTGTTCGCGCTGCAAGGTGATGTCCGCGAGCACCTCCGGACGCTGACCGACCTCGGCGTGGACGCGTTCACGGTCCGGCGCCCCGAGGAGCTGGCCCGCTGTGACGCCCTGGTGCTGCCGGGCGGCGAGTCCACGACGATGTACAAGCTCGCGCGGACGTTCGACCTGTTCGAACCGCTGGTCGAGCGCATCCAGAGCGGCATGCCGACCTTCGGCACGTGTGCGGGCATGATCATGCTCGCGGACCGGATCAAGGATGGGATCGTCGGTCAGGAGACCCTCGGTGGGCTCGACATCACGGTCCGCCGCAACGCCTTCGGGCGGCAGGTCGACTCGTTCGAGGGCGACATCGCCTTCGACGGATTCGACGGTCCCGTGCACGCCGTGTTCATCCGCGCACCCTGGGTCGAGTCGACCGGTCCTGAGGTCGAGGTCCTTGCGACGGTCCCCAGCGGCCCGGCGGCCGGTAGAATCGTGGCCGTTCGACAGGGCAACCTGATGGCGACGTCATTCCACCCCGAGGTGGGCAGTGACGACCGCATCCACCGTTACTTCGTCGACCTCGTCCAGCAGTCGTAGGAATCCGCCGCAGCAGAAGGGGGCGCCACCCATGTCAGGCCACTCGAAATGGGCGACCACCAAGCACAAGAAGGCCGTCGTCGATGCCAAGCGCGGCAAGATGTTCGCCAAGATGGTCAAGAACATCGAGGTCGCCGCTCGCATGGGCGGACCGGACCCCGACGGCAACCCGACCCTCTATGACGCGATCCAGAAGGCCAAGAAGTCGTCGGTCCCCAAGGACCACATCGACCGGGCGGTCAAGCGTGGCGGCGGCGTCGGCGCCGACGCGGTCGACTACATCACGATCATGTACGAGGGGTACGCCCCCGGCGGCGTCGCGCTGCTGGTCGAGTGCCTGAGCGACAACCGCAACCGGGCCGCGATGGAGGTACGCACCGCGATGACCCGCAACGGCGGCACGATGGCCGACCCGGGCTCGGTGTCGTACATGTTCCACCGCAAGGGCGTCATCATGGTGCCCGCCGAGCAGGAGGGCGGCGAGACCAACGAGGACGACGTGCTGCTCGCGGTGCTCGATGCCGGCGCCGAGGAGGTCAACGACCACGACGGCAGCTTCGAGGTCATCTGCGAGGCCACCGACGTGGTCGCGGTCCGCACGGCGCTGCAGGAGGCCGGGCTCGACTACGACTCGGCCGAGGTCGCGTTCGTCCCGACCGTCACGGTCGAGGTCGACGTCGACGCCGCGACCAAGATCATGAAGCTCATCGACGCGCTCGAGGACTGCGACGACGTGCAGACCGTGTTCGCCAACTTCGACGCCTCCGACGAGGTCATGGCCCAGGTCGAGTGACCCCGGCGCGTCGCCCTCACGCTGACGGGGGAGCCGTCTAGGCTGTCGAACATGCGTTCGGTATGCACGGCGGCGGTCTCCGCATGAGGGTGCTCGGGATCGACCCCGGTCTCACCCGGTGCGGTGTCGGCGTCGTCGACGGCACGGTGGGTCGACCGCTGACGATGGTCCACGTCGGTGTGTTCCGCACCCCGGCCGATCTCGACACCGCTCGCCGGCTGCACCAGCTCGAGCAGCTCGTCGAGGCCAGCGTGCTGCAGCACCGCCCCGACGTCGTCGCGGTCGAGCGCGTCTTCAGCCAGCACAACGTGCGAACGGTCATGGGCACCGCCCAGGCCTCCGGCATCGCGATGCTCGTCGCCGCCCGGCACGGCATCCCGGTGCACCTGCACACGCCGAGCGAGGTCAAGGCCGCGGTCTCCGGCAACGGCCGCGCCGACAAGGCGCAGGTCACCCAGATGGTCACCCGCCTGCTGCGGCTGACCGAGGCGCCCAAGCCCGCCGACGCCGCCGACGCGCTCGCGCTGGCGATCTGTCACATCTGGCGTGGGGGAGCCCGCAACCGACTCGAGCAGGCCATCGAGGCCCAGAAGCAGGGAGCACGCCGATGATCGCCCATGTCCGCGGACCCGTCGCCGCCGTCACCATGACCGCCGCGGTCATCGACGTCGGGGGAGTCGGCATCCAGGTCATGTGCACGCCCGGCACGATCGCGACCCTGCGCCTGGGCCAGGAGGTCCAGCTGTCGACCTCGATGGTCGTGCGCGAGGACTCGCTGACGGTGTTCGGCTTCGCCAGCACCGACGAGCGCGACATGTTCGAGCTCGTGCAGACCGCCAGCGGCGTCGGGCCCAAGGTGGCCCAGGCGATGCTCGCGGTGCTCGATCCCGACCGGCTGCGCCAGGCCATCGGCCAGGGCGACCTGGCGACGCTGACCAAGGTCCCCGGCATCGGCCGCAAGGGCGCCGAACGGATCGTCGTGGAGCTCAAGGACCGGGTCGGCGTCACGACGGTCGTCCAGGCCGGAGCTCCGGCGTGGCGCGGCCAGGTCCACGAGGCGCTGCTGGGTCTGGGCTGGTCGGCGCGCGACGCCGACGCCGCCCTCGACCGGGTCGCCGCCGACCTGCCCGCCGGCACGGACCCCGACGTCTCCACGATCCTGCGCGACGCACTCCGCTCCCTGGCGAAGGCCCGCTGATGCACGACGACACTGAATTCATGGGTGGGGGCGACGAGACCTTCGAGGCGATCGTGGCCGAGGCCGGCCCCGAGGACCGCGCCTTCGAGGCGGCGCTGCGTCCGCGCACGCTCGACGAGCTCATCGGCCAGGAGCGGGTCCGCGAGCAGCTCACGCTGATGCTCGAGGCCGCCGTCGCCCGCGGACGCACGCCCGACCACGTCCTGCTGTCCGGCCCGCCGGGGCTCGGCAAGACCACGATCGCGATGATCATCGCCCACCAGCTCTCCGCGCCGCTGCGCATCACGAGCGGCCCGGCGATCCAGCACGCCGGCGACCTGGCGGCGATCCTGTCGGGCATCAACGAGGGCGACGTCCTGTTCATCGACGAGATCCACCGGATGTCGCGGCCCGCCGAGGAGCTGCTCTACATGGCGATGGAGGACTTCCGGGTCGACGTCATCGTCGGCAAGGGACCCGGCGCCACCGCGATCCCGCTGGAGATCCCACCGTTCACGGTCGTCGGCGCCACGACCCGGGCGGGCCTGCTGCCGAGCCCGCTACGCGACCGGTTCGGCTTCACCGCCCAGCTCGACTACTACGACGCCGGGGAGCTGCACCGCATCGTCGACCGATCGGCCGGGCTGCTGGGCCTGGAGGTCACTGACGACGGCGGCCGGGAGATCGCGTCCCGCTCGCGCGGCACACCGCGCATCGCCAACCGGCTGCTGCGCCGCGTGCGCGACTACGCCGAGGTGCGCGCCGGGGGAGTCGTGGACCACGACGTCGCCCGCAGCGCCCTGGCCCTCTACGAGGTGGACGAGCTCGGCCTGGACCGGCTCGACCGGGCCGTGCTCGACGCGCTGTGCCGCAGCTTCGGCGGCGGACCGGTCGGCGCCTCGACCCTGGCGGTCGCCGTCGGCGAGGAACGGGAGACCGTCGAGGAGCTCGCCGAGCCGTTCCTCGTACGCCTGGGGTTCCTCGCCCGCACCCCCCGCGGGCGGGTCGCCACGGCCGCGGCATGGCGCCACCTGGGCCTGGCGGCACCCGCCGGCGTGGACCAGCTGTCGTTCGACCCGGCGCCCGGCCCCGCACCGGACTGACCCCACCGGCGCGCCGGAAGGTGAGGCAGGCCACCATGAATTGGTTGCCGGGATAAACTGACCGGCGGCCCACCGGCCACGTCCGCCATGAGGCGGACCCACACTCATCCGTACGGGAGCACCACCGTGGAAAACTGGGCGTCCATCCTGCCCCTCGTCCTGCTGGTCATCGCGTTCATCTTCCTGGTCGTGCGACCGGCGAGGGCGCGCCAGCGGGAGTTCCAGGGCCTGCAGAGCCAGCTCGAGCCCGGTCAGCGGGTCATGCTGGCCAGCGGCATCTTCGGCGAGATCGTCACGATCGGTGACGAGACCCTCGAGCTGGAGATCGCTGCGGGCACCGTGATCACCGTCAACCGCCACGCCGTCTCGCGGGTCGTCCCCGACGGGACCGCCACGGATCCTGAGACGGGCACCGAGCTCTGATGGCCGCCAAGAACACCCGCAACAGCAATCTGCCGCGTCCCAAGCGGACGCTGACGCTGTTCCTCGCCGCCCTGGTCGTGCTCTACGGCCTCGTCGCGCTGATCGACCTGAACACCAAGAAGGGTGACGACAGCGCCTGGAAGCCCAAGCTGGGGCTTGACCTCGAGGGCGGCACCCGCATCTCGCTGCAGGCCAAGACCGATTCGGGCAGCATCACGAAGGACAAGCTCGACCAGGCGCGCAACATCATCGACCAGCGGGTCAACGCCAGCGGCGTGACCGAGGCCGAGGTGACGACGCAGGGTGGCAACCAGATCATCATCGAGATCCCCGGCGAGAAGAAGGCCAACATCGTCGACCAGGTCGGCAAGACCGCGCAGCTGCGGTTCCGCCTGCTGTGGGCCGGCAACCTGACCGGCGCGGCCAAGAAGGCCGACACGGCCAAGGACCAGAAGACGATCGACGCGATCGACTGGAGCAAGCTGAGCCTCGACCAGATGATCAAGGCCGAGACCGAGGGCCTCGACACGCTGCCCAAGTCGGTCCAGCCCGGCATCGCCGCCCTCCAGAGGGAGGCAGCCGGCTTCGTCTGCTCACCCAAGGGGCTGGCCGTCGACGACGTCGCCGACAAGCCGCTGGTCACCTGCGACACCAAGACCGGTGAGGTGCAGATCCTCAGCCCCACGGTCATCCCGGGCTCCGACATCAAGAGTGCGTCGCCGCAGTACAACACGCAGACCGCGCAGTGGACCGTCCAGATCAAGCTCAAGGGTGAGGGCAAGGACGTCTTCAAGACCGTGACGACGGCGCTGACCCCGGGGCAGAACCGGTTCGCCGTCGTGCTCGACGGTGAATCGATCACCGCACCGTCCTCGCAGGCGATCATCCGGGACGGCGTCTCGGAGATCAGCGGCAGCTTCAACGCGACGACCGCCAAGGAGCTGGCCAACCAGCTCAAGTTCGGCTCCCTGCCGCTGACGTTCGGCGTCAACGGCAGCGAGGAGATCGGGCCCTCCTTGGCCGGCACCCAGCTCAAGGCCGGGCTCGTCGCCGGCATCATCGGCCTGCTCCTGGTCGTGGTCTACTGCCTGTTCTACTACCGCGGGCTGGGCCTGGTCATCATCGGCTCGCTGCTCGTGGCTGGCGCGCTGACGTACGTCATGGTGCTGCTGCTGGGCCAGGGCGTCGGGTTCACCCTGACGCTGCCGGGCATCGCCGGACTCATCGTGGCGATCGGCATCACCGCCGACTCGTTCATCGTGTTCTTCGAGCGCATCCGTGACGAGGTGCGCGACGGGCGGTCCCTGCGGCTGGCCGTCGAGGCCGGCTGGGTGCGCGCCCGTGGCACGATCCTGGCCGCCGACGCGGTGTCGATCCTCGCCGCGCTGACGCTGTTCATCTTCGCGATCGGCGTCGTGCGGGGCTTCGCGTTCGCGCTCGGCCTGACCACGTTGATCGACATCGTCGTGGTGTTCCTGTTCACCAAGCCCCTCGTCTCGCTGCTGGCGCGGACGAAGTTCTTCGGCCAGGGGCACAAGCTCTCCGGCCTCGACGCCGCCCACCTGGGCATCTCGGGCCGCAAGGTCTCCGAGATCGCCCGTACGAGCCCGGCTCGCACCGACACAGCGCGTGCGGACACCGTCCGCACCGGCGGAAAGGCCAACTGATGGGCACGCTCAGCTCGTTCGGGCAGAACCTGTACGAGGGCCGGGTCTCGTTCGACTTCGTCGGACGCCGCAAGGTCTTCTACGCCATCTCGGCGGCCATCGTCATCGTGGCGGCGCTCGCCTTCATCTTCCGCGGCTTCAACTACGGCGTGGAGTTCAAGGGCGGCGTCGAGTTCACCGCCCAGGTGCAGACGAACGACACCGCGACGGTCGACAAGCTGACCAACGCGGTCGAGGACGCCGGTGTCCCGGACGCCGCCGACCCGACGGTGCAGACCTCGGGCAACGACTCGCTGCGGATCCAGACCCGCGCGCTGACGCAGGACGAGGCGACGACCGTCACCGAGGCCCTGACCGACGCAGGTGCGGAGGAGGTCAGCCAGAACCTCATCGGCCCGACGTACGGCAAGCAGGTCGCGACCAAAGCACTGACCGGCCTGATCGTCTTCCTGGTCATCGTCGTGCTGTTCATCTGGGCCTACTTCCGCGAGTGGCGGATGTCGGTCGCCGGCGTCGTGGCGCTGGCGCACGACCTGGTGATCACGGCCGGCGTCTACTCGCTGTCCGGTTTCGAGGTCACCCCGGCGACGGTCACGGGCCTGCTGACGATCCTGGGCTACTCGCTCTACGACACGGTGGTCGTGTTCGACAAGGTGCGGGAGAACACCCGCGGGATCCTCAAGTCGACCACCAAGACATACTCCGAGCAGGCCAACCTGGCGCTCAACCAGACGCTGGTGCGGTCGATCAACACCTCGATCACGGCGCTGCTGCCGGTCGCGGCCCTGCTGTTCGCGGGCGTCGCGATCCTCGGCTCCGGCCCGTTGAAGGACCTGGCCCTGGCCCTGTTCGTCGGCATGCTCGCCGGGACGTACTCGTCGATCTTCCTGGCGACGCCGCTGGCCTCGCAGCTCAAGGAGCGCGAGCCGGCGATCCGGGCGCAGACCGCCCGGGTCCTCGCCCGTCGTGCCAAGGAGGCCGAGACCCCGGTCCCGGCCACCGCAGCCGCGGCGCCGCACCGCCCCGTCGCGTCGTCGGCCGCCGCCAAGCGCGCGCAGCCGTCACGCAAGCCGCGCTCACAGCGGGGCCGGGGCGGGTCCTGACCCGGGCGCTTGAGCGACATGCCATCCTGATCCAACCGAACAGCGACGCGGGACGGTCCCGGTTTCCGTCGTAGTAGAGGAGCAACCATGAAGATCTCCCTGGCTGTGGCCGGCGTAGTCCTGCTCGGCACCTCGCTCGCCGCGTGCGGCGGCAGCGACGACGGTGGCGCTGACAGCGACTACTGCAAGGACATCAAGACCGCGTCCAAGACGTTCGGTGGGCTCGACTCGGGTGACATCGGCCAGCTCGACAAAGCGTTCAAGACCTTCCACAAGCTCGCCGCCGAGTCGCCCGACTCGCTGACCGCCGACTGGAAGAAGCTCGACAACGCCGTCACGACGGTCGAGGACGGGCTCAAGGACGCCGGCATCAAGCTGACCGACCTGGCCAAGATCCAGTCCGGCCAGATCCCCGAGGGTGTCGACGTCAGCAAGCTGCAGTCGCTCGCCACCGATCTGCAGAAGCTCAGCGACGCCGAGTTCGAGAAGGCCTCCAAGGCGATCGAGAAGCACGCCAAGAGCGAGTGCAAGGTCGACCTGAACGGCAAGTCCTGACACATCCCCTCAGCAGGCCCCGTGGGTTCGTCCCACGGGGCCTGCTGTTCCATCCGGAAGGATCGCCATGAGCGACCTCGACACCGTCATCGACCAGCTGGTCCGTCCGATCGAGGACTGGCCCGAGCCCGGCGTCACGTTCCGTGACATCACGCCGCTGCTGGGCGACCACACGGCCCTGACCGACGTCATCGACGCCCTCGTGGTCCACGCCGAGGGCCTCGGCCCGATCGACGTGGTCGTGGGGATCGAGGCGCGGGGCTTCCTGTTCGGCCCGTCGATCGCGCTGCGGCTCGGCGCCGGGTTCGTCCCGGTCCGCAAGACCGGCAAGCTGCCCGCCACGACGCTCTCCACGGCGTACGACCTGGAGTACGGCTCGGCGGTCCTGGAGATGCACGTCGACGCGATCGTCCCGGGCGCCCGCGTCCTGGTGGTCGACGACGTGCTCGCCACGGGTGGCACGATGCTCGCGGCCGCAGACCTCGTCGGTCAGGCCGGGGGGGTCGTGGCCGGTAACCTCGTCCTCATCGAGATCGCGGCACTCGGCGGCCAGCAGCGGCTGGCACCCGTCGGCTGCGGCGCCCTCCGGACGTACTGAACCCACCACGAATCGAGAGCCATGAACAACCATCAGGCACGCATCGTCGCCCTCGTGCTCGTCGCCGTGCTGGTCCTCGGCGCCGCGGCGACCCTCGTCAGCGGTCTGCAGGGCTGACGTGGCCTGCCGACTCCCGCATACCCACTAGACTGGGCAGCAGAAGGAGCACGCGTGGCCGATCGCATCGAAGCACCCCCGGCGGAGTCCAAGAACACCGACTCGGCCCCGGCTTCCGCGCGCGTGCGCAACCGGCTGGCCCGCATCGGCGGCAGCAAGTCCGGGTCCGCCGACACGGTCCTCGACCCGCTGATCAAGGTCTACCGGGCGACGCACCCCAAGGGTGAGATCGCGGCGATCCAGAAGGCCTACGACGTCGCGAACCGTGCCCATGCCGGGCAGAAGCGCAAGAGCGGCGATCCGTACATCACCCACCCGCTCGCGGTGGCGACGATCCTCGCCGAGCTGGGCATGACCGCGCCGACGCTGTGCGCGGCGCTGCTGCACGACACCGTCGAGGACACCGAATACACCCTCGACCAGCTGACCGCCGACTTCGGCGACGAGGTCCGTCAGCTCGTCGACGGCGTGACGAAGCTCGACAAGGTCAAGTACGGCGACTCGGCCCAGTCCGAGACGATCCGCAAGATGGTCGTGGCGATGAGCCGCGACATCCGGGTGCTCGTCATCAAGCTCGCGGACCGGCTGCACAACATGCGGACGCTGCGCTACCTGCGGCAGGACAAGCAGGAGCGCATCGCGCGCGAGACGATCGAGATCTTCGCACCGCTGGCTCACCGCCTCGGCATGAACACGATCAAGTGGGAGCTCGAGGACCTCGCGTTCGCGACGCTGCACCCCAAGGTCTACGACGAGATCGTCCGGCTGGTCGCCGACCGGGCGCCGTCGCGCGAGCAGTTCCTCGAGCGCGTCGTCAGCGACGTCGAGTCCGACCTGCGGCACGTCAAGCTCAAGGCCAAGGTGTCGAGCCGGCCCAAGCACTACTACTCGATCTACCAGAAGATGCTGCTCGGCGGCCGCGAGTTCTCCGAGATCTTCGACCTCGTGGGCGTGCGGATCCTGGTCGACTCGGTCGCGGACTGTTATGGCGTCCTCGGCGTGCTGCACGCGCGGTGGAACCCGATCCCCGGACGGTTCAAGGACTACATCTCGGTCCCGAAGTTCAACATGTACCAGTCGCTGCACACCACCGTCATCGGCCCGCAGGGCAAGCCGGTCGAGCTGCAGATCCGTACCAACGCGATGCACCGCCGGGCCGAGTACGGCGTCGCGGCGCACTGGAAGTACAAGGAGGACGGGACCGCCGGGACCAAGGGCGGCAAGAGCCCCGACAGCAACGACATGCTGTGGCTGCGCGAGCTGCTGGACTGGCAGTCCGAGACCGAGGACTCGGTCGACTTCCTGGACTCGTTGCGGTTCGAGATGAACAGCGCGGGCGTGTATGCGTACACGCCGCGGGGTGACCTGATCCAGCTGCCGGCCGACTCGACGCCGGTCGACTTCGCGTATGCCGTGCACACCGAGGTCGGGCACGCCTGCATCGGCGCGCGGGTCAACGGCCGGCTGGTGTCCTTGGAGTCGAGGCTGGAGAGCGGCGACGTCGTCGAGGTGTTTACCTCGAAGTCGCCCGACGCCGGGCCGAGCCGGGACTGGCTCGAGTTCGTCGCCAGCCCGCGGGCGCGCAACAAGATCCGGCAGTGGTTCACCAAGGAGCGCCGTGAGGAGGCCATCGAGCGCGGCAAGGACCTGATCGCCAAGCAGATGCGCAAGGAGGGGCTGCCGCTGCACCGGCTCTTCAAGCACGAGACGTTGTCGACCGTCGCGCAGGAGCTGCACCTGCCGGACGTCTCGACGTTGTACGCCTCGGTCGGTGAGGGCAACGTCGGGGCGCAGAGCGTCGTCGAGCGGGTCATCGACCTCGCCGGCGGTCGTGAGGGCGCGCAGGAGGACCTGGCGGAGGCCACGACCCTGCCGGGTGTCGGCTCGCGCCGGCCGCGCACCGAGAACCGCGACGCCGGGGTCATCGTC
Organism: Aeromicrobium sp.; assembly: GCF_025965075.1. Lineage (GTDB taxonomy): Bacteria > Actinomycetota > Actinomycetes > Propionibacteriales > Nocardioidaceae > Aeromicrobium. The sequence continues at coordinate 31,498 of NZ_JAOPXQ010000093.1, forward strand.
GAGGGTGTCGACGGGGACGTCCTGGTCAAGCTCGCCCGGTGCTGCACGCCGGTGCCCGGCGACTCGGTCGAGGGCTTCGTGACTCGGGGTGCGGGCGTGTCGGTGCACCGCACGGACTGCGTCAACCTGAAGGCGCTGCGGAGCCAGCCCGAGCGCCTCGTCGAGGTGCGGTGGGCGCCGACCGGCAAGAGCACGTTCCTCGTCGCGGTGCAGGTCGAGGGGCTGGACCGGCCGCGGCTGCTCAGCGACATCACCCGGGTCATCTCCGATCAGCACGTCAACATCCTGTCGGCGTCGCTGTCGACCGGCCGGGACCGGGTCGCGAAGTCCAAGTTCACCTTCGAGATGGCCGACCCCAAGCACCTCGGCCACGTGCTGTCGGCCGTACGCACCGTCGAGGGCGTCTTCGACGTCTACCGCCTCACCTCCTGACCCCCGCCCGCTGACGCGTGGGTTACGCCGGGTGAGGCGTGGGTTACGCCGCGTGACGCGCGGGTTGTTCCCGCGCGCCCCACCAGCGCGAAAGGGGCTTGATCCCGAGCAGGGCGCCGAGCTCGTCCTCGAAGGACGTATCGGGTCCGAATATCCGGGAGCGGTTGCCGATGACCCATCGCCAACCGTAGATCTCGCTGAGGTAGTCACGACGTTCCGAGTCGTGAAGTCTGTGTGCTTCGTCAGTGTGGAATTCCCGGCCGTCGTACTCCGCCCCGATGAGGAGGTCCGGGTAGGGCAGATCGATGTAGTAGGAACGACCGAAGTCGTCGACGATCTCGAACTGCGGATCAGGAGGCGGGAATCCGGCGTCGAGCATGCGCAAGCGTTGCCACGACTCGCCGGGCGATTGTGTCTTGGGCTCGATGATCGCGGCAAGGCTCCGTGCCTGCACGATGCCGCGGAAGCCCTTGAGCCGCGCGACGTACTCGTTGACGTCCTGCACGACCACCAGACCAGCGGCCGCAAACGCGTCGGCGGCTGCGAGTGCGTACGGCCGGTACATCTTCCGCAGCAGGTCCGAGACCGTCCTCACGGCCGTGGTCACGTAGAGACCATCCACGAACTCGATGTCATCGGGCGAGATGATCGCCTGTCGACCGCGGCTCCCGGGACGCGAGATTCTGGCACCGCCGTGCCTGACGACGATGGCGGGCGTGAAGTCGTGGCGTGTGCCGGGGGAGAAGACGTCGAGGCCCCTGACCCATGCGGCTGTCTCGTCACACACAACCGCGTTGTCGGGCGTCACGAGGCTGATGGCGCGCAGGCGACCCCTTCGCGAGTCGGGCACACGCGCGTCGACGTACACGCCGCGGAACTCACGGCGAAGCACCATCTCGTCGTGCATTCGCCTGAGCTCTTTCGGCGCGAAACCCAGATCGCGCCCCTGCAACACCGTGAAGGGGAATCCGTCGTTGAGGAGTTCGGACATGCATCGATCAAACGGCGATGTCCGGCATCCGTCGATCTCATCGTCCACAGACCGCGCGTCGTAACCCACGCGTCGGCGGGCGTAACCCGCGCGTCGGCGGAGAGGTTAGGAGAAGTCGGCTTGGGCTTTTTTCGCCATCTCGAGGAAGGCCTGCTTGGACTCGAGGTCGGACGTGAGGTCCTTGGCCTTCTTGGTGTCGCCCTTGGCCTCGGCGGCGTCGAGCTTGGCCTGCACCTCGTCGATCGCGCGCTGGAGCTTGGAGATCATGTCGTCGGCCCGAGCGGACTTCTCCGGATCGGTCTTCTTCCACTGGCTCTCGGTCGCGTCCTTGATGGCCTGCTCGATCTTGCGGATCCGGCCCTCGAACTCACCGATCTTGGCGCGGGGCACCTTGCCGGCGGCCTCCCACCGGTCGGCGATGTCGAGCCACGCCTTGCGGGCGGCGTCGACGTTCTTGATCGGCAGGAGCTTCTCGGCGTCGGCGAGGATCTCGAGCTTCTTCTCGGCGTTGACCTCGTACTCGGCGTCCAGCGCCTCGTTGGCCTCGTCGCGCGCCGTGAAGAACGCGTCCTGCGCGGCCCGGAACTTCTTCCAGAGCTTGTCCTCGACGTTGCGGGGGGCCGAGCCGGCCTTCTTCCACTCGGCCATCAGGTCGCGGTACTTGCCGGCCGTCGGACCCCACTCGGTCGACGTCGACAGCGCCTCGGCCTCGACGATGAGCTTCTCCTTGGTCACCTTGGCCGCGTCGCGCTGCGTCGACTGCTCGCCGAAGTGGGCCTTGCGGTGACGGGTGTACGTCGTGCGGGCCGAGCTGAACCGGTGCCACAGCGCGTCGTCGGCGGACTTGCTCAGCCGGGGGAGCGCCTTCCACTCGTCGAGGAGGGCGCGCAGCTTGTCGGCGCCGGACTTCCAGTCGTTGCCGGCGGCGATCTTCTCGGCCGCCTCGGCGATCCGGGTCTTCTCGGTCTGCGCCTCGGCGACCTTGGCGGCGCGCTCAGCCTTGCGCTCCTCGCGATGCTTGTCGATCGCGGGCTGCAGCGCGTCGAGCCGCTTGACCAGCGCGTCGAGATCGCCCATCGCCTGGGCGTCGACCAGGAGGGCGCGCACCTTCGTGACGGCCTTCGCGGCGTCGTCGGGGGAGACGGTGCCACCCTCGAGCCGCTTCTCGAGCAGGTCGACCTCGACCTCGAGTCCCTCGTAACGGCGGACGTACAACGACATGGCCTCAGCGGGGTCACCCCCGGGCCACTGGCCGATCAGTCGTTCACCGTCGGCGGTCTTCACATAGACGTTGCCATCGTCGTCGACACGACCCCAGGGGTTCGTGGGCGCAGAACTCATGAACCACAGTCTAGGTGGATGGCAGCGTGGAGTGCGCACACCCGCCTCGCGTACCCTGTGGCACGTGCTTCTCACGTCATTTTCGGCCGGTCCGCTGCAGGCGAACTGCTACTTCGTGTCGCGGGGTCCGGGCGCCGGCTGCGCCATCGTCGATCCCGGCATGGACTCGATCGAGGGCGTGCGCCAGGTCGTCGCCGAGCACAACCTCAAGCCCCTCGCGGTGCTGATCACCCACGGACACTTCGACCACATGTGGAACGCGCAGGACGTCGCGGCCGAGTTCGACTGCCCCGTGTGGATCCACCCCGCCGACCGGCACCTGCTCAGCGACCCGATGGCCGCGATCTCCGGCCCGTCCGCGGCGATGCTCCGCACGCAGCTCGGCATGGACGACCTACCCGAGTTCACCGAGCCCTCGGACGTACGTGATGCGGTCGACGGCGCACGGATCGAGGTCGACGGGCTGACCTTCACCGTCGACCACGTGCCCGGCCACACGCCCGGCACGGTGTTCTACCGCGTCGACTACGACGGGCCCGAGGAGGTCTCGCAGATCATGTTCTCCGGCGACTTCCTGTTCGCGGGCTCGATCGGACGGACGGACCTGGCCGGCGGATCGCACCCGCAGATGCAGGACAGCCTGCGCGATCGCGTCCTGCCGCTGGCCGACGACGTCGTGGTGCTGCCCGGCCACGGCGGTCAGACCTCGGTCGGCCGCGAGCGCGCGACCAACCCCTTCCTGTCGGAGCTGGGTGCCTGATGGCCACCAAGCTCTCCGGGTTCCCGGAGTTCCTGCCCCGCGAGCGGATCGTCGAGCAGCAGGTCCTCGACCACCTGCGGCGGACGTTCGAGCTGCACGGCTTCGCCAACATCGAGACCCGCGCCGTCGAGCCGCTGGACGTGTTGCTGCGCAAGGGCGAGATCGACAAGGAGGTCTACGCCGTCAAGCGGCTGGCCTCCGCCGACGCCGAGCCCGCCGAGCTGGCGCTGCACTACGACCTGACGGTGCCGTTCGCCCGGTACGTCTTGGAGAACGCCGGCAAGCTCGAGTTCCCGTTCCGGCGCTGGCAGATCCAGAAGGTGTGGCGCGGCGAGCGCCCGCAGCAGGGACGCTTCCGCGAGTTCACCCAGGCCGACATCGACATCGTCGCCCGCGACGTGCTGCCGTTCCACTTCGACGTCGAGGTCGCCAGGGTCATGGCCGAGGCGCTGGCCGGGCTGCCGATCCCCACCGCCACCCTGCAGGTCAGCAACCGCAAGATCCTCGAGGGGTTCTACCTCGGGCTCGGCCTGACCGACCCCGCCGCCGTGATGCAGGTCGTCGACAAGCTCGACAAGGTCCCGGCCGACAAGATCCGCGACCTCCTGCTCGAGCAGGGCCTCGACGCCAAGCAGGCCGACAAGGTCCTCGCCCTCGCCGAGATCGTCACGACCGACACGTCGTTCGTCGCCCGGGTCGAGGCGCTCGGGGTGGAGCACGAGCTGCTCGCCGAGGGGCTGTCGGAGCTCGCACAGGTCATCGACGGCGCCTCCGGCGTCGAGGGCGTCACCGTCACGGCCGACCTGCGCATCGCCCGCGGCCTGGACTACTACACCGGCACGGTGTTCGAGACCCGCCTCGAGGGTTGGGAGCACCTCGGCTCGATCTGCTCGGGCGGCCGCTACGACAAGCTCGCGCAGGATCGCCGGTCGACGTACCCCGGTGTCGGGATCTCGCTCGGCGTCTCCCGCCTGCTCGTCCCGCTCGCCCTGTCGGCCTCCCGCTCCGTGCCGTCGGCCGTGCTCGTCGTGGTCGACGCCGAGGAGACCCGCGCCGAGAGCAACGCGATCGCCGGGCGTCTGCGCGCGCGCGGCATCCCCACCGAGGTCGCGGCCAGGGCCGACAAGCTCGGCAAGCAGATCCAGACCGCCGAGAAGCGCGGCATCCCGTACGTCTGGTTCCCCCCATCCGCGGTCAAGGACATCCGCAGCGGCGACCAGGTCGACGCCGACCCGGACCGGTGGGCCCCCCCATCAGAAGACCTCACCCCGAACATCCTCTCCAAGGAGCAGAACACGTGATCCGCACCCATGACGCCGGAAGCCTGCGCACCGACCACATCGGTCAGCAGGTCACGCTCGCCGGATGGGTCGCGCGACGGCGAGACCACGGCGGCGTCGCCTTCATCGACATCCGCGAGGCCTCGGGCGTCGTGCAGGTCGTGGTCCGCGAGGAGGTCGCGCACCAGCTGCGCTCGGAGTACTGCCTCAAGATCGTCGGCACGGTCCAGCAGCGTCCCGCCGGCAACGAGAACGCCGGCATCCCGACCGGTGACATCGAGGTCATCGCGGAGGACGTCGAGATCCTCAGCGCCTCGGCCCCGCTGCCGTTCCCGATCGACGACCACGTTGACGTCGGCGAGGAGGCGCGCCTGAAGTACCGCTACCTCGACCTGCGCCGCAGCGGACCCGCCGCCGCGATCCGCCTGCGCAGCAAGGTCAACGCCGCCGCCCGCGAGGTGCTGGCCGGCCGCGACTTCGTCGAGATCGAGACCCCGACGCTGACCCGGTCGACGCCCGAGGGCGCCCGCGACTTCCTGGTCCCGGCGCGGCTCAAGCCCGGCAGCTGGTACGCCCTGCCGCAGAGCCCGCAGCTGTTCAAGCAGCTCCTGATGGTCGGCGGCATGGAGCGCTACTACCAGATCGCGCGCTGCTACCGCGACGAGGACTTCCGCGCCGACCGCCAGCCCGAGTTCACCCAGCTCGACATCGAGATGAGCTTCGTCGAGCAGGCCGACATCATCGAGCTGATGGAGGGCATCCTCACGAAGATGTGGGCCCTCGTCGGCTACGACATCCCGACCCCGATCCCGCACATGACGTACGCCGACGCGATGCGTCGGTTCGGCTCCGACAAGCCCGACCTGCGGA
>NZ_JAOPXQ010000143.1 GCF_025965075.1 Aeromicrobium sp.
TTCGGTGTCCGAGGGGGGACTTGAACCCCCACGCCCCTTACAGGGCACTAGCACCTCAAGCTAGCGCGTCTACCATTCCGCCACCCGGACATGCGCCCCACAAGCGGGGCGCGGTGCAGCACTGAACTCTAGCAAACCCCTGACCGAGGTCATGACACCGGTGGGCTCGTCCCACGGTGACAGCCCGGCGTTTCAGGACTATCCCGGCCCGAAGACGTTCATGTGTGGGGGTCCCGCCGTGGGCTTGGCGCCTTCCGGAGGCCGGGCTGGCGCGCGATCCTGCCGATCAGGGTCGTCGCCGCGAGCCTCTAGGTGGATGGCCGTAGAATGCGGCTGAGGCCCCGGGAAGTATGAGTTCCCGGGGCCTCAGTGATCAAGCGTGATGACTCTCTCATTCCCGTATCCTCCCCCGGCTCCGTCTCCCACATCACTGGGTGACTGTCATTGACTTGCGTCGCCGACCGTGGAACTGGATCTTGATCCGTTCTTTGCCCTCCCAAAGGAGTGCTTATGACCGTTGTAAGCCCGGGTACGCGGCCCGCGCAAGGGACTTGGTGACCATTTTCTCGAAATTCTTTTCTCGAACATCTTGAGTTCGAGACAGCTTTCCACAATGTGATGTACGTCACCCACAGGCTGGAGAGGGTTACCCACAGGTTTTCCACACTTGTGGACGAGTCTGGACCCGAGGTCGAGAGTCAGAGCAGCGACGAGATCGCGTGGATCGCGACGCCGGCCAGCCCGCCCACCACCGTGCCGTTGATCCGGATGAACTGCAGGTCCCGTCCGACGTGCAGCTCGATGCGGTCGGCGGTCTCCTTGCCGTCCCACCGGTTGACCGTGGCGGAGATGATCGTGGCGACCTCGTGCCCGTAGTGGTTGACGGCGTACGCCGCGACGTCGGAGATCGTCGTGTCGACCCGCGCGGCGAGACCGGGCTCGTCGATGAGCCGCCGGCCGAGCTTGTCCAGCTCTTCCTTTGCGCGAGTGCGCAGCAGACCGGTCTCGTCGCCGAGCGAGCCGATGAGGGCGCGGCGCAGGGCGTCCCACAGCTGGATCGAGGTCGTGCTGACCCGCGGCTGGTCGAGCATCCGAACCTTCAGGCGTTCGAATCGCTCCATCGTCTCGGGCTGGTGCTGCAGGTCGTGGGCGAGCTGCCGGAGCCACTTGTCGAGGGCGATGCGCGCGTTGTGATCGGGGGTGCGGCCGATGTCGGCGACCCACTCGACGATCTGCTCGTGGACCCACGTCGCCACCCGTTTGTCGAGCCATTGCGGGGTCCAGGACGGGGCCCGGTTCTCGATCAGCGCGGCAACCTCGTCGTGGTTGTGCAGCAGCCACCGGCCGAGCTCGTCGACCGCGAGGTCGACCAGGCCGCGGTGCGCGTCGTCACGCAGCACCTCCTCCATCAGCTGGCCGACCACCGGGCTGAGCTCCTCCTCCTGGAGCCGCGGGATCAGGGCCTGCTCGATGAGGGCTGCCACGTCGCTCTCCTGGACGTGGGACAGCGCGTCCGACAGCACCCGCGACCCCTCGCGCACCAGCCGATCGGCGTGATTACCCTCGACCAGCCACTCCCCGACGCGGTGCCCCACCCCGGCCGACGCGATCCGCTCGCGGATGACGTCCTCACGCAGGAAGTTGTCGGCGACGAACTCCTGCAGGCTCTCCCCCAGCGACTCCTTGCGGTTCGGGATGATTGCGGTGTGCGGGATCGGCAGGCCGAGCGGGTGCCGGAACAGCGCCGTGACCGCGAACCAGTCGGCGATCGCCCCGACCATCGCCGCCTCCGAGCCCGCGTTGACGTAGCCCAGCCATCCCGTGTCGTGATGGCGGGTCAGGACGTAGATCACCGCGGCGAGCACCAGGAGCGACAGGGCCAGCGCGCGCATCCTGCGCAGGCCCTTCAACCGGGCCGCGTCGCCGGCCGAGAGCCCCTCTGGCATGGCAAGACCGGGGGTCGCATGTGTCGTCGTCACACGCCGACACTATCCGCGGCGAGGCGGTCCCGCCGTGCGTAGACTGCAGCGCATGAGCTTCAACGAGGGTGCGAACCTCGACACGAGTCAGGTCACCGGCGGGGGCTCGCGCGGCGGGCTCGCGATCGGCGGCGGCATCGGCGGACTGGTCATCGTGCTCATCGGGGCGTTCCTCGGCGTCGACCTCTCGTCGATCACCGGCAGCAGCAGCCCGTTCGACACCAGCCAGGTGCAACCGGGCGGCGAGGCGTCCACGCAGAGCTTCGAGCAGTGCAAGACGGGGGCCGACGCCAACCGTGACGACACGTGCCGCGTCATCGGCACCGTCAACAGCGTGCAGGACTACTGGAACGACGCGCTGCCCGCCGACGTCAGCCGCCAGTACCGCGCGGCCAAGACCGTCCTCTACTCCGGCGCGACGCAGTCGCCCTGCGGCACGGCGTCCAACCAGACCGGGCCGTTCTACTGCCCCAGCGACGAGCGCGTCTACATCGACGCGAGCTTCTTCGACGAGCTGACGAGCCGGTTCGGTGCCGACGACGGGGCGCTCGCGCAGGAGTACGTCGTGGCGCACGAGTACGGCCACCACGTCGAGAACATCCTGGGCTTCCTGGAGAAGGGACAGGACGGCAAGACCGGTCCGCTGAGCGGAGGCGTCCGCATCGAGCTCATGGCCGACTGCTTCGCCGGGGTGTGGGCCAAGCACGCGTCGACGACCGAGGACTCCGAGGGCAACACGCTGCTCCAGCCGCTGACCCAGGACGACATCGACTCGGCGCTCTCGGCGGCCGCCGCGGTCGGCGACGACCACATCCAGGAGTCCCTCGGCGGCGGCAACGTCAACCAGGACACGTGGACGCACGGCTCGAGCGAGTCCCGCCAGAAGTGGTTCATGGCCGGCTACGAGGGCGGCACCGCCAACTCCTGCGACACCTTCAGCACGGACGACCTGTGATCGGTGTCTGACCGACGCCTGAAGGCCGAGGTCTGGATCGTCCTCGGGCTCTCGCTCGGCGCGTCCGGGGTCTACTCCTTCGTCTCGCTGATCCGCAAGGCCACCGCCGACGGCGGGCTCAAGGGCCAGACCGCGACGCTCAACGCCTCGCAGGACTCCCGCGAGGTCTTCGACTTCGTCTACCAGGTGCTGGGCATCGGGTTCGCGCTCGTCATCGTGGCTCTGGCGCTCTACCTGCTGTCCGCCGATCCCGTGAAGGAGCGGGTCACCCAGCGGATCGGCCTCGACCTGTCCCGCCCGCGGCACGACGCGCTGTGGGGCGGCCTGCTGTTCCTCGGCATCGGCATCCCCGGCCTCGCGCTGTACGGCCTCGGGCGGCTGCTGGGCGTCACGGCACAGGTCATCCCGGCTCCGGACACGTCGTACTGGTGGACCGTGCCGGTGCTGGTCCTCGCGGCGGTGCAGAACGCGTTGGTCGAGGAGGTCGTCGTGATCGGCTACCTGATGACGCGGCTGCGCCAGCTGCGCTGGTCGGCGGCCGCCACGATCGTCGCCGCGGCCGCGCTGCGGGGAAGCTATCACCTCTACCAGGGCGTCGGACCCGGGATCGGCAACTTCGTGATGGGCCTGGTGTTCGGCTACTGGTTCCACCGCACCCGGCGCGTCCTGCCCCTCGTGGTCGCCCACACCTTGCTCGACGTCGTAGCCTTTGTCGGCTACCTCCTGTTCGCCGACTCGCTGGGCCTGAAGTAAAGGCGACGCACCCATGAAGATCGTGTACGACCCCGCACTGCCGATCAGTGACCGCCACGACGACATCGCCGCCGCGATGCGCGACCACCAGGTCGTCGTCGTCGCCGGTGAGACCGGATCCGGCAAGACGACCCAGCTGCCCAAGATCGCCTACGAGCTGGGCCGCCGGTCGATCGCGCACACCCAGCCGCGGAGGATCGCGGCCCGCTCGGTCGCCAAGCGGATCGCCGACGAGTGCGAGGTCGAGCTCGGTGCGGAGGTCGGGTACGCCGTCCGGTTCGACGACCAGACCCGCGAGGACACCGCGATCCGGCTGGTGACCGACGGCCTGCTGCTGGCCGAGCTGCAGCGGGACCGCCGGCTGTCCCGCTACGACACGATCATCATCGACGAGGCGCACGAGCGTTCCCTGTCGATCGACTTCCTGCTGGGCTACCTCAAGCAGCTGCTCCCCCGGCGTCCCGACCTCAAGGTCGTCATCACCTCGGCGACGATCGACGTCGAGCGCTTCGCGGAGATGTTCGACGCACCGGTCATCGAGGTCAGCGGACGGACGTTCCCCGTCGAGGTCCGCTACCGGCCGATCGCCGACACGGGCTCGGACAACGAGCTCGAGGCGATCGCGCACGCGGTCTCCGAGCTCCCCCTCGAGGGCGACATCCTGGTGTTCCTGTCGGGCGAGCGGGAGATCCGCGACGCCGCGGAGTTCCTGACCGGCAAGAAGTACCCGCGCACCGAGATCCTCCCGCTGTACGGACGCCTCGCCGCGGCCGACCAGCAGAAGATCTTCAGCAGCCACCCCGGCCGCCGGATCGTGCTCGCGACCAACGTCGCGGAGACGTCCCTGACGGTCCCGGGCATCCGGTACGTCATCGACCCCGGGTTCGCCCGCATCTCCCGCTTCAGCCAGCGGCTCAAGGTGCAGCGGCTGCCGATCGAGCCGATCTCCCGGGCCAGCGCATCGCAGCGGGCGGGCCGGTGCGGACGGGTCGCGGACGGCATCTGCATCCGGCTCTACTCCGAGGAGGACCACGACGGTCGGCCCGAGTTCACCGATCCGGAGATCCAGCGGACCAACCTGGCGTCCGTGCTGCTGCAGATGGCGTCCTTGGAGCTCGGTGAGATCAAGGACTTCCCATTCCTCGACCCGCCGGACTCCCGCTCCGTCAGTGACGGGCTCAACCTGCTCTACGAGCTCGGCGCGATGGAGGGCCAGAAGCTCACCAAGATCGGCCGTCGCATGTCGACGCTGCCGACCGACCCCCGGCTGGCGCGCATGCTGCTGGCCGCCGACCAGCTCGGCTGTCTCGCCGACGTCCTCGTCATCGTCTCGGCGATGTCGATCCAGGACGTGCGCGAGCGCCCGCTGGAGCACCAGCAGGCGGCCGACGAGATGCACCGCAGGTTCCGCGAGCCGGACTCGGACTTCCTGTCGTACCTGACCCTGTGGAAGTACATCCGGGAGATGCGCGACGAGCTGTCGAGCTCGGCGTTCCGGCGCATGTGCCGCGACGAGTGGCTGCACTGGCTGCGGATCCGCGAGTGGCACGACGTCCACTCCCAGCTGCGCCGCACGGCCAAGGAGCTGGGGCTCAAGCCCGGCAGCATCGGCGCGGACCCGGACCGCATCCACCAGGCGCTGCTGGCCGGGCTGCTGTCCCACATCGGCCTGCGGGACACCGACGGGCGCGAGTTCCTGGGCGCCCGGCAGGCGAAGTTCATGATCTGGCCCGGCTCCGGCCTGGCCAAGAAGCCGCCCCGGATGGCGATGGTCGGCGAGCTCGTCGAGACCAGCCGGTTGTGGGGTCGGACCGCCGCCAAGATCCAGCCCGAATGGGTCGAGGCCGCCGGCGAGCACCTGATCAACCGGTCCTACAGCGAGCCGCACTGGTCGACCCGCCGGGGCTCGGCGATGGCGCGCGAGAAGCTCCTGCTGTTCGGCATCCCGCTCGTCGCCGACCGCCTGGTCCAGCTCGGGCCGATCGACCCGGTGGTGTCCCGCGACCTGTTCATCCGCCACGCGTTGGTGCAGGGCGAGTGGCGGACGCACCACCGGTTCTTCGCCGACAACCAAAGGATGATCGAGGGGGTCGAGGAGCTCGAGGACCGGCTGCGACGCCGGGACCTGCGGGTCGACGACGAGACGCTGTACGCCTTCTACGACGCCCGCGTGCCGTCGCACGTCGTCTCGACCCGGCACTTCGACGCGTGGTGGAAGAAGACCCGGCACACCCAGCCGGAGCTGCTGACGTTCGACCCCGCGATGCTGTCCAGCGGCCCCGAGGATGCCGACGCGGAGTATCCGCGCGAGTGGCGCTCGGAGGGTGAGTCGTACCCCCTGACGTACGCCTTCGAGCCCGGCACGCAGGAGGACGGCGTCACGGTCGACCTGCCGGTCGAGCGGCTGCTGTCCGTCGACGACCGGGCGTTCGACTGGCACGTGCCCGGCCACCGGGTCGAGCTCGTCACCGAGCTGATCCGGTCGATGCCCAAGCGGCTGCGCCGCGAGTTCGTCCCGGCCGCCCAGTTCGCCCCCCAGCTCGTCGAGGCGATGGACCCCTCCGCCAACGACCTCAGCGACGAGCTCGCGCGCCAGATGCGGCTGCTCAACGGCACGGTCGTCTCGGCGGACGACTTCGACTTCGGGTCACTCCCCTCGCACCTGCGCGTGACGTTCCGCGTCCTGGAGGGCGGTGACGAGCTCGCGCGGGGCAAGGACCTGGCCGAGCTGCGCGCCTCCCTGGCCAGCCACGTCCGGGCCGACCTGACGGCGGTCGCCCGGCAGGAGGAGCGCACGGGCCTGCGCACATGGGACGTCGGCACGATCGAGCCGACGATCACCGCGGGCCAGGTGACGGGCTATCCCGCGCTGGTCGACGAGGGCTCCTCGGTGGCACTGCGGATCCTCGACACCCCCGCCGAGCAGTCCGTCGCGATGATCAAGGGCCAGGCGCGGCTGCTGTCGTACGCCATGGCGACCCCCGTGCCCCAGATCGGCCGGTCGCTGGACGTGCACTCAAAGCTGCTGCTGTCGACCGGGCCGCACCGGGACGCGGCCGCGGTCATCGAGGAGGCGTGGCTCGCCGCGATCGAGGAGCTCGTGGTGCGGCACGGCGGGCCGGTGTGGGAGGAGGTCGACTTCGGGCTGCTGCACGAGACGGTGCGCGCCGAGGTGCACGACGAGACCGAGCAGGTCGTGCACAGCGTGCTGGCGGCGCTGCGGGCGATGGGTGATCTCGTGCCGCTCCCGCAGACCGAGGCCGGCGAGGACGTCCGGGTGCAGCTGTCGTGGCTGGTCTATCCGGGCTTCATCCGCGATGCGGGAGTGGCCCAGCTGCGCCGACTGCCGATCTACCTGCAGGCGGCCCGGCGACGGCTCGATGCGACGCTGACCGACGACCTCCTGGCCACGCAGGCCCTGGAGGCGAGGTTCCACGAGCGTACGGCGGACCTGTCGCCGTGGGCCCGGCTCTCCCCCGAGGTGCAACACGTGCGGTGGGCGCTGGAGGAGCTGCGCGTCGGCCTGCTGGCCCAGGGCCTGCGGACCGCGTTCCCCGTGTCGGTCAAGCGCGTCACGGCCCTCGTCGACGCCCTTCGCTGACGAGCGTCGGTCCACCACGGGACCGTGGTGGACCGGCGCCGGTGGGTCAGACGCCGAGCAGGTCGATGACGAAGACCAGGGTCTTGCCACCGAGGGGGCCGTTGTTGCCGTAGGCCAGGTGCGGCGGGCAGACCAGCTGGCGGCGGCCGCCGACCTTCATGCCGGGGATGCCTTCCTGCCAGCCCTTGATCAGATTGGGCAGCGGGAACCGCGCGGACTCGCCGCGGTCCCAGGAGGCGTCGAACTGCTCTCCGGTCTCGAACTCGACGCCGACGTAGTGCACGTCGACGATGCCGCCGGGAACGGCCTCGGGACCGTCGCCGACCGTGATGTCCGTGATCTGGAGCTCGGTGGGCGCGGGGCCCTCGATGAAGTCGATTTCAGGGTTGTCAGTCATGCGTCCGATCCTTCCACACCGCGCCCCTGCCAGAATGGTCAGATGCACGCCACCGTCCTCCACGCCCCCCGTGACATCCGCCTCGACGAGGTCCCCGACCCACAGCTCCGTGACGACACCGACGCCATCGTGCGGGTAGTCGCGGCCTGCGTGTGCGGCTCGGACCTGTGGCCCTACCGCGGGGTCC
>NZ_JAOPXQ010000144.1 GCF_025965075.1 Aeromicrobium sp.
GGGGATTCGCGATGAATAGAACAGTAGTAGTCGTAGTAGCGTCTGTGGATTCGGTGGACAACCCGGTTCCGTCCGGCAAGCACGGCGATTGTGCCGGTGGACAACCTGTGCGGCCGACCCCGGCGAAACTACACGTTCCTGTGGACGTCGGCCTGTCGTTCACATCGAGTTCACACAGGGACGGGTGATGTCCACGGGAGACGTGGGGTTTCCCACAGCACCATCCCCAGGTGTGCACGGCCCGCGCGGGTGTCGCCGGACGGGCTCGTCGGTCAGTTGGCGAGCCACCCGTCACGACTGGCGAGCCTGCTGCTTGATGCGCGCGGTCAGCTCGGTGACCTGGTTGTAGACGGCGTGCTTCTCGGCCATGAGCTTGCGGATTTTGCGATCGGCGTGCATCACGGTCGTGTGGTCCCGGTTGCCGAACTCCTGGCCGATCTTCGGCAGCGACATCTCGGTGAGCTCGCGGCACAGGTACATCGCGATCTGGCGGGCGAGCACGAGGTTGCGGCTGCGGTTGGTGCTGCACAGGTCGTCGATCGAGAACTCCGAGTACGCCGCGGTCTGCGCCATGATCATGCCGACCGTGATGTCGGGCTCCTCGCCCTCGGCGATCAAGTCCTTCAGCACGATCTGCGCGAGCTGCAGGTCGACCGTCGTGCCGTTGAGGTTCGCGAACGCCGTCGCGCGGATGAGCGCGCCCTCGAGCTCGCGGATGTTGGTCTGCACCTTGCTGGCGATGAACTCGAGCACGTCGGCTGGGGCCGTGAGCTTCTCGTTGGCGGCCTTCTTGCGCAGGATCGCGATGCGCGTCTCCAGGTCGGGTGGCTGGACGTCGGTCGTGAGGCCCCACTCGAACCGGTTGCGCAGGCGGTCCTCCAGCGTCGTGAGGTTCTTGGGCGGACGGTCGGACGTCATGACGATCTGCTTGTTCTCGTTGTGCAGGGCGTTGAACGTGTGGAAGAACTCGGTCTGCGTCGACTCCTTGCCCTCCAGGAACTGGATGTCGTCGACCAGCAGGACGTCGATCTCGCGGTACTTCCGCTTCAGCGCCGCGGTCCGGTTCTCGCGGATCGCGTTGATGACGTCGTTGGTGAACTCCTCGCTGTTGACGTAGCGGACCCGCGAGGAGGGATAGAGGTTGAGGACGTAGTGACCGATCGCGTGCAGCAGGTGGGTCTTGCCCAGTCCGGACTCCCCGTGGATGACCAACGGGTTGTACGCCTTGCCGGGTGCCTCGGCCACGGCGACCGCGGCGGCATGGGCGAAGCGGTTGGACGAGCCGATGACAAAGTTCTCGAACAGGTAGCGGGGATTGAGCCGGGCCTCGGCGACCGTGCCGATGCGCGGCGGGGCGGTGCGGCGCTCGGCCCAGCTGGGGACGAACTCGTCGCGCTCGTCCTCCTCGTCCTCGTCGACCTCGACGTCCGGCACGAACGGCTGGTGTCGATTTATCGACATGTCGTCATATCGAGAAGTCGAGTTGTCGATCAGATTGGGCTCGATCGTGACGACGAGGCGCGTCTCCTGCTGCAACGTCGTGCTGATCGCGTGCTCGAGCGCCGGCCGGACGCGGGACTCGAGCTGCGCACGTGTCAGGTCGTCCTGGACCGCGACGATCAGGATGTTGTTGTGGAGCGTCAGCGGCTTGGCCGAGTAGACCCAGACCTTCGCGCCGGGTGACAGGGTGTCGACGGCCCGCTGCCAGACCTCTGCGAGATGTTCCTCGGGGCTGGAGTCCTGGCCGTCGGTCATGCTGTGCCTCTCGTCGTGTCCACACGCTTTTCCACATGGTGTGAATGCGAACTCGAGGGTTGAGGCCAGCCTTGTGGAAAAGTCGATACCGCGGTGACGCTAGCAGCGTTGCCGGAGGCATACAAGCGAAAATCCACACCCGCCGGCGGTGCAGCGGCGTGTCGTCTGGACCGGGTGTGAAATCCTCAGTATGGGGTCAGTTTGACCGGTCTGGTGGACCCCCGTACCGTTGTCTAGTCGTCCAGAACGACTTCCGCCGCGTGCCCGCGGCACGACATCCCGTCGTGGGCGAGCGGTGGCCGTCGACCGGCCAGAGCCGAACCCCTTGAGCATCCGTCATGTAAGGACAGCATCGTGAGCAAGCGTACTTTCCAGCCGAACAACCGTCGTCGTGCCAAGAAGCACGGCTTCCGCCTTCGCATGCGCACCCGCGCCGGCCGCGCCATCCTCGGTGATCGCCGCCGCAAGGGTCGCGCCAAGCTGTCCGCCTGAGCCGTTGCTCGCGCGCAGTTCACGCATGCGCAGCGCGGAGGACTTCCGGCACACGATCCGTCGTGGAGCCAGGGGTGCCCAACCGACCCTCGTCACCCACGTCGTGCTCAGACCGAGCGTCCCGGGAACCGGCGGACACACGTCCGTCGGTTTCGTCGTGAGCAAGGGGGTCGGATCGGCCGTCGACCGCAACCGGGTCAAGCGCCAGCTTCGTCACCTCATGCGTGAGCGCGTCGACGCGCTGCCCACGGGCTCCCGCGTCGTGGTGCGGGCGCTGCCTGCCGCCAATGGCGCCGGGTCGGCGACGCTGGCCGAGCACCTCGACGCTGCGCTGTCACGCGCGGGTGCACGGTGAAGGCACAGCGATGAAGACCATCCTGATCTGGCTGCTGAAGGCGTACCGTTTCGCCATCAGCCCCCTGTACGGCCAGGTCTGCCGCTACCATCCGACCTGTTCGGCCTACGCTTTGCAGGCCGTGGAGACTCATGGGGCGGTGCGAGGCACCTGGCTCGCCGGCCGTCGCGTCCTGCGATGCCACCCGTGGAGCTCGGGCGGATATGACCCGGTTCCACAGTCACACAGAGGAGAAGAATGTTCGACTTCCTAGGCGACATCGGCGGCGCCATCATGACGCCGCTGTACTACGCCGTGTCCGGGGTCCTGCTCGTGTGGCACCGGATCTTCTCCACCGTGCTGCCCAACGACTCGGGGTGGACGTGGGTGCTGTCGATCATCGGTCTGACGGTGACGATCCGCACGCTCCTGATCCCGCTGTTCGTCAAGCAGATCAAGTCGAGCCGCAACATGCAGCTGCTGCAACCGCAGATCAAGGCGCTGCAGCAGAAGTACAAGCACGACCGTGAGCGCCTGACCCAGGAGCAGATGAAGCTGTGGAAGGAGACGGGCACCAACCCGTTTGCCTCCTGCCTGCCGCTGATCCTGCAGATGCCGATCTTCTTTGCGCTGTTCCGCGTGATCGACCAGGCCGCCAAGAACGGCGCCGAGGGAGCCCGTGGCTTCCTCGACGCGGGTGACGCGACCTCGCTGTCCGAGGCCAAGCTGCTCGGCGCCCGTATCGCCGACACGTTCATGAACACCGACCTGACGCAGACGCGAGTCCTCACGATGTCGCTGGTCGTCATCATGTGCATCACGCAGTTCACGACGCAGCGCCAGCTCATGAGCAAGAACATGCCGGCCGACGCGATGACGGGCCAGTACGCGCAGCAGCAGAAGCTGCTCCTCTACATCCTGCCCCTCGTGTTCGCCGTGGGTGGCGTGGCGTTCCCGCTGGGCGTCCTCTTCTACTGGACCACGTCGAACTTCTGGACCATGGGTCAGCAGTTCTACGTCATCCGCAACAACCCCGCGCCCGGCACGCCCGCGTTCAAGGCCAAGCAGGAGCGTGACAAGAAGCACGGCAAGACCGTGACCGAGGATCCCCTCAAGGCCATCGAGCCCGAGACGCCCAAGCCGGCGCCGCGCGCGCAGCCCAAGAACCAGCCGCGCAGCCAGCGCAAGAAGCCGACCCCTCCGCAGAAGCCCCGGCAGCCCAGGGCCGGCCAGCAGAACCCGGGCCCGAAGCAGCCCAAGAAGAAGCCGGACATCACGGCCCAGAACCCCAAGCCGACAAACCCTGAGAAAGGCGGCCACTCATGAGTGACGCGTCCAAGCTCGAGCACGAGGGCGACATCGCCGCGGACTTCCTGGAAGGCCTGCTCGACATCGCCGACCTCGACGGCGACATCGACATGGACGTCGACGGGGACCGCGCTGCGGTCGAGGTCGTCGGCGGCAACCTGGACCACCTGGTGGGCCGGGACGGCGAGGTGCTCGACGCGCTGCAGGAGCTGACCCGCCTCGCGGTCTACCGCGAGACCGGCGAGCGCAGCCGGCTGATGCTCGACGTCGCCGGCTTCCGTGCGGCCCGCAAGACCGAGCTGGTCGCGGTCGCCGAGAGCGCGATCGAGAAGATCAAGGCCGGTGAGGCCTCGGTGTCCCTGGATCCCATGACCCCGTTCGAGCGCAAGGTCGTCCACGACGCCGTCGCCGCGAGTGGTCTGGGCAGCTCGTCGGACGGCGTGGAGCCGCACCGCTACGTCGTCGTCCACTCCGCCGGGCAGTAAGACTCGATGTCGGAGGATCCGAACGTTTCACGTGAAACACCCCCGCCGCACGCGGCGGGGGTGTTCGCTTCCCGGCTCCCCCTGGCCGAGGAGTACGCCCACATCCTGGCCACGGACGGTGTGGTCAAGGGGTTGATCGGTCCGCGCGAGGTCCCCCGCATCTGGGACCGCCACGTCATGAACTCCGCGGTCATCGTGCCGCGGGTGCCGACGGGGTCGACCGTGGCCGACATCGGGTCGGGCGCCGGCCTGCCTGGGGTGGTGTGGGCGATCGCCCGGCCCGACCTGCGGGTCACGCTGGTCGAGCCGTTGCTGCGTCGCACGATCTTCCTCGAAGAGACCGTCGCCGCCCTGGGGCTGGACAACGTCGAGGTGCTGCGGGGACGGGCCGAGGAGATCCGCTCGACGTACGACGTCGTGACCGCGCGTGCCGTGGCGGGCCTGGACAAGCTGGGCCGCTGGTGCATGCCGCTGGTCCGCAAGGGCGGCGTCCTGCTGGCCATGAAGGGGCAGAGCGCCGCCGACGAGGTGCAGGCCGCCACGGCGACACTCCACCGGCTCGGCGCTACGTCTATCGTGGTGGCGACGTACGAGAATGGCGATGTGCCGACGACGGTCGTCGAGGTCACCAAGTGAGCCATGTTTCACGTGAAACCATGAAGGGGGAGACGCCGGCATGAGCGATCAGCACTCCGAGTCACCCATCCCACGATCCGCCGGCACGGGCCCGCGATCTGCCTCGGCCTACAGCGTCCAGGTCCCGTCCAACAATGCCTCCACCCCCCTGGCCGCCGAGGTCGAGGAGCACATCTCGCTGCTCCAGCGCACGTCGGCGACGACCCATCTCGAGCGTCCGACCAACACCCGGGTGTTCGTCGTGGCCAACCAGAAGGGCGGGGTGGGCAAGACCACCACGACGGTCAACGTCGCCGCCGCGCTGGCGATCAAGGGCTTGCGGGTGCTGGTCATCGACCTCGACCCGCAGGGCAATGCGTCGACGGCCCTCAACATCCCGCATGCCGAGGGAACTCCCGGCGTCTACGAGGCGATCGTCGAGGGGATCGACCTGGACGAGCTCGTGAAGCCGTGCCCGGACATCCCGGGCCTGACGGTGCTGCCGGCCTCGATCGACCTGGCCGGCGCTGAGATCGAGCTGGTCTCGCTCGTCGCCCGCGAGTCGCGCCTGGACCGCGCCCTGCAGTCGTACCTCAAGGCCAGCGAGGCCGCGGGTGACCGCATCGACTACGTCCTGATCGACTGCCCGCCCTCGCTGGGACTGCTGACGGTCAACGCGATGGTGGCGGGCCGCGAGGTGCTGATCCCGATCCAGTGCGAGTACTACGCGCTGGAGGGCCTCGGCCAGCTGGTCCGCAACATCGAGCTCATCCGGGCGCACCTCAATCCCAAGCTCGACATCACGACGATCCTGCTCACGATGTACGACGGACGGACCCGCCTGTCGGCGGGCGTCGCGGCGGAGGTCCGCAGCCACTTCGCCGAGAAGGTCATCACGACCCCGATCCCGCGCTCGGTGCGGATCTCGGAGGCCCCGAGCTATCAGCAGTCCGTCATCACCTACGACAGCACGTCATCGGGCGCGCTGTCCTACCTGGAGGCCGCCCGAGAGATCTCGGCGGCCGGAGTCAAGGGAGCACGATGAGTCAACGTCGCGGTCTGGGCCGGGGACTCGAGTCCCTCATCCCGTCGAGTCCCGCCGAGGCGCGTGACACGGGCCTGAAGGAGATCCAGGGCGCCCGTTTCGCCGAGATCCCGCTGGACCAGATCGTCGCGAACCCGCGTCAGCCGCGCCAGGTGTTCGACGAGGACCACATGGCCGAGCTGGTCCACTCCATCAAGGAGGTGGGCCTGCTCCAGCCGGTGGTCGTCCGCGAGGTCGCCAAGGACCGCTACGAGCTCATCATGGGCGAGCGCCGCTGGCGGGCCAGTGGCAAGGCGGGTCTGGACACGATCGGCGCGATCGTCCGTGACACGGGCGACGAGGACCTGCTGCGGGACGCGCTGCTGGAGAACCTCCACCGCTCGCAGCTCAACCCCCTGGAGGAGGCGTCGGCCTACCAGCAGCTCCTGGAGGACTTCGGCTGCACGCACGAGGAGCTCGCCGACCGGATCGGCCGCTCCCGCCCCCAGATCAGCAACACGCTGCGTCTGCTCAAGCTCACCCCGACGGTGCAGCGCCGCGTCGCGGCGGGCGTGCTGTCCGCTGGCCACGCCCGTGCGCTCGTCAGCGTCGCGAACCCTGAGATCCAGGACCGGCTCGCGACCCGTGTCGTGGCCGAGGGGCTGTCGGTCCGCGCCCTGGAGGAGATCGTCACGGTGGGTCCCGACGCCACCAAGCGGTCGGCCACGCGTCAGGCGCCGCGGGTCTCGGCCCCGCGGCTCGCCGATCTCGCGACGCGGCTGTCCGAGCGCTACGACACCCGGGTCAAGGTCGACCTGGGCCGAGCCAAGGGCAAGATCACGGTGGAGTTCGCCACCCTCGAGGACCTCGAGCGCATCATCGAGATGATGGACCCGAAGAAGTAGATTTGTCTACTTATTGATTTGTCTGTTTGTCGGTTGAGATACTTGTCGCTGAGGCAATAAACGCCCCGGATCCGCGACTGGCGCAGAATGAACGTTTTGGGACGGCGTGTCGTGCAGTTCTGCGCCGCTCGGGGGTGGGTTTGCGCCGGTCGCTGCGTTTCTGGGTGGCCACCCTTTTCCACCTTGACGCTGACGAGTCGGAAACGGCCCGTCGACAAGCAAGTCCTCCCCGCAAATTTCGCGGGATTCACTTGGCTCGTCGACGGGCCGTTTCGGACTCGTCAGCTTCGAGGGGGGTTGCGGAGGTTAGGCGGTGTGCTCCTCGAGCTCGCTGAGGATCGCGCTCTTGGGGCGGACGCCCACGATCGAGCGGACGACCTCACCCTTGTAGTACAGGTTCATCGTCGGCAGGCCCGTGACGCGGTACTGCGCGGGCGTGACCGGGTTCGCATCGGCATCCATCTTGAGGATCGTCAGCTTCTCGCCCTTCTCCGTCGCGATCTCCTCGAGGATCGGCGCGAGCTGGCGGCACGGACCGCACCAGCTGGCCCAGAAGTCGACGAGCACGGGGCCGTCGGCCTTGAGGACGAGCTCGTCGAAGTCGGCGTCGGTGACGGCCGAGAGGGTGCTGTCTGCCATGGGGTTCTCCTTCAGGTCTGGGATCAGTTCAACGTACGGGGGTGACAGTTATTCCACGAGCGCCGCGGCGGGGGCGGGCTCACCGGCGGCCGCACGTTCGGCCAGGTAACGCTCGGCGTCGAGCGACGCGGCGCACCCCGTGCCGGCGGCCGTGATGGCCTGCCGGTAGGTGTGGTCGACCAGGTCGCCGGCGGCGAACACACCGGGCAGGTTGGTAGCGGTCGAGCCGGGCTGGACCAGGACGTAGCCCTCGTCGTCGAGGTCGACCTGGCCGGTCAGGAGCTCGGAGCGGGGATCGTGGCCGATCGCGATGAACAGGCCGGTCGCGTCGAGGCGACGGGTCTCGCCCGTGATGGTGTCCCGCAGCACGAGGGCCTCGAGCTTGTCCTCGCCCACGATCTCGGCGACCTCGGAGTTCCACGCGAACTGGATCTTGTCGTTGCCCAGCGCGCGGTCCTGCATGATCTTGGAGCCGCGCAGCTCGCCGCGGCGGTGCACGATCGTGACCTTGGACGCGAACCGGGTCAGGAACGTCGCCTCCTCGAGCGCCGAGTCGCCGCCACCGACGACCACGATGTTCTGCTCGCGGAAGAAGAAGCCGTCGCACGTCGCGCACCAGCTGACGCCGTGGCCGGACAGCCGGTCCTCGCCGTCGACACCGAGCTTGCGGTAGCCCGAGCCCATCGCGAGCACCACGGCGCGGGCGGAGTGCGTCGTGCCGTCCGCGAGCGTCACGGTCTTGATGTCACCCGTCAGGTCTACCGCGGTGACGTCGTCCGTCACGAGCTCGGCGCCGAACCGCTCGGCCTGCGCCCGCAGCTTGTCCATGAGCTCGGGGCCCATGATGCCGTCGGGGTAGCCGGGGAAGTTCTCGACGTCGGTCGTGGTCATCAGCGCGCCACCGGCGGTCACGGATCCCTCGAACACCAACGGTTCGAGGTTGGCGCGGGCGGCGTAGATCGCGGCGGTGTAGCCCGACGGACCGGAGCCGATGACGATGAGGTTGCGGAGGTCGCTCATGCGGAAGGAATTCCTTTGATCGTGGTGCTCGTGTCAACGAATACTAGGCGTTCGGCATTCCCCGACCCGACCCCGCAGCGGTTCAGGAGCGGCCACGGAGCACGACCTCGCGGATCTCCCCGCGGTACTGCGCCGTGCCCACCTCGGGCAGGGACGTCAGCCACACCACGACGTAGCGGGTCACGACCCCCGAGCGCAGCGAGATGCTGGCGTCCGTCCCGGCGCCGTCGAGCGCGGCGACCTGCCTCAGGCCGCTGCGGTTGCGCGGGAGCTGCTGGACGTCGCCGTCCGCCGCATAGACCGCGATGTCGGTGGGGCCACCGGCCAGCCGCACGCGCAGCGAGTCGACCTCGCGCAGGCCGCCCAGGTCCAGCACGACACCGACGCCGTCCTTGAGCCCGCCGAGCTCGGCGGAGCCGAAGTACGTCGCGGAGTGCCAGCCGGTCGACACCTTCCCGTCGGCGACGAACCGGGCCAGGTCAGGATTCTCCTCGCGATCGTCACCCTGCGGGTCGAAGTCCCGGACGTCACGGATCGGGAGGACCCGCACGGGTGAGGTCGCGTCAGTGGGAGAGCCCCCGGAACCGCGGTCGGTCGACCGGCTGACAAGCAGGCCGATCAACGCCAGGATCACGAGGGCGCCGACGACCCCGAGCAGGACGAGCCCACGATCGCCCTTCGCGGCGCGGCGGGCCCGCGCCTTGCCCCGCTCGAACGTCGTGGGGGGCGCCGGCTCGTACGCCTTGGGTCGTCGGCGCGGCGGCTCGAGCCCCGGCGGGGGACCCTCCGGCACGATGACCGGGTCGAGGCGCAGCAGGTCGGGCGAGGACACCCCGAGGAGGCTGGGCTGGTCGTCGACCAGGTCCTCGTCCTCGCCGGACAGCCGCAGCGTGCGCGCGATGACCGCGGCCTTGCGCAGGGGCGTCTGGTGGTTGCGTGGGGGGTCGCCGAGGATGCGGTCGGCGGTCGTGTCGAGATCGCGGGACACGCCGGCACGCACCTGGCGCGGGCGCAGCAGCCGACCGTGCTCGGTGGGCGCGGCCGGGAGGCCGTCGACCTGGCCACCGGGCCAGCGACACGTCAGGCAGGCGTACAGGAGCTTGCCGAGGGCCTGCACGTCGAGCTGCTCATAGGCCTGCAGGTCCTCGAGGGTGTCCTGCCGGCCGACCGGCGCGAGGGCCGTGGCGACGCCGAGCCCGACGACCCGCACGGCTCCCGACTGCTTGAGCAGCACGTGGTGCGGGGTCAGGCGGCGGTGGTAGACGCCGTGCTCGTGCGCGTGCGCGAGGGCCTCGGCGACCTCGGCGACGACGGTCGCGGCCCGGCGGTTGGGCAGCGACGACTGCAGGAGGAGCTGGTCGAGCGGGAAGGCGCGGGCCCACTCCCGGACCACGAGGTGATGGTTCTGCTCGTCCTCGATCAGGTCGAGGACGCGCAGGAAGCGCGGGTCCGTCACCGCGGTGGATTCACGGGCGGCGGACAGGAAGTGCCCCGCCCGTGGATCGTTGCTCGACAGCATCTCGATGCCGACGTTGCGGTTGAGCGTCTGGTCGTGCGCCCGCCAGGTCGTCGCGCCGAGCCGGTCGGTCACCAGGTCCTGCAGCTCGTAGCGGTGCGCGAGGACGTCCCCGGAGGCCAGCGGCCGCCTGTCGCTCATCAACTGCCCCTCTGACCGAACGTGGATCACTCAGGCCCCATCGTAGTCCGAGCGGCGCGGCGGGTCCGGCGTTCAGCCCCGGCGCAGGACCGTCCGGACGACGTACGTCAGCTGGGTCAGCCCGATGACCTGGGCGGCCGCGACGTACGTCAGGGCGCCGGCCGTGCCGGCGGCGAGCGTCGTGACCAGCCCGCCGCCCGGGCGGGTCGGATCGACCCCGGCGACGTCGAGGCCGTGCGAGACGCCCAGCGCGACGAAGGCGGCCAGCGCCGAGGCGACTGCGAGGCGGGCGACGAAGGACAGCATCTCCCGATCGACGACCGGCCCGATCGTGCGCGACAGGACCGTGACCGAGAGCGCCGAGCCGACGAGGTAGCCGATCCCGTAGGACAGCGCCAGCATCATCGCGACCCGGTCGGGGTCGACCCGGGTCGCGACCAGCAGGGCGACGCCGACGTTGACCGCCGCGATCACGACCTGGATGAAGAACGGCGTGCGGTTGTCCTCGTTGGCGTAGAAGCCGCGCAGCATCAGGTAGTGCACCGTGAACGTCACCATCGCGAGCGAGAACGCCTGGACGGTCAGACCGATCGCGACGGTGTTGCCGCCCAGTGAGCCGATGCCACTGGCCATCGCCACGGCCGGCTGGGCCAGGCACAGCAGGCCGACGGCGGTCGGCACGACGATGACCAGGGCGATGCGGACCGTGCGGCCGAGCTCGAGCCGGAACCGGTCATAGCTGCGGTCGGCGGCCAGCGCGGCCAGCGTCGGGATGATCGCCGTCGCGAGAGACACCGTGATGACGCCGTGGGGCAGCTGGCTGATGAGGAAGCCGAGCCCGTACACCGTCGAGCCGCCCGCGGACTCGCCGTTGTCGGCGCCCTCGAGCGTCGCGCTCGTCGCGATCCGGTTGATCGTCACGAAGGCGATCTGGTTGACGATGATGAAGCCCAGCGTCCACGCGCCGAGCTTCAGGGTGTGGCCCAGGCCTACCCCGCGGAAGTCGAACCGCGGGCGGAAGCGGAAGCCCGCGCTGCGCAGGTAGGGGACCAGCACGAGCGCCTGCAGCGCGATCGCGACGGTCGACCCGAGCCCCAGCAGCAACGCCTGGTCGGTGCTGAAGCCGTCGACGCGGTCGTCCCCGCTGCTCGCGCCGTACGCGAGGAAGTAGACCACCACGACGGCGCAGGCGACGACGTTGTTGACGATCGGGGCCCACATCATGGGGCCGAAGCGACCGCGCGCGTTGAGGATCTGCCCCACCAGGACGAAGGCGCCGTAGAAGAACACCTGCGGCATGCACAGGATCATCAGGAGCTCGGCGGAGCGCCGTTGGGCGTCCTTCTCCGGGGTGAACAGCTCCGGGTCGAACACGACGTGCAGCAGCCCCGGCACAGCGACGAGCAGCACGACCGTGCCGATGCCCAGCACCAGCAGGCCCAGCGTGATGACCCGGTTGGCGTAGGCCGCGCCGCCGTCCTCGTCGCGCCTCATCGCTCGGACGAGCTGGGGGACGAGCACGACGTTGAACACGCCGCCGGCGACCAGGATGTAGAGCGTGTTGGGGATCGTGTTGGCGATGTCGAACAGGTCGGCGTCGAGCAGCGTGCCGATCACCAGCGCGAGCAGGCCCGCGCGCAGGAAGCCCGTGAGCCGCGAGACGATCGTGCCCAGCGCCATCCAGGCGCTGGCGCGCGCGACGCTCTGCTCAGTCATCGTCGGCCAGCGGCTCGGACGTGATGCGGGTCCGGCGGCGGTGGAAGCGGCGCACCAGGGCCAGCAGCACGAGCAGGCCCGCGGCACCCATCGCGACCCACAGCACGGTTCCGATGCTGCTCGAGCGCACCTTGAACGTCGACGGGTCGCCGATCTCCTTGCCCTCCGGCGTCGTCAGGCGGGCCGTGAGGAACGTCGCCCGCTGCCGCCCGAGGTCGACCTGCACCGTCAGGGTCCGGCGCTCACCCGCGCCGACCTCGACCGGAGCGACCGCCGGCAGGTCGAGGGCGGGGTTGCTCGAGTCGAGCGAGACGCCGACCGAGACGTCGTCGTCGGTCTTGTTGGTGATCGTGAGGGGGAAACCGCCCTTGGAGCTCGACAGCGTGACCGAGGGCGGTGCCTCGACCGAGATCCGGTCGAGCATGGCGCCGGTCTCGCGGGCCCAGGTCGATGCGACGAGCGCCCCCGTCACGCGGTCGCGGCGCCACCGGACGCCGAGGACGCCGGCGACGTCACGCGCCCGCGACGCCTCCGCGGCGTCGCTCTGCCGGGTCACCGAGGACAGGGTCGTGCCGGCCGAGACGATGTCGGCGGCGGACTGCAGCTGGGTCCGGGGCAGCGGCCGGGCCTTGGCGGACGTCGGGACCGAGCCGTCGTACGTCGACAGGCCGCTGGTCAGCACCGAGTCGAGGCTCGTCCCGCGGGTGAAGGGTGCGCTGAACGCCCAGGACAGCTGGCCGTCGGTCCAGTCCGTGCCGGGGTCCCAGCCGGCATCGACCATGGTCACGGCGTCGGCCCGCGAGGCGGGGTCGATCGCGCGCTCGAGGGTCGCCAGCGCGGCATCGCTCAGGAGCCGCTGGCGCAGGGCCACGACGGACGTCTGCCCGGCCGTCGAGCTGCCGGTCTCCGCGACCAGCAGCGGCATCGGTCCGGCGGCGGTCTCGTGCTGCACCAGGGAGCCGAGCCGCGGCTGCCACCCCGCGAGGGCCTCGGCCGTCACGATCGCGGGGCTGTCGCCGTCGCCGCGGACGCTCTGCAGCAGGGTCGCGGTGAGCCCGTTGCGGGTCGGCCACGACACCCGCCGGCCGCTGAGCTGGTAGGTCGTGAGGGCCGCCTCGGTGGCCAGGTCGATCGCGTCGTCGAGCGGTCCGCGCAGGTCCGGGTTCTGGCTCAGCGCGAGGTCGTCGGGACGGTCGAAGTCCAGCACCCACACGCTCCGGGCCCGGGCGAACGTCAGCAGGTCGTCGAGGAACTGCTCGGACGCCTGCTTTTGCGGCTCGGTCAGCTCGAACCCCGTCGGCAGGTGCCGGCCGTGGGTCACGTCGTCGACCGCCACGAGCAGCGCGGGGTCGAGCAGGACCGTCGCGCCACTGCCCGCCGTGCCGCCCGCCAGGTCGAGCAGGTTGCGCAGCTGGCCCCCGGCACCGATCGACCGCACGAGCTTTGCCGGCTCGGTGTAGTCCCCGCGGGCGTCACGGGCGTCGGGCATCAGGAACGGCCACACGATCGACGTCGGCACCGCGACCTGGTCGCCCGAGACCAGCGGCAGGAACGTCGTCGCCCGGGCGATCGCGTCGGGGCTGCGGCTGCCGTCGGTGTCGGTGGCGAGGATCTGGACGCCCACCGGATAGACGCCCTCGGCCCCCGTGATGCCGAGCCGTCCGTAGGGCACCTTGATCCTGAAGCGCCGGGTCTCCCGCGGGGCCAGGTCACCGAGCTCGTCGAACGTGCCGACGTCGACGACGCGGACGCCGGTGTAGGCCCGGGGGTTGTCCAGGGCTTTCTGCGTCTGCGCGCGCGTCGTGAACGGGGACGCCGGGATCACGAGGTAGGCCTGGGCCTGGCTCCACTCGTGGTCGTCACGGTTGGTGACGGTCCCGGTCATCGTGACGCTCGCGCCCGGTGTCAGCCGTGACGGGCTCAGCGAGTGGATCGCCAGGCGTACGTCGGGATCGTCGTCGGCGGCGGCGGCCGTGGCCGGCACCGGCAGCAGGAAGGCGGTCAGCAGAGTCGCGAGCAGCGCGCCGAGGATCGTACGCCGGGGGCTGCTCACCCGAACATGCTAGACGTCCGTGCAGCGGGGACAGGCGACGCCGGTCTGGCCGATAGGGTATGTCCCCGTGCCCACGTCCTCGCTGACCCCCGACCGCCGGGCCAGGATCGACGCCGCGCTCGACGCCAACCCGTTCCTGGCCGAGCTCGGTGCGCTGTTCGAGGCCGCCGACCACGAGCTGGCCCTCGTGGGCGGGCCCGTCCGCGACGCCGTCCTGGGCCGCCCCGGCAACGACTGGGACTTCACGACCTCCGCCGTGCCCGACGACATCGAGCGCATCGCGGGCCGGTGGGCCGACGCGATGTGGGACGTCGGTCGCGAGTTCGGCACGATCGGGTTGCGCAAGGGCACCCACCAGCTCGAGATCACGACGTACCGCAGCGACGACTACGACGCCGCGTCGCGCAAGCCCGAGGTCAAGTTCGGCGAGTCGATCGAGGGCGACCTCGCCCGCCGGGACTTCGCCGTCAACGCGATGGCGATCCGGCTCCCGTCGCGGGAGTTCGTCGACCTGTTCGGCGGCCTGGACGACATCGACCGCCAGCTGATCCGGACGCCGGTGACGCCCGAGCAGTCCTTCAGCGATGACCCGCTGCGGATGATGCGGGCCGCCCGGTTCGTCGCGCAGCTGGGCTTCACCGCCTCGCCGGACGTCCTGGCCGCGATGACCGAGATGGCCTCGCGCATCGAGATCGTGTCGGCCGAGCGGGTCCGCGACGAGCTCAACAAGCTCCTCGTCAGCGCGCACCCCGTGGCGGGGCTGCGGCTGCTGGTCAGCACGGGCCTGGCCGAGCACGTCCTGCCCGAGCTGCCCGCCCTGATCCTCGAGCGCGACGAGCACCACCGGCACAAGGACGTCTACGAGCACTCGCTGACGGTCCTCGAGCAGGCCATCGCGCTGGAGCACCGGCTCGAGACCCGGCCCGACCTGGTGTTGCGCCTCGCGGCGCTGCTGCACGACATCGGCAAGCCCCGCACCCGCCGGTTCCAGGACGGCGGCACCGTGACGTTCCACCACCACGACGTGGTCGGCGCCAAGCTGACCCGCAAGCGGCTGCAGGCGCTGCGCTTCTCCAACGACGTCGTCGACCAGGTCGCGACGCTGGTCGAGCTGCACCTGCGCTTCCACGGCTACGGCTCCGGCGAGTGGACCGACTCGGCCGTGCGCCGCTACGTCCGCGACGCCGGCGACCAGCTCGAGCGCCTCCACATCCTGACGCGCGCGGACTCGACGACCCGCAACCAGCGCATGGCGCAGCGGCTGCAGCGGACGTACGACGATCTGGAGCAGCGGATCGCGGTGCTGGCCGAGCAGGAGGAGCTCGACTCGCTGCGCCCCGACCTCGACGGCAACCAGATCATGCAGATCCTCGGCGTGGGCCCGGGCCGGGAGGTGGGTGCGGCGTACGCCTTCCTCCTGGAGGCGCGGATGGACCACGGCCC
>NZ_JAOPXQ010000158.1 GCF_025965075.1 Aeromicrobium sp.
CGGCCTCGGCCGGGTCGATCTCCACCTCGAGCTCGCGCACCAGCTCACGCCGCCGCGTGCCCGCCGCGTCGAGGCCGGCGCGAACGGCGTCGGAGTAGGCCCGGACCAGCCCGCCCGCACCGAGCAGCGTCCCCCCGAACCATCGTGAGACGACGACCGCGACGTCGCTGAGGCCTGCCCCCACCACCACGTCGAGCATGGGCTCCCCGGCCGTGCCGGCGGGCTCCCCGTCGTCGGAGGACCGCTGCAGCCGACCATCGGGGCCGATCACGAAGGCCGAGCAGTGGTGTCGCGCGTCCCAGAGCTCCTTGCGCAGACGCGCGACCAACGCACGGGCGTCGTCCTCCGCCTCGACGCGCTGCACCGTGCACCGGAAGACCGAGTGCTTGACCTCGATCTCGGCCGACGCATCTCGCGCGATGGTGGAGTACGCGTGCATGGTCAGCGCAGACTACCCCCGCAGCCCCGTGTCGATCTCCGCCAACGCCTGGTCCAGGTCCACCGCGGGACCCCAGCCCCAGCCGTGGGCGCGGTCGGCGCTGATCCGACCGGTCCACGCCGGTCCGTCATCCCAGACCGGCTCGACACCCAGCGCGCCCGTGACGGCCTCGTAGTAGTCGCGGACCGTCGCGGGGCCGGCGGCGACGTTGACCGCAGCGCACTCCCCCTCGACCGGGCCCTGCTCGGGATCAGCCGACGCCGCCACGTCACCGGTGGCCACATCGGCGACGAAGGCGGCCAGGTCGTCGACGTGGACCCACGAGAAGGTCTGCTCGGGCAGTGCGTGCCGTGCCTCCTCGTGCTCGCGGATCGCGGCCGGCCGGAGCGTGTTCCAGACCGATGTCTGCCCCGGCCCGAGGATCGCCGGCGGGCGCACGAGGACGCGGGTGATGCCGTCCACCTCCGCCAGGGCGGCATCGGTGTCCCGCTTGGTCGCCGCGTAGTCGTCGGCGTCCTCGCCGACCAGGGCTGAGGACTCGTCCACGTCCCCTGCCGCCGGGGAGCGGTCATAGACCGCGGCGGTCGAGATGTGCACCAGGCGTCCGACGCCGGCGTCACGTGCCGCCCGGGCGATGACCGGCGTGCCCTCGACGGCAGTACGGTGCTGGGTCTCGCGGTCCGAGCCCATGGGGTGGACCGTCGTCACGACCGCGGTGGCGCCGGCGGCCACCGCGGCGGCGAAGTCGGGATCGTGGAACTCGCCGACATGCTCCTCGACGCCCGCGGGACCCGTGCCGGCACGGCGTACGACGGCACGGACCGTGACACCCCGCTCGGCCAGGACGGCGCAGATCCGGGACCCGACGAGGCCGTTGGCCCCGGTGACGACCACGACGGGGGACGCATTGCTCGACTCACTCATGCGATCCACCTTGGCACGGGCGGGCACACGCGGCGACAGCGTTTGTGAGCCTCCCACGCGGGTACGACGGCGGCCGACCAAAGGAGATCACGATGGGCCAGTACCAGCTTCGCGACACGTCCGACGCCGTCGTCGCCGAGGAGTCGTTCGGCGACTTCGAGGAGGCCAACACCTGGGCGCTGGAGCAGGACGCTGCCGCCGGATGGACGCTGTTCCAGCAGATCGGCGGCGACTGGGTGCCGGCCCGTCACGACCCCACCCCGGCCGGCTGACCCCGATCCACCTTCCCCGTGGGCTAGACCGCTTGGTGCAGGTCGGACACCGCCCGCGCCTCGTCGCGCAACGCCTGCACCACGAGACGAACGGACGGGCGCTCGAAACGGTCGGGCCGCAGCAGTGCCGCGATCTCCCGCTTGGCCCGGATCCCGACCAGCGGGCGGGTGACCAGGCCGTTGCCGTGCTCACGGGTCGTGAACCGCGGCAGGATCGCGATGCCGTGCCCGCCGGCGACCAACGCCTCCACGATGCTGTTGTCCGAGATCCGCTGCGCGATGCGGACCGGTTCGCCGGTCGCGGCAACGACCTGGCTCAGGACCCGGTCGAACGGGTAGTCGTGCGGCACCCCGATCCAGGTCTCACCGACCACGTCGCGCGGCGACAGGCTCGCCTTGCGGGCCAGGGCGTGACCCTCGGGCAGGGCGACGTCGAGCGGCTCGCTCATCAGCGGGACGACCTGGAGACCGCGGTCGTGCCACGTCGCGGCCGTCGTCGGTGAGTCCGCGATGACGACGTCGTAGTCCGGCGTCAGGTCGGCGAAGTCGACCGTCACGCCGTCCTCGTCCGAGCAGACCAGCTCGACCTCGGGGACGTCGGCCATGCGCGCCAGCAGACCGGGCAGCAACATCTCGCCGCCGGTCGGGAACGTCGCGACCCGGACGACGCCGGCCGGCCCCGCCATGTACTCCCGCCACTGACCCTCGGCCCGCTCGATCGCGACCGCGATCTCGGTCGCCGTCTGGGCCAGGGCCTTGCCCGCCGCCGTCAGCGCGACACCGCGCCCGGCGGGCTCGACGAGGGTGTATCCGGCCTCCCGCTCGAGCACCTTGAGCTGCTGAGACACCGCCGACGGTGTGACCTTCATCGCGTCCGCGACGGCCCCGACCGTGCCTCTCTCGGCGAGTTCCCTCAGGAGAGCGAGCCTGGTGACATCCATGTAGCAATCCTACATGTTAGGCATAGGAATGTTTGCTTGTCCTTGATGGTTGAACATCGCAGAATAGAACTACGAGCCACTGGGGCTCGCACTCGGAGCCTTGAAGGAGGCCACCATGATCATCGCCATCATCCTCGGGGCAATCACCGTCGTCGGAATCACCAAGACCGTCCGCGCCGTGTCCGCCGACAGCTTCGGCCCCGTGCCCACGCGCACGTACCCGAACATGTTCAGCATTCGCTGAACCCCCCGACCCGAGACCCCCGCACCGCCCCTCCGGACGGTCGCGGGGGTCTCGTCGTTCCTGGGGGCACTCGATACCGTCGAGCCCATGATGACCACCGGGTTCGACCTCGACATGACGCTGATCGACTCCCGGCCGGGGATCAAGGCGGTGTACGACCGACTGGTCGTGGAGTCAGGTACCGCGATCGACACCGAGCTCGTCGTCTCCCGGCTCGGGCCGCCGCTGGAGTGGGAGCTTGCCCAGTGGATGCCGGAGGCCGACGCCGAGCGTTGGGCCGACCGCTACCGCGAGCTCTACCCCGAGCTGGCCCTCCCGCTCGTCGAGGCCCTGCCCGGTGCCCACGCCGCGATCGGCGCCGCCAACGCCCGCGGGCGCTCGATCCTCATCACCGCCAAGCACGGCCCCAACGCCCAGCTGCACGTCGACCGACTCGGCCTGGAGGTCGCCGAGGTCTTCGGTCGCGCCTGGCGGGAAGGCAAGGCCGACGTGCTGCGCGCCCAGGGCGCCACGACGTACGTCGGCGACCACGCCCACGACATGGAGGCGGCGGTCTCGTCCGGCGCATTCGGCGTGGGGCTCACCACGGGACCCTGCAGCGCCGACGAGCTGCGCGATGCGGGAGCCGGGATCGTGCTCGGCTCGCTCGAGGAGTTCCCGGCATGGTTCGGCGAGCACGCCGCCTCAAGCGTGTGACCGGCCCGACAGCGGCGGATTCGGCATTCTGCTTGTCTTTGCACCCCGCGGGGGCCGATACTTAAGTTACTTCCCAGTAGCAAGCTGCCATCGCAGCGCATACCCCCCAAAGGAATGCTGGCATGAGCCATTACAAGAGCAACCTCCGTGACGTCGAGTTCAACCTCTTCGAGCTGTTCAACCGGCAGGAGATCCTGGGCCAGGCCCCCTTCGACGAGATCGACACGGACACCGCCCGCAGCATCGTCAGCGAGATCGACCGCATCTCCCGCGAGGACCTGGCCGCGTCGTTCATCGACGCCGACCGCAACCCGCCGGTGTATGACGCTGACGCCAAGTCCGTCACGATGCCCGAGGCGTTCGTCAAGAGCTACAACACCTGGATGGACGCCGAGTGGTGGCGCCTTCAGGTCCCCGAGGAGCTCGGCGGTCAGCGCGCCCCCGGCTCGCTGATCTGGAGCACCGCGGAATTCGTCCTCGGCGCCAACCCCGCCATCTGGATGTTCGGCTGCGGCCCCGCGTTCGCGCGGATCGTGTTCGAGAACGGCATCGAGCGGGACAAGAAGATCGCCCAGCACATGGTCGACCGCCGCTGGGGCGCCACGATGGTGCTGACCGAGCCCGACGCGGGCTCCGACGTCGGTGCCGGCCGCACCAAGGCGTTCCCCAACGAGGACGGCTCGTGGAACATCGAGGGCGTCAAGCGCGTCATCACGTCGGCCGAGCACGACATGGCCGAGAACATCATGCACCTCGTCCTCGCCCGACCGGTGGGCGTCGAGGGTGCGGGCGGTCCCGGCACCAAGGGCCTCTCGCTCTTCCTCGTCCCCAAGCTGCACTTCGACCACGAGTCGGGCGAGCTGACGGGTGAGCGCAACGGCGTCTACGTCACGAACGTCGAGCACAAGATGGGCATCAAGGTGTCCAACACCTGCGAGGTCACCTTCGGCGAGAAGACCCCCGCCCAGGGCTGGCTGCTCGGCGAGGTGCACAACGGCATCGCGCAGATGTTCCAGGTCATCGAGAACGCCCGGATGATGGTCGGCACCAAGGCCATCGCCACGCTCTCGACCGGCTACCTCAACGCGCTGGACTACGCCAAGCAGCGCCAGCAGGGTGCCGACCTGACCCAGGCCTCCGACAAGACGGCCCCGCGCGTCACGATCACGCACCACCCCGACGTGCGCCGCTCGCTGATGACCCAGAAGTCGTTCGCCGAGGCGATGCGCTCGCTGGTGCTCTACACCGCGTCCTGGCAGGACAAGGTGATGCTGGCCGAGCACGCCGGCGAGCGTGACGAGCTGGCCGAGAAGGTCAACGACCTGCTGCTCCCGATCGTGAAGGGCTACGGCTCGGAGCGCTCGTGGGTGCTGCTGGGCACGGAGTCGCTGCAGACCTTCGGCGGCTCGGGCTTCCTGCAGGAGTACCCCATCGAGCAGTACGTCCGCGACGCCAAGATCGACACCCTCTACGAGGGCACCAC
>NZ_JAOPXQ010000177.1 GCF_025965075.1 Aeromicrobium sp.
TTGTAGCCCTCGCTCTTGAGTCGCTCACCGACCGCCTCGCCGGCGATCGTCTCGGTCTGGCCGATGTGGGTGATGGCGCCGAAGTCCTTGAACTTGTCGACGCCGGAGTTGATCGTCACGACCGGGACGCCGGCGGCGACGGCCTTCTTGATGCTGTCCTCGAGGCCGTCGGGGTTGGCCATCGAGACGACGATGCCGTCGACCTTGTCGGCGACCGCGCCGTCGATCAGCTGCGACTGCTTGGCGGGGTCGGGATCGGCGCTGTACTCGACCTTGACGCCGTAGTCCTTGCCGGCCTTCTCGGCACCTGACTTGACCCGGTCCCAGAACGCGTCGCCAGGCCCACTGTGGGTGATGACGGCGTAGGTCAGGTCCTTCGAGTTCTCCTCCGTGGCGTCATCCTTACCGGTGCCGCTGCAGGCTGCCAGCAGCGAACCGACGACGACGATGGCGCCAGCGAGCTTGAGCTTGTTTTTCATCGGTGTGTTCCTTCTCTTCTTCTGGTGTCCCGGCGTCATTGTGCCGTCGGGAAGTTGAGCTGGGCGAGCGATTCCTCGCTGACGTGCGGCCACCGGGTGGTGACCACCTTCGCCTGCGTGTAGAACCTCACACCTTCGGGACCATGGATGTGGTGATCGCCGAAGAGGGAGTCCTTCCAACCCCCGAAGGAGTGGAAGGCCATGGGGACGGGGACCGGCACGTTGATGCCGATCATGCCCACGTGGACCTTCCGCTGGAAGGTTCGTGCCACCTCACCCGAGGAAGTGAACACTGCGGTGCCGTTGCCGTACGGGTTCGCGTTGATGAGCGCGATCGCGGCATCCAGCGTCGGAACCCGAAGCACGGTGAGCACGGGTCCGAAGATCTCGTCGGTGTAGACCGACATGTCTGTGGTGACGTCGTCCAGGAGCGAGGGGCCCACGAAGAAGCCCTCCTCGAGTCCCTCGACGACCAGGTCGCGCCCGTCGAGGACGACCTTGGCGCCGGCCGCCTCACCCTGGCCGACGTAGTCGACGATGCGGTCGCGCGACGCCTTGGTCACGACCGGGCCCATCTCGGCGTCCGGGTCGGTGCCGACGCTGACCTTGAGGTCGACGCTGCGCTCGCGGATCTTGTCGACCAGCGTGTCGGCGGCGGGACCGACCGCGACGACCGCGGAGATCGCCATGCAGCGCTGCCCGGCCGAGCCGTAGCCCGCGGCGACGATGTGGTCGGCGGCGAAGTCCAGGTCGGCGTCCGGCATCACGACGGCGTGGTTCTTGGCGCCGCCGAGGGCCTGGACCCGCTTGCCGGTGCGCGAGGCGCCCTCATGGACGTACTTCGCGATGGGGGTCGAGCCGACGAATGAGACGCCGGCGATGCCGGGGTGCTCCAGGATCGCGTCGACCGCGACCTTGTCACCGTGCACGACGTTGAAGACGCCGTCGGGCAGGCCGGCCTGGGTGTAGAGCCGGGCGACCAGGTCGGACGCGCCGGGGACGCGCTCCGACGGCTTGAGGATGAACGTGTTGCCGGTCGCGATCGCGACGGGGTGCATCCACAGCGGCACCATGATCGGGAAGTTGAACGGGGTGATGCCGGCGACGACCCCGATCGGCTGACGGAACGTGTGCGAGTCGACGCCGCCGGAGACGCTGTCGTTGTACTCGCCCTTGAGCAGCTGCGGGATGCCGCAGGCGAACTCGACGACCTCGCGGCCGCGGACGACCTCGCCCTTGGCGTCGGCGAGCGTCTTGCCGTGCTCGGAGGAGATGATCGCGGCGAGCTCGTCCTCGTGCTCGACGAGCAGCTGACGGAAGTCGAACATGATCCGCGAGCGGGCCGTCACGGACGTCTCGCCCCACGTCTCGAACGCCTTCGCGGCGGCGGTGACCGCCGCGTCGACGTCGCCCGCGGTCGCGAGGCGCACCTGCGACTTCGCGACGCCGCGCGCCGGGTCGTACACGTCGCCGAGGCGGTCGCTCTCGCCCTGGTGGGCCTGTCCACCGATGTAGTGGTCGTACTGAGTCATGCGTTGCCCCTCTCGTGGGGTGTCTCGTCGGATGCCGGCGCGAGGTACGCACGCTGGCGGGTCTTGTGATCCTCGTAGGCGAGGCGGGCCTGCTGGGTCGACTCCAGGACGGAGACCTCGGACACCGGGACGTCCCACCACGCGGGGCTGTCCGGCGCCGGGACCAGCGGATCGGTCTCGACGTGGATCACGGTCGTGCGGGTCGACTCCTTGGCCTTCAGCACCGCGGCGCGGAAGTCCTCGATGCCGGCGACCGAGAGGACGTCGGCGCCGAGGCTCGCGGCGTTGGCGGCGAGGTCGACCGGGAGCTTGTCGCCGTCGAGGCCCGAGTCGGTGCGGTAGCGGTACGACGTGCCGAACCGCTGCGAGCCGAGCGACTGCGACAGGGCTCCGATCGAGGCGTAGCCGTGGTTCTGCACCAGCACGACGATGACCTTGACACCCTCGGCCACGGCCGTCACGAGCTCGGTGTTCATCATCAGGTAGGAGCCGTCGCCGACCATGACGAAGACGTCGCGGTCGTCGTCCTCGTCGAGGGCCGCCATCTTGACGCCCAGGCCGCCGGCGATCTCGTAGCCCATGCAGGAGAAGCCGTACTCGACGTGATATCCCTTGCGGTCCCGGGTGCGCCACAGCTTGTGCAGGTCGCCCGGCATCGAGCCGGCCGCGCACACCACGACGTCACGGGGCCCGGACAGCTCGTTGACCGCGCCGATGACCTGGGACTGGATCGCGAGCCCGTCGGCGACCTGCGGGGCGCCCTCGCCGTCGTACGCCCGCTGGACGATCGCGTCCCACTCGCCGGCGAGCTCGGTGGCCCGGGCGGTGTACGCCTCGTCGGCCCGCCAGCCCTCGAGCGCGGCCGTCAGGGCGGTGAGGCCCTCCCGAGCGTCCGCCACCAGCCCCGTCGCGGAGTGCTTGTGGGTGTCGAACGCCGACACGTTGAGGTTGACGAAGCGAACCCCATCGGCCTGGAAGGCCGTCCGGGACGCCGTCGTGAAGTCGCTGTAGCGGGTGCCGACGCCGATCACGACGTCCGCCTCCTCGGCCAGCGCGTTGGCGGCCGCCGTCCCGGTCGCGCCGATCGCGCCTACGGACTGCGGGTGGTCATACGCCAGCGAGCCCTTGCCTGCCTGCGACTCCCCCACCGGGATCCCGGTGGCCTCGACGAACGCCTGCAGCGCATCGTTGGCCTGCGAGTAGGCGACCCCGCCGCCGGCGACGACGAGCGGCCGGCGGGCCGAGCGGATGACCGCGACGGCACGCTCGAGCGCGGCCGGCTCGGGCACGGGACGGGCCACGTGCCAGACCCGCCGGGCGAACAGGTCGTCGGGGAAGTCGTACGACTCGGCCTGCACGTCCTGCGGCAGCGCCAGCGTCACGGCGCCGGTCTCGGCCGGGTCGGTCAGGATGCGCGTCGCGTGCAGCAGCGCCGAGGCGAGCTGCTCGGGACGGTCGACCCGGTCGAAGTGCACCGACACGGGCCGGAAGACGTCGTTGACCGAGATGTCACCCTGCTGGGCGCTCTCGAGCTCCTGCAGCACGGGGCTGGCGACCCGGGTCGCGAACGTGTCGCCCGGCAGCAGCAGCACCGGCAGGCGGTTGATCGTGGCCAGTGCGGCGCCGGTGACCATGTTGGTCGCGCCGGGGCCGACCGAGGCGGTCACGGCCATCGCGGCGAGCCGGTCGCGCTGGCGGGCGTACGCCACCGCGGCGTGCACCATGGCCTGCTCGTTGCGACCGTGGAAGAAGCGCAGGTGGGAGGGGTCACCGGACTGCTCACGCTCGAGCAGCGCCTGGCCGACCCCGGCGACGTTGCCGTGGCCGAAGATGCCCCAGCAGCCGGCGAAGAACGGGCGCTCGATGCCGTCCCGCTCGGTGAATTGCGCCTCGAGGAAGCGGACGGTCGCCTGCGCGACGGTGAGGACGGTCATGCGGTCCCTCCGAACGGGAGGCGGGGGTCGATGGGCTGGTCGGCCCAGGTGTCGCGGATCCAGGCATGGGCCGGGTCGTCGCAGATCAGCCAGGCCCGCTCCTCGCCCGGACCGGCCATGACGTTGAGGTAGTACAGGTCGTAGCCGGGGGCGGCGATCGACGGACCGTGCCAGCCGTGCGGGATCAGCACGACGTCACCGCTGCGGACCTCGGCCGAGATGTCGATCTCGGCGTCGTCGTGGCCGTAGACCCGCTGGAACCCGATCCCGGGCCCGGCCGGGCCGTCGGCGACCTCGAAGTAGTAGATCTCCTCGAGGCGCGTCTCGCCGTCGCGCTCCTCGTCGTGCTTGTGCGGTGGGTACGACGACCAGTTGCCGCCCGGCGTCAGCACCTCGCACGCGATGATGCGGTCGGCGGCGAGGACGCCGGGCACGCCGAAGTTGTTGACCTGCCGGCTCGACTGGCCCGCACCGCGCATCTCCACGGGGACGTCCTCCTTGGGCAGGTAGGCAGGCTCGAGGCGCTGCTGGCACACCGCGGAGGCCAGCGCGAAGCGTCCGCCCTCGGCGCTCGAGACGGCGAGCCGGGCGTCCCGCGGGGCGTACACGACGTCGCTGGGGCCGTCGAAGACGCTGGAGCGTCCGCCGAGTGTGAAGGTGTGACCGTCGACGGTCACCTCGGCGGACCCACCCAGCGACAGCACGACGACCTCGCAGTCGTCGGTGTCGAGCTCCTCGCGCTGCCCGGCGGCGAGCTCGAGGACCCGCAGCCCACTGAACTCCCACCCGGCGGACTTGGGGGTGACCTCCAGGGCGAACGGCCCACTGGCCGCCTCACCCGCACGCAGCACCAGACTCATGCCGTCATCATCTCCACCGTCGCGTCCACCGCGGCCTCGACGTCACCGCCGGGCGGGAACAGCAGCGAGCGGCCGACGACCATGCCGCGGACGGTCGGGCTCGTGAGCGCCTTGGACCACGCGGCGAACTGGGCGTCCTGATCTGACGAGACCTCACCGCCCAACAGCACCACGGGCAGGGTCGAGGCGGCAAGCACGGCCTCCATGTCCTCGACGACCGGCAGCTTGAGCCAGGTGTACGCCGACGTGGGCGCGAGGCCCGCGGCGACCGTCGCCGAGCGGATGACCGCCTCGATGGTCAGGTCGTTGCGCATGCGACCGGACTCGTCGCGGCCGGAGATGAACGGCTCGACCATCGACATGAGCCGGTGGGACGCGAGCTCGCCGGTCGCGTCGGCGCAGGCCTGCATCGTGGCGGGGGTCGCGGGGTCGTTGGGGTCGATGCGGAAAAGCATCTTGCCACCCTGGTAGCCCGCGCCGGCGATCGCCGACGCGTCGAAGCCCGTGAAGCGGTCGTCGATCTCGAACACCGTGCCGGCCAGGCCGCCACGGTTCATCGACCCGATGACGACCTTGCCCTCGAGGGCGCCGAGCAGCAGCAGGTCCTCGATGATGTCGGCCGTGCCGAGCACGCCGTCGACGCCGGGCCGCTCGAGGGCCCGCACCATGCGGGCCAGGAGCTCGGGTCGATCGCCCATCGCGAGGGGGTCGTCGCCGGCGCGCAGCGCGCCGCGGGCCGGATGGTCGGCGGCTACCAGCAGCAGGCGGCCCGTGCTGCCGACCAGACCCGTCGGCTGGGTGCGGGCCGCGGCCAGCTCGGCGATGCGTTCGGGGTGCTGCACGCGTGTCGTGACCAGTGCGGCAATGTCCTGGGCGGTGACGGTGGTCATCAGACCCTTCCTCGGGCGAGTACGGAGTCGACCTGGTCGACGGTGGGCATCGCGTCGGCGCACGACAGCTGGCCGGCGACGTAGGCCCCGGCGGCGTTGGCGAACGAGAGCATGCGGGTGAGGTCCCAGTCGTTGAGGAGACCGTGGACCAGCGAGCCGCCGAACGCGTCGCCGGCACCCAGGCCGTTGACCACGTCGACCGCGACCGGCGGCACGACGACGTGCTCGTCCCCGCGCACCCCCAGCACGCCGGCCGGACCCTG
Organism: Aeromicrobium sp.; assembly: GCF_025965075.1. Lineage (GTDB taxonomy): Bacteria > Actinomycetota > Actinomycetes > Propionibacteriales > Nocardioidaceae > Aeromicrobium. The sequence goes on from NZ_JAOPXQ010000177.1 coordinate 5,959, forward strand.
CTTGACGATCGCGAGCTCGACGCCCGCCGCGCGTAGCGCCTTGGCGGCGGACTGCGGATCGGTCTCACCGACCGCGACCTCGCACTCCTCGCGGTTGCCGACGGCGACCGTGACGTGCGGCAGGGCGGCCTGCACCTGGGTGGTGGCCAGCTCGGTCGACTCCCAGAACATCGGGCGGTAATCCAGGTCGAGCACCGTCGTGCCCCGCTTCCCGCGGGCCTCGAGCGCGGCCAGCGTGGCCTCGCGGCTCGGCTCCTGCGACAGGCCCGTGACGGTCACCCAGAAGACGTCGGCGGCGCGAATCGCGTCGAAGTCGAGCTCATCGACGTGGATCTCCAGGTCCGGTGCCTTGGGCTCGCGGTAGAAGTACAGCGGGAAGTCGTCGGGCGGGAAGATCTCGCAGAACACGACCGGCGTGGGCAGGCTTGCGACCGGCGTGACGTACTGGTCGTCGACGCCGAAGCCGACGAGCTCGCGGTGGATGAACCGGCCGAACGGGTCGTCGCCCGTGCGGGTCACGACGGCCGAGCGGTGCCCGAGCCGGGAGGCGGCCACCGCGACGTTGGTCGCGCTGCCGCCGAGGAACTTGGCGAACGTCGTGACGTCCTCGAGACCCACCCCGATCTGCTCGGGGTAGATGTCGACGCCGACGCGTCCCATCGTGATGAGCTCGTG
>NZ_JAOPXQ010000188.1 GCF_025965075.1 Aeromicrobium sp.
CGACCGTCACCCGGTGCGGGTGAGGTGCATCCCGGTGGCGCAGACAGAGGGTGCTGGCAGGGCGCCGCGCTTTCGCGGTGACGTGCTGCATCGGTCGAGAGGACGAGCCATGGGACAGCGACAGGACCGGATCCAGCGTGAGGTGCTGCCGATCCCGGATCGACCGCCCGTCGCTCCGACGACGTACGACGCGAAGGACCCGGACACCTCCTTCCCGCCCATCACGCCCCTCAGGCCGCCGGACGGGGCTCCCAACGTGCTCATCGTGCTGCTCGACGACGTCGGCTTCGGTGCCTCGAGCGCGTTCGGCGGGCCCGCGGCCACCCCGGCATTCGAACGGCTGGCCGCGAACGGGCTGAGATACCGCCGGTTCCACACGACCGCTCTGTGCTCGCCGACGCGCGCCGCGCTGCTGTCCGGTCGCAATCACCACACGGTCGGGATGGGCGGCATCACCGAGATCGCCACGGCGGCGCCCGGCTACAACTCGCTGCGACCCAACACCTGCGCGCCGCTCGCCGAGACGCTGAAGCTCAACGGCTACGCGACGGCGCAGTTCGGCAAGTGCCACGAGGTGCCGGTCTGGGAGACCAGCCCCCTGGGTCCGTTCGACAACTGGCCGACCGGAGGCGGCGGGTTCGAGCACTTCTACGGCTTCCTCGGCGGGGAGACCAACCAGTACGCACCCTCGTTGTATCGCGACACGGTGCCGGTCGAGCCGGACCCCCACCCGGTGGGAGAGGAGTTCCACTTCACCGCGTCGATGACCGACCATGCGATCGGCTGGATCCGGCAGCAGAAGGCCCTGATGCCGGACAAGCCGTTCTTCGCCTACTTCGCGCCCGGCGCCACGCACGCTCCGCACCACGTCCCGCCCGAGTGGTCCGAGAAGTACCGCGGGACGTTCGAGCACGGCTGGGACCGGCTGCGCGAGCAGATCCTTGCCCGGCAGAAGGAGCTGGGGGTCGTGCCGGAGGACGCGGTCCTGACCTCGCGGCCCGACGAGATCCCCGCGTGGGACGACATGCCCGCTGACCTCAAGCCCGTGCTGGCCCGCCAGATGGAGGTGTACGCAGGATTCCTCGAGCACACCGATCACCACGTCGGTCGCCTGGTCGACACGCTCGAGGAGCTCGAGATCCTCGACGACACGCTCATCTACCTGATCATCGGCGACAACGGCGCCTCGGCCGAGGGAACGTTGCACGGCACCTTCAACGAGATGATCAGCCTCAACGGGGCCGCCGCCCTCGAGACCACCGAGTTCATGGCCGCCCACATCGACGACTTCGGCACCGCGGAGTCGTACAACCACTACGCGGTCGGCTGGGCGCACGCGATGGACACGCCCTACCAGTGGACCAAGCAGGTGGCCTCGCACTGGGGCGGCACCCGCAACGGGACCATCGTGCACTGGCCGAACGGCATCGAGGCCCGCGGCGAGATCCGGGACCAGTTCCACCACGTCATCGACGTGGCCGCGACGGTCCTGGAGGTGGCCGGGCTGCCGGAGCCCCTGAGCGTCCACGGCGTGCAGCAACGTCCGCTGGAAGGGGTCAGCATGGCGTACAGCTTCGGCGACGCCGACGCCCCGGAACGGCACGAGACGCAGTACTTCGAGATGTTCTGCAACCGCGGCATCTACCACCAGGGCTGGACCGCCGTCACGAGGCACTCGACGCCGTGGGAGTTCGGCGCGGCGCTGCCGTCGTTCGACGACGACACGTGGGAGCTGTACGCCCCCGAGGACTCGACGCAGGCGCGCGACCTCTCGCAGGAGCTGCCGGACGTGCTGCACCGGCTGCAGCAGCGCTTCATCCTCGAGGCGAGCAAGTACAACGTGTTCCCGCTGGACGACCGGCGGGTCGAACGGTTCAACTCCGATCTGGCCGGGCGCCCGACGCTGATCCAGGGCAACAGCCAGATGCTGTTCCGCGGCATGGAGCGGCTCACCGAGAACAGCGTGCTGAACCTCAAGAACAAGTCCCACTCCATCACCGCGACGATCGAGGTCCCGGAGGGTGGCTGCGAGGGTGTCATCGTCGCCCAGGGCGGCGCGTTCGGCGGCTGGTCCCTCTACGTCAAGGACGGACGGCCGGCGTACTGCTACAACCTGTTCGGCCTGCGGAGGTTCACGACCTACGGCGACGCCGAGATCACCCACGGGGTGCACCAGGTACGCATGGAGTTCACCTACGACGGGGGCGGCCTCGGCCAGGGCGGCACGGTCGACCTGCACTACGACGGCACCCACGTCGGCAGGGGCACGATCGACGCGACCGAGCCGATGATGTTCTCCGCCGACGAGACCACCGACGTCGGCTCCGACAGCGCCACACCCGTCAGCGACGACTACGACTCCGCGAGCAGCACCTTCAGCGGCAGCGTGCGCTGGATCCAGATCGACCTCGGCGATGCCGCTCACGACAACGATCACCTCATCACCCCCGAGGAGCGGTACCGCGTCGCCATGACACGGCAGTGAACCCGCCCGCTCCAGACGCGTGACGGGCACGACGGGAGGAGACCCGATGACTGAATCATCCCCGGCGTCGCCGGAGCGAGTCCCGCCCGAACGACCACCCGCTGAGCGGGCCTCGAGCGGCCGGGGCATCGCGGTGGTGATCTGCCTCGTGCTCGCGGCGTTGCTGACCGCGCCGGCCGCCGTGGCCTACTGGGGTCAGCGCACCCTCAACGACAACGCGCGGTACGTCGAGACCGTGGGCCCGTTGGTGGACTCCTCGAAGGTCCAGTCCGCCGTCGCCGCCAAGGTCACCACCGCGCTCGAGCGGCAGGTCGACGTCGAGGCGATCCTGAACGAGGCCTTCGCCGGCGTCATCACGGAGCGCCCACGGCTGCAGACCCTCGTGGGTCCGTTGGCCGGCGCCGTCAACGGGCTGATCGAGGACCAGGTCCGCACCTTCCTGGCGTCGGACGAGTTCGCGGAGTTCTGGGTCGCGGCGAACACCCGGCTCCAGCAGGGCCTCGTCCGCGTGCTGAAGGGGGAGACCACCGGTGCCGTGTCCCAGCAGGGTGACCAGATCGTGCTGGACGTCTCACAGGTGATCGAACGGGTCCAGCAGCGCCTGGTAGCGCGGGGTCTCACGATGGTCGAGAACGTGCCGATCCCCGACAAGGACCGGGAGATCGTGCTGTTCGACGCGCCGCAGCTCGCGAAGGCCCGCAACACGTACGCCGTGCTCAACCCCGTCGCCCGCTGGCTCATCGTCGGCGTCGCGGGGCTGTACGTCGGCGCGCTCGTGCTGTCCCGTCGCAGGCCACGGACCACGGTCGTCATCGGGACGCTGCTGGCGGTCAACTCCCTCTTCGTCGCGTTCGCGCTGTCGGTCGGGCACCAGCTGTTCATCGACGCGCTGTCGGGCACCGAGTTCGCGGCGGCCAGCGGGGTCGTCTACGACACCTTGCTGTCGTTCCTGATGCGTGGACAACGGGTGCTGCTGTGGCTCGGCCTGATCCTGGTCGTCGTCGGCTGGTACCTGGGCCGCAACGCCGTCGGGACCGCCGTGCGTCGGACGGTGTGCGAAGGGGTGGAGGGGATCGGCGCCGCGCTGCCGGAGGGTCCGGTCGCCGGCCCGGGCCGCTGGGTCGCGGCCAACGCCCGATGGCTGCGGATCGTCATCGTGGTGCTCGGCTGGGTCGTCCTGTTCTGGGGCAACGACGTCTCGGAGTCCCGCCTGCTGTGGTCGACCGTGCTCGTCGTCGCGCTGCTCACGGTCGTGCAGGTCCTGCTGGGAGCAGGGAACGCGTCCCGGACCCGTGAGGGGCGGGACGCGTCGTCCTCGAGCGACGACGGTCGCGAAGCCGCTCAGGTCATGACTTGACCTCCGAACCGTGCACCGTGATCGCCCAGATGACGAGGACGTCGACCGCGATCATCATCACCGACCAGATCGGATAGGCCGGCAGGAAGGCGACGTTGACGATCGCGCTCAGCGCCGCGACGATCACGGCGATGATCCTGGCCCACATCTGTCCGGCCAGCAGGCAGCCGCCGACGAGGATCGCGATCGCACCGCCGATGATGTGGGTCCAGCCCCAGGCCGTGTAGTCGACGTTCAGCACCAGCCCCTTCTGGCCCACGACGAAGACCTCGTCCCTGAACAGCGCGACGAAGCCCTGGATCACGTGGAACGAGCCGACCAGCATCAGCATCATGCCGGCGAAGACGATCCAGCCCACCCAAGCCGTCTGGTCCCTGGTGTCGGCGGACATCGGTGCGTACTCCGCACTTCGCCCCGCCTCGGACTGCCTGTGGCCACTCATGTGTACGTCACTCATGCGAATCTCCTCCTGATGGCCCCACGCGGGGACGGAGTGTCCCTCTCGCTCGTCCCACCGTGGTTCGCCGGGCCGGGTGAGCCATCACCCGTCCCGGGTGAGGTCATGAGCGGAGCCGGCTGCCTACGCTGCGGGATCAAGCGGGCCAGACCGGCATGGCACCGGAGTCCCCTGCGGAGGCGAGCATGAGCAATGACCAAGACTCGGGCGCCGAGACCGGCGCCGAGACCGGCGCCGAGACCGGCGTCGCGGCGGACATCGAGGAGGCGACGGACATCGAGGAGATGGGCCCGATCGACTACATCGTCGTCGAGTTCCCCGGCAACCGGATGACCGGCGAGGGCATGCCGCTGCTCGTCGACCTGGTCGAACGGGGCATCATCCGGGTGCTGGACCTCGTGTTCGTGCTGAAGGATCTCGACGGGTCGACGCGGGGGATGGCCATCGCCGACCTCGACGAGGACGGCGAGCTCGATCTCGCGATCTTCGAGGGCGCGTCGTCGGGGCTGATCGGCGAGGACGAGATCCAGGATGCCGGGACCGTCCTGGAGCCCGGGAGCTCGGCGGGAATCCTCGTCTACGAGAACGTGTGGGCGGGTCCCTTCGCCAGCGCGCTCCGCCGCGGCGGCGGACAGCTCGTGGCCAGTGGCCGCATCCCCGTCCAGGCCCTCCTGGCGGCGGTCGATGCCGCGGAGGCCAGAGAGTCCGCCGAGAGCTCGGCCTGAGCCACGCGGTCAGAGCAGTCACCAGAGAGAGGAACAGTCATGCCAGGACTACTTCGGGGAGTCGCCCGCACCGCCGTCGTCGCCGGAACTGCGACCGCGGTGTCCAACCGGGTCTCCCGTCGTCAGGCCGGCCGGTGGGCGGCCCAGGAGCAGCAGTACGCACCAGAGCCCCAGTACGCCCAGGAGCCGCAGCACGCCGCGCCGCCGCCCCCGCCGGACGACGACATGGACAACAGGCTGGCCCAGCTCAAGGACCTCGCCGCCCTCAAGGAGTCGGGCGTGCTGAGCGAGCTCGAGTTCGAGCAGCAGAAGGCGCGCATCCTCAACGGCTGAGGGGTGTCCCGTGCACTTCGATGAGGCGATGGAGAGGATCGTCGAAGGGTTCGAGATCGGTGGCGTCCTCATCCTGGTCGTCGGCTCCCTCGCCGCGCTGGCCTCGGCCGCGATGGTCCTGCCTCGCCTCGGCGCCGCGCATGCGTACCAGCGCGCCCGTGAAGGGGTCGGCCGCGCCATCCTGCTGGGCCTGGAGTTCCTCATCATCGCCGACATCGTCCTGACGATCACGATCGAGCCCACCCTCGACAGCGCCCTCGCGCTGGGACTCATCGTCCTGGTGCGGACCTTCCTCAGCTTCTCGCTCGAGATCGAGCTGGAGGGTCAGCTGCCGTGGCGCCGCGGCACCCGGACACCGCGGACACCGCGGGGATGACGGCTGTGGTCCGGGCCCTCACGCGCGCCGGACGCAGCGGAAGCCCAGGTGCGAGGCCGAGCTCCGCACGGTCTGCCCCTGGCGGGCCGCGGGGCGGTATCGCAAGCAGTAGGACGGCGCGCACAGGTGCGACCCGCCCTTGGTGACCCGCCGGTCGGCCTCCGAGAGCGTGGGCACCGTCGGCGCGCAGCACGAGTGCGCGGCCGGCGCGCCGGCGCCGACCCGGGTCTCGGTCCACGCGCTCGCGGTCCACTCCCACACGTTGCCGGTGACGTCGTGGAGACCGAAGCCGTTGGGCGGGAAGTCGCCGACGGGCGACGTCGACGCGAATCCGTACGGGCTGGTGCTCTCCCACGGGAAGCGGCCCTGCCACGTGTTGGCCATGACCTTGCCCCCGGGCATCGGGTCGTCCCCCCAGGCGTACGTCGCACCGTCCAGCCCGCCGCGGGCGAGATGCTCCCACTCGGCCTCGGTGGGCAGTGACTTGCCGGCCCAGGCGGCGTACGCGAGAGCGTCCTCGAAGCCGACGTGGACCACGGGATGCCGCTCGCGGCCCTCCAGGCTCGAGCCCGGGCCGCGTGGATGACGCCAGTCCGCGCCGGGGACCCACGACCACCAGCGCGTCCAGTCGTCCAGCGGGACCGGCCCCGCGGTCCCGGTGAACACCAATGACCCGGGGACCATGAGCTCGGACTGCGCCTCGTCGAAGTCGGCCGCCGAAGGAGGGCTCTCCGCGACGGTCACGTGCCCGGTCCGGGAGGTGAACTCGGCGAACTGCTCGTTGGTCACCGGGAACACGTCGGCCCACAGGTCGCCGACCGTCAGGGTCTCGACGGGCTGCTCCTCGACGTAGAACCGGCTGTCCCCTGCCCGGTATCGGCCGCCGGGGACCTTGACCATGTCGCCGAGGGTCGGAGGGCTCACCGTCACGTCGACATCCCGCTCCTCCGCCCGACCACGTCCTGAGTGGGAGCCACGCTAGGGATGACGGGGTCGCAGAGGCTCACCCGCGAGGGATGACCCCCGCGGCCCGCCGGTCACGGCTCCCGAGGCGGCGCGAGGTCCGCGAGCCGCTCGGCAAGTCCCATCGCGTCGAAGGGGGCACGGACCTTGATGTCGTTGTCGAAGTACGCATACACGTCCTTGCCGCCCTCGGCCCAGCCCCGCAGCAGCCCGGCCCACTGGTCGAGGGCGGCGTCGGAGTAGCCACTGGCGTAGAGCTCGGTGTCGCCGTGCAGGCGGACGTACGCGAAGTCGGTCGTGACCTCGCGGATCAGCGGCCACCGGCCGGCGGTGTCGGCGACGACCAGCCCGATGTCGTGGGCGCGCAGGACGTCGAGGAAGTCCGGGGCGAGGAACGTGTCGTGCCGCACCTCGAGCGCGTGCCGGATCGGGCGGTCGGCAGCGACGTCGAGCCACGCCCGCCCGTCGACCCGTTCGTCGTGGTGGCGGCCGAGCTCGGCGGCCTCGGTCGTGGTGCGGGGCAGGAGCGCGAAGAAGGACTCGAGCCGGCCGCGGTCGTAGCCCAGGGTCGGTGGCAGCTGCCACAGGACCGGGCCGAGCTTGTCGGCGAGCGCGAGTGGCCCGGACGCGAAGAAGTTGGCCAGGGGCGCGTCGACGTCGGCGAGCTTCTTCATGTGGGTGATGAAGCGGCCGCCCTTGAGGGCGAACACGAAGTCGGCCGGGGTGCGGTCGTGCCAGCCGCGGTAGCTCTCGGGGCGTTGGAGGGAGTAGAACGACCCGTTGATCTCGATGCTCGCCAAGCGGCTCGCGGCGTACTCGAGCTCGTCCTTCTGCCGCAGTCCCTTCGGATAGAACACCGAGCGCCACGGGGCGTACGTCCACCCCGAGATCCCGATCCGCACGGTGCCGGCCACGTCGTCAGTCTGGTCCGAGCCGCCGGGACCCGCCACCGTTCGCCCCGCACCGGCCGGGGAGCCTGATCCGCCCGGGCGTGGGTACGCACACCAGCGGGACGCCCACCCTCGGGCGACCCGGGTACGCCAATGATTTTTTTATTCGCGTTCGGCCCCCGGAGCGGGCCACATCGGTCTACCGTCAGAGGGTCAGTGGGAGCTGGTGATGCGTACACGCGTGGGCGGCCCGAGGGATGGCCGCCACGACGTACGCACGTTCTAGGGGGAGCACGTATGTCCGGAATTTCACGACCCTTGGTGGTCGTCGCCGCACTGGTGGTGGTCGCGGTGGTGTCCACCAACCCGGCCCAGGCGGTCGAGGGCCCGCGGCCGGCGCCCGCCTCGTCGTCCGCGCGGTAGGGACCTGCTCGGAACAAACCAGGTCCGCGCCGCCTTGCACCTGGGTATGACTTCGACACTCTCAGCCACCCCGTCCGGCACGTTCCAGCTCGGCGGCGACCTGCCCGTCACGCGTCTGGGCTACGGCGCGATGCAGATCACCGGTGAGGGGGTCTGGGGCGAGCCGCGCGACCGCGCCGAGGCCGTCGCGGTGCTGCGCCGAGCCGTCGAGCTCGGCGTCACGTTCTTCGACACCGCAGACTCCTACGGTCCCGACGTCTCCGAGCAGATCATCCGCGAGGCCCTCCACCCCTACGCCGACGACGTCGTCATCGCGACCAAGGCGGGCCTGACCCGCACCGGCCCGGGCGAGTGGGTCCCGGTGGGCCGTCCGGCGTACCTCAAGCAGCAGGTCGAGCTCAGCCTCCGCAAGCTCGGCGTCGACCGCATCGACCTGATCCAGCTGCACCGCATCGACCCCGAGGTCCCGATCGCGGACCAGGTCGGCGCGTTCAAGGAGCTGCAGGAGCAGGGCAAGGTCCGGCACATCGGCCTCAGCGAGGTCGACGTCGACCAGCTGAGGGAGGCGCAGCAGACCGCCGAGATCGTGTCGGTGCAGAACCTGTTCAACCTCGCCGACCGCTCCGCCGAGGCGCTGCTCGACCACGCCACGGCCGAGGGCGTCGCGTTCATCCCGTGGTTCCCGCTGGCGACCGGAGGCCTGGTCAAGGACGGCGGACCGCTCGAGGCCCTGGCCAAGGAGCACGATGCCACCCCGTCTCAGCTCGCCCTGGCCTGGCTGCTCAAGCGCTCCCCGGTCGTGCTCCCGATCCCCGGCACCTCCAGCGTCGCCCACCTCGAGGACAACATCGGCGCGGCCGCGATCGACCTGACGGAAGCCGAGTTCGAGGCCCTCACCAACGCTGTCTGAGGCCAAAAGGCCCGCTGGGCCCAGCGGGCCTTCGGCGTCGGGTTAGCGGGGCGGGAGCTCCTGGACCGTCCACCGGTTGCCGTCGGGGTCGTGGAAGGTGGTGAAGGTCCCCCACGGCTGGACGTCGATGGGGGAGGCGGTGATGCCGGCGGCGACCAGCTCGGCGCGCGCGGCCTCTGCGCTGTCGACGACGACCTGGATGTTGTCGAACGTCCCGGGCACGCCCTCGTGGATGCCCTCGCCGAAGGCGATCGAGCAGGCCGAGCCGGGCGGGGTGATCTGCACGAAGCGGGTGCTGTCGTCGACCCGGACGTCGTGGTCGAGGGTGAACCCGACCTGGTCGACGTAGAAGTCGCGCGCCCGGTCGGTGTCGCTGACGGGGACGAAGATGAGCTCGATCCTGCAGTCCATGGGGTGCCTCGATCCATCGGGCCGCGGGCCCTGTGCCCTGCGGCATGGGACCCATTCTCGTCGGTGCCGCCGACATTTCGCGGGGGTCAGTCCGTCAGCTCTGTGTCCAGGATCGAGTTGGGGTGGAAGGTCACCTTGTCGCCGCGTCGGGTCGGGCGCACCAGGTCGAAGCCTCCGGTCGTCACCAGAGCCCAGGTCAGCGGGGGCTCCGAGTGGCCCAGGTGGCGCCCGCCGATCGGGGCGAACAGGTCCAGCGCCTCCCGCGCGCACTCCAGGTGCGTGGGCGGGAAGTCGAACGAGCCGGCCTCGGCCTCCTCGCTGCTGCCGATGAACGCGATCGGGCGGGTCAGCGTCTCGCCGCAGATCCCGCAGATCCGGCTGAGCGCGCACCGGATCGCCCGCCGCTTGACGACCGCCGCGTGGTCCAGCGCGCCGTCGTCGTCCTCGCACGCGAACGGCACCGGCAGGCCACCCGACTCCGGGCGGCCGGCCAGTCCCGCCGTCACACCGAGGCCTGGCCCGACCACTTGCCGAGCTCCGAGCGGCGCTGGGGGCGCTCGGCGTCGCTGAGCCGGCGACGCTTGCGCTCCGACATCGGCGCCGGGTTGTCGGACGTACGCCGGTTGGGCAGCGACAGCTTCATGATCGTCCGGAGCGTCTGCCCGTACTGCTTGTAGAGCGGTCCGGTCGTGTACGGGATGTCGTAGCGCTTGCAGATGTCCTTGACCTTGACCGAGATCGCCGCGTAGCGGTTGCTCGGCAGGTCGGGGAACAGGTGGTGCTCGATCTGGTAGCCCAGCTGACCGCTCATGAGGTGCAGGAGCGTGCCGCCCTCGAAGTTGGCCGAGCCGAGCATCTGGCGCAGGTACCACTCCGCGCGGGTCTCGTCCTCGAGCTCCTCCTCGGTGAAGTGCACCGCCCCGTCGGGGAAGTGCCCGCAGAAGATGATCATGTACGACCAGAAGTTGCGCATGAGGTTGGCGGTGAAGTTGGCGCTCAGCGTCTGCAGGAAGAACGGCCCGGTCAGCGCGGGATACATCAGGTAGTCCTTGAACGCCTGCTTGCCGACCTTGTCACCGATCTGCTTGAGCTGCTTCTTGAGCAGCTTGGGGTCCTTCTTGCCCTTGCGGATCGCCTCGATGTCGAGGTCGTGCAGCGCGACGCCCCACTCGAAGAATGCCGCGAGCAGGAAGTTGTAGACCGGCTGGCCCAGGTTGTACGGCGTCCACTTCTGGTCGCGTGACATCCGCAGGATGCCGTAGCCGATGTCGTTGTCGTGCCCGAGCACGTTGGTGAACTGGTGGTGGATGTAGTTGTGCGAGTGCTTCCACTGCTCGGCCGGCTGGGTCGTGTCCCACTCCCAGTTGCTGGAGTGGATCTCCGGGTCGTTCATCCAGTCCCACTGGCCGTGCATCGTGTTGTGGCCGATCTCCATGTTCTCGAGGATCTTGGCCGAGCCCAGCATCGCGGTGCCGAGCAGCCACGCGGGCGGGAAGAAGCTCGCGAACAGCGTGATGCGTCCCGCGGCGGCGAGCCGGCGCTGCAGGGTGATGACGCGAGTGACGTAGTCACGGTCGGCCTGGCCGCGGTCGGCCTCGATCTCAGTGCGGATCTCGTCGAGCTCGCGGCCGATGGCCTCGACCTCCTCGTCGGTCAGGTGGGTGTACTCACGGACGTCGGCGAATGCCATGGGGGCTCCTTCGCTGGTGGGTGGTCGTGTGGGTGGGTGTGGTCTAGAGGGACAGGGTGCAGTCGCCGGCGGCGACCGAGATGCAGGTCTGGATGTATTCGTTGGGCTCGCCGTGCTCCTCGCCGCTGCGCAGGTCCCGGACCCGGCCGGAGGCCAGAGGCACGTCGCACGTGTGGCAGATGCCCATGCGGCAGCCGAAGAGCATGTTGACCCCGGCGTTCTCGCCGGCCTCGAGCAGCGTCGTGGCGCCGTCGACCTCGACGGTCGGGCCGCCGACGCCGAACGTCACGGTGCCGCCCTCGCCACCGTCGGCCAGGTTGAGGGTGAAGCGCTCGACGTGGAGGTGGTCCTCGCGGCCGAGCCGCTGATAGTGCTCGGTGAACGCGTCGAGCATCGGGCCGGGCCCGCAGGCCCAGGTCTCGCGGGACATCCAGTCGTGGCACACGTCGTCGAGCTGGTCGGGGGTCAGGATGCCGTCGGTGTCGGTGAACCGCTCGTAGAGCTCGAACGCCTCGTGCTTCTCGGCCAGCTGCCGCAGCTCGTCGCGGAACATCATGTCCTCGGCGTGCACCGCCGAGTACGCCAGCACGACGTCGGGCATCGAGCCGCGCCGCTCGAGGGTCCGCAGGATCGACATGACGGGGGTGATGCCGCTGCCGCCGACCAGGAACAGTGCTTTCTCCGGCGGCGGGTCCGGCAGGACGAAGTCGCCCTGCGGCGCTGCGAGTCGCACGATCGTGCCGGGCTCGAGGCCGTTGACGAGGTGATCGGACAGGAAGCCCTCGGGCATCGCCTTGACCGTGATGCTGACGGTCTTGCCCTTCCGGAGCGGGACCGACGACAGCGAGTACGACCGCCAGTGGAAGCGGCCGTCGATCTCGACGCCGATGCCGATGTACTGGCCGGGGGCGTGGTTCCACGACCAGCCCCAGCCGGGCCGGATCACGAGGGTCGCGGCGCGCTCGGTCTCGGGCACGACCTTCTCGATCCGTCCGCGCAGCTCGCGCTGCGACCAGAGCGGATTGATGAGCTGCAGGTAGTCGTCCGGCGCCAGGGGAGTCGTGAGCCCCTTGGCAACCTGTCGGAGGCGTCGCAACGCCGTCGAACGTTCGATGAGCGGCTCCGTCATGGACGTCCTCCTCGGTGCACAAGCGTTCACTGAAAGGTGTAACTCAGAGTGACATTTTCTGCGTGGCCATGCAACAGGACCTGTGTCACGTTCTGGTCGATGATGGAACTATGCGCCCATTGCACCCGCTCCGCGACCTGACGCTCGAGGAGCTCCGGACCCGCACCAGCATCAAGTGGCAGGAAGTCGAGGCCGACGTGCTGCCCCTGTGGGTCGCCGAGATGGATGTCCACGTCGCCCAGCCGGTCGCCGACGCCCTGACCGCCGCGATCGCCGCGGGGGACACGGGCTACCCGCACGGGACGGCGTACGCCGCGGCATTCGCCGACTTCGCCGCCGACCGATGGGGCTGGGCGGGGGTCGATCCGGCCGCGACCGCGTGGGCGGCCGACGTCATGACGGGCCTCACCGAGTCGATCCGGCTGGTGTCCGCGCCGGGCGATCCCGTCGTCATCAGCCCACCCGTCTATCCACCGTTCTTCGGGTTCGTCGAGCACGCCGATCGGGTCCTCGTCGAGGCCCCGCTCGGTGCGGCGGGCCGGCTGGACCTCGACGCGGTGGAGGCGGCGTTCATCCACGCCGGCGCCGACGGTCGCCCCGTGACCTACCTGCTGTGCAACCCGCACAACCCGACCGCCGTCGTGCACACCCGCGAGGAGCTGGCTGCCGTCGCAGCGCTCGCCGCGACGTACGGCGTCCGCGTCGTGGCCGACGAGATCCACGGCCCGCTCGTCGCCGAGGG
>NZ_JAOPXQ010000214.1 GCF_025965075.1 Aeromicrobium sp.
CCTCGCGCTGCGCGAGAAGGTCGGCACCACCCCGCTGTGACCGTGCGGGACGACCGCCGTCGTGACCCGTGGGACCGACGTCCTCATGGTGCGCCGCGCCGGTCCGCCTGGGGCTCGTGCACGTGACCGACGTCGTCACCTACGACAACGGCGACCGGACGCAGTACGTCGACGTCGTCTTCCAACCTGCGCTGGGAGTCCGGAGAGCCGCACCCCGCCGACGGCGAGAACACCGAGCCCCGTTGCTTCGCGAGTGACGCGCTGCCACCGATGACCGGCGACATGCGGGTGCGGGTCGAGGCCGTCCTCGCCGACCAAGCCGGCAGCGCGGTTCGGCCGGACCGGTGCCTAGCCCGGGGTAGGGCGATACACCGGCCCGCGGTCCACGACCTTCTCCAGCATGTCGACGTAGGTGTCGACGTCGTCGCGAAGAGGCACGGAGACCTGGCCGGGGTACCCGATCAGGGCCCGGACTCTCGGGTTGAGGAAGTACGCCCCAGCCGTGAGAGTCCCCAGCGCGTCGAACGCGTCCGGGTGCTCACGGTGCAAGGCGTCGATCGCCGCGCCTGCGTCGAAGCGAGCACCGAGCTCGAGCGCCACGTGCAACAGGTCCTTGAGGTCCGGACGGATCCGCAGGGCCTCGTCGATCCAGACGCTCGCAACCTCCGCCTGGCTGGCTGACGGTTGGGTCCCGTCCCCCGGGATCAGCTGATCCGCGAGCTTCGCGAGCTCCGCGCGGTCGCTGCTGGTGAGACCGACGGTGAGGTCGTAGGTAAGGCTCATGTCTTCCTCCTAGTGGGAAACGCGCTGCTGTGCACGGTTGGCGACGAGATGGTCCGCCGTACGAAGCGCCAGGGCCGCGATGGTGGCGGTCGGGTTCAGACCGGACGACGTGACGAACACGCTGCCGTCGATGACGTAGAGGTTGGGCACGTCGTGCGCCTGACCCCACTGGTCGACCACTGAGTTCGTCGGGTCCTCCCCCATCCGTGCCGTACCGAGCAGGTGCCAGCCGCAGTCCCGAAGCAACGTCGTGGTCGATGTCTTGATCGCCCCTGCAGCCTCGTGGGCCTCATGGATCCGCGCGACGTGGAAGTCGATCAGCTTGCGGGTGTTCTCAGAGGTCTTGTAGATGACCTTGGGTGCCGGGATGCCGGCATCGTCGACGAGCTCGTCGTCGATCACGATGCGGTTCTCCTCGTCCGGGAGGTCCTCGGCGATGATGCCCCACTCGAACGACTTGCCGAAGTTGCTCGTGAGGTTGTGGTGGAAGTTGTCCCCCCACTCATCCTCGACAGGACGACCACTGAACCCAGCGCGGATGCCCAGCGGGCCGCCTGTGGGCATCACGCTCCACTTGGCACCTCGCACGAAGCCGCGGCTCGCGTCCGTCTCGTAGAACTGCAGCGACATGATCGCCTGACCGGCCGGGCCGAGCCAGCTGTCGAGCGGCTCCTCGTACGTCCCGGTGACCGCGGCGAACGGGTGGATCATCAGTCGACGACCGACCATGCCCGAGGAGTTGGCCAGACCGTCCGGGAACAGGTTCGAGGTGGAGTTCAGCAGCACCCGTGGTGTGCCGACACCGTTCGCCGCGAGCACGACGACGGAGGCCTTCTGGTGGCGCTCGATCCCGTCCCGGTCGATGAACACGGCGCCGGTCGCCAGACCGTTCTTGTCGACCGTGACCTCGCGGACCCGTGCACCGGTGACGAGCTTCGCCCCGGCCTTGAGCGCGCCAGGCCAGTGCGTGACGTCCATGGTCGTCTTCGCTCCCTGCGGACAACCACTCACGCAGGTGCCGAACCGGACGCACGCAGGACGGTGGCGGTAGGGCTTCGACGGGATGGCCGCCGGTCCGGGCCACCAGTGCCACCCGAGCTTGTCCATGCCCTCGGCGGCCTTCCGTCCGATCTTCCCGATCGGCAGCGGCGGCAACGGGTAGGGGGCCCCCTCGGGGTAGCCGGGGTCACCATCGAGACCGGACGTTCCGACCTCGCGGTCCATCCGCTCGTAGTACGGCACCAGGTCCTCATAGGTGAACGGCCAGTCGTCGGCCACCCCGTCCAGGGTCCGCACCTTGAAGTCAGAAGGCAGCATGCGCACCCAGTGGGCGGTGTAGAGGATGGTGCTCCCACCCACCGCGGCATACATCAACGGGTTGACGTCCGACTCCGACGTGTTGATCGGATAGTCCCAGCGGTTCGCCCGGACGTTGGGGTTCGGGTGCCACTGCTTCTGCTTGGACAGCTCCCACTCGGGCTTGTCACCGGTGAATGCTGCGGGATCGACCCAGTCGCCCTGCTCCAGACAGACGACGTTGAAGCCCTTCTCCGCCAGCTCCTTCACAGCAACGGATCCGGCCGCGCCGGCCCCGATGACCAGGATGTCCGCGACGTCGGGCAGGTCCTCCGGTCGCGTCTCTCTGCTTTCCACGTT
Source organism: Aeromicrobium sp. (assembly GCF_025965075.1). Lineage (GTDB taxonomy): Bacteria > Actinomycetota > Actinomycetes > Propionibacteriales > Nocardioidaceae > Aeromicrobium. The sequence continues at coordinate 2,440 of NZ_JAOPXQ010000214.1, forward strand.
CGTGTCTCGCTTTCTAGAGTTCAGTACTGGGGCGCCGACCGGCCGGCAGGAGCCGTCCGTCGACGCGGCGGGGGATGTCGGTGAAGTCGTCCCGCAGCTCAGGAGGCAGCAGGCGCGCGGGCGCACCCTGCCAGGCCACAGGACGCAGGAAGCGACGGATCGACGTGGCCCCCACGGACGTGTGGAGGCTGTTGGTCGACGGCCAGCTGCCGCCGTGGTGCATCGCCCATGCGACCGCAACACCGGTCGGGTACGCGTTGAAGACCAGCCGTCCAGCGAGCTCGTGGAGAGCGCCGACCAGCGGGTCGATCGACTCGTCGTCCTCGGCATGGATCGTCGCGGTGAGGGACTGCGGCAGCTGTTCGAGGAGTTCGGTCAGCCGCTCCGGGCCGGAGTATCGGATCACCACGCACAGCGGCCCGAAGCACTCTTCGAGGAGCTCGGACCTCAGCTCGTCAGCATCCACCTCGAGCAACCGAGGAGCGACGGCGAACCCGCGATCGGTGCCGTTCGAGGACTCGCCGCGGACGCGGACGCCCGGAAGACTCGAACGCTCGGAAGCGCCCCGGTCGAACGACTCCGCGATGCCCCCGTTGAGCATGACCGGCGGCTCCTGGGCGGCGAAAACCGCCGCGGCAGCGACGACGAGTCGATCGCCCGCGTCACCGGCCGGCACGAGGGCCACACCGGGCTTCGTGCAGAACTGACCCGCGCCGAGGAGCGTGGAGGCCGCCAGGCCTTCACCGATCTCCTTCCCGCGCGCCTCCGCAGCACCGGGCGTCACGATGAGGGGGTTGATCCCCGCCAGCTCTCCGTAGAACGGGATGGGGTCGGGTCGACGCGAGATCAGGTCCAGCAGCGCGCGCCCCCCGCCGAGCGACCCGGTGAACCCGACGGCCTTCACCTGCGGGTGGAGGACCACCTCGGCCCCGGCATCGCGGCCGAACACGATCGACACCACGTCGACCGGCGCTGACACCTCGGCCGCGGCGTCTCGCAGGGCCTCGAAGCACGCCTGCGACGTCTCGGGGTGGGACTCGTGGGCCTTCAGGATCACCGGGCACCCGGTCGCGAGCGCCGCCGCGGTGTCCCCGCCGGGGACGGAGAAGGCGAACGGGAAGTTGCTCGCTCCGAAGACAGCGACTGGACCGATGGGGACCAGCATCCGACGAAGCTCCGGGCGCGGACCCATCTCGGTGTCACCGGCGTGGTCGATCGTCGCCTCGAGGTAGGAACCCTCGTCGACGACGTCGGCGAAGAAGCGCAGCTGGAAGATCGTTCGCGTCAGCTCGCCGTTGAGCCGCGCCTCCCCCAGAGCAGTCTCGCCGTCCGCGACCTTCACCAGCTCGGCACGGCGACCCTCGAGCATGCCGGCCATCGCCCGGAGCAGAGCCGCCCGTTGCTGACGGGAGCTGTTTCGGTACTGGGCGAACGCGGCTCCCGCACGGATGCAGGCGTCCGCGGCCTCCTCGCGACGTGTCGCGCGGATGGCGGTGTCCCGCTGTTCCCCCGTCCGCGGATCGGTGGTCTGCACGAACGTGCTGGTCTCAAGGTCACTCTTGGAGATGGTCATGCCTGCCTGCTTCCGAATGCGTTGGCACCACGCCAGCGGGCGATGGTGTCGGCGTCGACGTCGAGCTCCTCGAGCACGTCCTCGGTGTGCTCGCCCACGCTCGGCGGGTTGCGGAACATCGAGGTCTCGGCGCTGGAGTACGTCACGGGGTGCCGGAGAAGTCGAACTGTCCGGCCATCAGCTCTCTCGTACGTCATCACCGGTTCGAGAGCCGCGACTGCCGGCTCGTCGAGGGCGTCGGCGTAGTCGTTCACCTTGGTCGTCCAGACCCCACCCGCCACCAGGCGCTCGATCGCCTCAGCCGTCGTCAGCCGAGCGATGTGGGGGGCCACGGCGCGTCGAATCTCATCACGACGGACGAAGGCCTGCGCCGGGTCTGCCAGGTCCGGCTCGGCAGCCTGTCCCAGTGCTGCGAGGACGGCGCTGACCGGTGAGAGCGAGATGGCGATGTGACCGTCGAGGGTCGCGTAGAGCCCGTATGGGCCCGGGTGGAACGAGGACCCGACCGGTTCCTGCGCGGGCCGGACGTCGCCACCGTTCATGTGGTAGGTCAATCCCTCGGTCTGCAGGTCGAGGGCTGACTGGACCATCGTGACGGAGATCTTCTGCCCCCGCCCTTCTCGCACCCTCTGGAAGAGTGCGCCGAGCACGCCCATCGCCAGCAGGGCCGCTCCGTGCTGGTCGACGACCGCGGCGCCGGCGGGGATCGGTCCTTGACCGGCTGAGCCCGTGTTGGCGGCAAGTCCGGTCATGGCCTGGAGCAGCAGGTCCTGACCTGGGAGCTTGGCGTGCTCGCCGACTTCGCCGTAGCCCGAGGCCGACGCGTAGACGAGCTGGGGAAAGTCTTCGCGGATCGAGTCGTAGTCGAGGCCGAACCGCTGCATGACGCCAGGCCGGAAGTTCTCCAGCAGCACGTCGGCCGTCCCGATGAGGGCCCTCGCCGCTTCGACACCCTCCGGCGACTTGAGGTCGATGGCGATGCTTCGCGCGTTGCGGTTGGCGAGATCGAAGAACACGCTGTGGTCGCCGCGAACGGTGTCGGCGCCCGACCACGTCCTCTCCCAGGCGCCGGTCGGCGTCTCGACCTTCACCACGTCGGCGCCCAGGTCGCTCAGGTACTGGGTCGCAGCCGGCCCCAGCAGGAACTGCGTGAAGGCGACGATGCGTATGCCGGCGAGCGGTCGACTTTTTGAAGTGGGCGGCGTCATCAGGTGAATCTCCTCAACAGGTTCGTGGCAGCGGCGACGACCTCGTCGCGCTGGTTCGTCGCGGTGGCCTCAGCCGTCAGGAGGCCACGGTCCTCGTCGATCTCGCGGACGATGTAGCGCACGGTGACGGTGTCCCCGAAGAACACCGGCCGCACGAAGCGGACCCGTTCGTAGCCGTAGTTGACGACGGGCGGGTTGCCCATCCGCTCGATGAGCTTGGTCGAGCAGGTCGACATCAGTCCCAAGGTCAGGGCCCCGTGAGCCACCCGTTGACCGAAGGCGGTCTCCCGCATGTAGCTGTCGTTGGTGTGGTTGGGTCCGATGTCACCGGTGAGTCCGGCGAACAGGTACACGTCGGACTCGCTGATCGTCCGGGCCGTCCCGACCTCGTCGCCGATGTCGACTCCCGGGAACGACGTCGATGCCTCGTCGCTCATCGGGCTGCCTCCATGACGTCGATCGCACTGGAGAAGCCGGGCAGGACGATGTCCTTGTGCCGGACGTAGTCGTTCAACGTCGTGTCGAGGCCCTCCCGTGCGTTCCCGCTGAGCTTGAAGCCGCCGAACCCGAGACGCTCGGACCGGTACAGACCCGAACCGTTGATGACGACCTGGCCGGTGTCCAGCTGCTCCGCCAAGCCCCAAGCCCGCCGCACGTCGGAGCTGAAGACGGATCCGCTCAGACCGTAGGGCGAACGGTTGGCGATCTCGACGGCCTCGTCCTGGTCGCTGAACCGGACGATCGGGAGCACGGGCCCGAAGATCTCCACGCCCCCCGCCACGCCGCTCGTGGCGGGCACGTCGGTGAGGATCGTCGGGGCGAAGAACGCACGATCGCGGCTTCCGCCCGTCAGGAGGCGCGCACCTTCGCTGACCGCCTCCGCCACCTGCTCGCCCACACGCTGAGCTGCGCGCTCTGAGATCAACGGTCCGATGTCGGTCCCCGCGTGCAACGGGTCACCCACGGACAGTCCCTCCACCCCGCGCTGGAGCGCGGCCGTGAAGGCATCGGCCACCGCGTCATGGACGAGGAGCCGCTTGGTCGCACAGCAGCACTGCCCATTGGCGATGGAGCGCCCGAACAGCGCGGCGTCCACCGCAGCCTCGATGTCGGCGTCCTCGAGCACGATCATCGGGTCGTTGGAGCCGAGCTCCAAGAACACGCGCTTGAGCGTCTTGGCCCCTTCGCGAGCGACGATGAGCCCGGTCTCGGTCGATCCCGTGAGCGACACGGCCTTGACGTCGGGGTGAGCCACGAGCCGAGCGCCGACGTCACCCTCGCCGTGGAGCACCGTCACGACGTGATCGGGAAATCCGACCTCCTTGATGATCTCGCCGAGTCGCTGGACGGCCAGCGGATCCTCCTCTGGAGCCTTCACCACGACGGTGTTGCCCATCGCGATGGCCGGAGCCACCTTGTGGGCGAAGAGCTCCACTGGGAAGTTGAACGGAATGATCGAGACGACGACACCGAGTGGCTCAGCCTTCGTCACGGCGACGTCCCTCTCGCTGCCGGCCTGGGTGTCGAGGAACCGGGCTTCGTCAGTCGTGGCCATCATGCGCTCGGCGAACCCGCGGAACAATCGGCCGCACAGTGCCACCTCCCCGACGGTCTCGCTCTTGGTCTTGCCGCTCTCTCGCGCCAGCACCGTTGCCAGGGCATCGGACTCCTGAGCGAGTGCAGCCGCGAACCGGTTCATCAGCTCGTAGCGGCGGTGACGAGGTGTCCTGGCCCAAGCCGCGCCGGCGACTCGCGCGGCCTCGACAGCCTCGTCGATGGCCTCGGGGGTCGCTCGCTGCACGGTTCCGACCAGTCCATCGTCGGAGGGACTGCGGACCTCGGTGAGAGTGCTTTCGGTGACGGTGGTCATTTCTGCTCCTTCAGCGGGTCTGGCGGCGGATGCGGATGGCATCGACAAGGACGGCGAACAGGATCAGCACGCCGCCCACGATCTGGACGAAGTACGCGGAGACACTGACGATCTGCAGGGCCACCTGCACGACGGTGATGAGCAGGGCACCACCCATCAGACCGAGGATGCGTCCCTGGCCACCGTGCAGCGAGACTCCGCCGATGACGGGAGCAGCCACCGCGTAGAGGAGAAGGTCGCTGCCGACGGTCGGGTTGACGCCGGTGAGATAGGACGTCTGGAGGAACCCGGCGAGACCAGCCAGCATCCCCGCCACGGCAAAGGCCTGGATGCGGACGCGGTCGGTGCGGATGCCCGCGGCTGAAGCAGCTCGCTCGTTTCCGCCGGTCGCGTAGACCTTGCGGCCCCAGGACGTTCGGGCCGCCACGAGCCCGGCCCCGAGCGCGACGACGAGCAGCACCAGCGGCATGACGGGCCAGGTGCCGATGCTCTGGTTCCCGACGAAGGCGTACGCGGCGGAGTCGACCGTGAGGGTCTGGCCCTTGGTGATTGCCAGCACGGCGCCGGTCAGGATCAGCCCCATCGCCAGCGTTCCGATCAGCGAGTTCATCTTGAACTTCGCGATGAGCACACCATTGACGAGTCCGATGAGAGCACCGGCCACCATCGGCGCGAGCATGGCCAGGATCGGTGGATAGCCGTCACGGATCAGCAGGACGCCCATCAGGCCGCTGAAGACGAGGTTGCCGATCACGGAGAGGTCGATCTCCCCGATCAGGAGGGCCGTGCCCACAGCCAGGGCGACGAGTCCGAGGACGGTGGTCTGGACCAGGATGTTCTGGAAGTTCGCCACCGTGAGGAAGAACGAGTTCATCAGCCCGGCCGAGACCGCGATGACGACAAGCATGATCCAGACGACGTTGTCGAGCGCCGCGTCCCCGACCTTCTGGAGTCCACTCACGCCGCCCTGGGGACGACGTGACCGGTTCGACTGCGGTCCGTCCGTGGGGACGGTCCGCTTGCTGTTCTGAAGATCTGTACTCATAGTGCATTCACTGCTTTCTGTGGACCGTCCGCGACCACGCGCAGGACGTTGTCAGTCGTGAGGTCGTCGCCGCGGAGCTCGGCGGCGATGGCACCGTCGTGGAACACGATCACTCGGTCGACCAGGCGGACGAGCTCACTGGGGTCATAGGCGAGCATCAGGACGCTGACGCCCGCATCGGTCAAGCCGTCGACGATGCGGTGGACGTCCTCCTTGGCACCGACATCGATTCCGGCGGTGGGCTCGTCCAGGACGAGGACGCGAGGCTCGTGGCCCACGAGTCTGCCGAGCAGGACCTTCTGCTGATTGCCTCCCGACAGTGCCTTGATCGGCATGGACGGTGAGGCGACCCGGATGGCGAGCGAAGACTTCGAGTCCTCGAAGCCCTCGCGCATCCGTGCTCGGTCGATGAGCCCGAGCGGTCCCCGCCGTGCCCAGTTCCCCACCCGCAGGTTCTCCTCGACGGAGAACTCCGGGATGACGCCCTCGTGGATGCGGTCGTGGGTCAGGTAGGCGATCCCGGCCTTCAGGGCCGCCGCGGGGTCGCTCGGCTTGACGGTCTCGCCGTCGACCTCGACCGTTCCCGCGGTCGGCGCCTGCAAGCCACCGAGGGCACGCGCGACGCTTCGTGCACCGGAGCCCGGCAGCCCGACGAGGCCGACGACCTCACCCCTCCCGATGTCGAACGAGGCGCTGTCCACCTCGTCGACCCGGAGACCCCTCACCTTGAGTCGTGTGTCGGACGGTGCGCGGACCGTGCGCTCGAACTCGTCGACGTCTCCGCCGGTCACGAGCCGTGACAGCTGGCCGCCGGTCATCTCCGCCATGCTGTCGCCCTGTCCGACCACCAGGCCGTCGCGCAGCACCGTGTACTCATCGCAGATCTCGATCAGGTCCTGGTTGAAGTGCGTGATGTAGATGAAGGTGAGTCCGCCCGAGGTCAGCTCTCGGATCCAGCCGAACAGGCTCTGCCGTTCGGCTCTCGACATCGCGGTCGTGGGCTCGTCGAGGATGGCGAGACGTCCGCCATCGTGCAGCGTCTTGATCAGGCACAGCTGCCGTTGCTGCGGAAGGTTGAGCGACCCGGCGGCGGCATCGGGATCGATGCTCAGGCCGTAGTCCTTGAGTGACGCTGCCGCCTGCTCCCGCATGGTGTGGCGATCGATGGTGAACCCGCGCCTGGGGTATCGCGGGAGTGCGAGGTTCTCGGCCACGCTCAAGTGGTCGAAGACCTCGGCATGCTGCTCCATGAGGTGGATGCCGCGGTCCTTGCGTTCGCTCAGCGGCAGCCCCGTGACGTCCTCACCACCGAACTCGATCCGTCCGGCGTCGGGGTGGAGCGCCCCTGCGATCAGGGCCATCAGCGTCGACTTGCCCGCCCCGTTCTTGCCCAGGACGCCGTGTACTGCCCCTTGGGAGACTCGAAGGTCCACCGACTCGAGGGCAGCCACGCCGCCGAACGACTTGGAGACACCGCTCACGTCAAGCAGCGGCTGGTGATCACCGTGCATCAGTTCTCCTTCAGACCCCACGAGGTGACGACGTTGGCCCACTGGCGCTTGTCGCTCGCGTTGGTCTTGTCGATGAAGTACGGAGGAAGGACCATGCGGGGGCCGGCGTCCGATTTCACGACCGGCGCCGTCTTCCACACGTACTTGTCGTTCGTGTAGTCACCCATCGGGATGGCCTTGCCCTTGACCGAGTACTTGTCGAGCATCTCCACACAGATCTGGCCGTAGGCGACAGGATCCTGGGAGACCGATGCGTCGAGCGTCCCGTCCGCGACCCAGCTCAGCGCAGACGGGTTGCCGTCGATCGAGGTCAGGATGATGTGCTTGTCATCGCCGACGGGAGCCAGACGTCCCGCCGACTTGAACGCCGGCAGCATCGCCTGGGTCAGGGAGTCCGTCGGGGCATGCGCGGCGTCGAGCTTCGGATACTCGGAGAGGGTCGCACCGGCCACGGCGCGTGCCTTCTCCTGCAGCGTGTCCGTCGGTCGCGAGATGACCTGGATGTCCGGGTGCTTCTTCAGCACGGACTCGAACCCCTCCTTGCGGTCGCGCCAGACCGAGGCCGACAGGGATCCGTACACGTTGAGGACGGTTCCCTCGGCGCGACCGTACTTGGCGATGAGCAACTCGACCGTCTTCTCGGCAGCCATCTCGCCGCCGCGGCGGTTGTCGAAGGCGATGGTGAAGTCGGCGCTACCGCCGGTCAGCGGGACGTCGATGATCCCGACGGGCACACCCTTGGCCTTGGACTGCTCGGTCAGCGGCACCAGGTTCTCAGAATCGATCGGGTTGGCGATGACGAACGCCGGCTTCTTGAGCAGCGCGCTCTTCCACTGATTGAACTGGATGCCCGCGTCACCCTTGGCATCGGTCGTCTCGAACGCGTAGCCGGCGTCCTTGTAGGCGCGCTCGAGCGTCTCGACGAGAACCGTGTAGAAGAAGAAGTTGAGGTTCTTGTTGACGTAGCTGGCGGTGGAACCGCCGCTCCCGCCCGACGAACCGCCGGCACCACAGGCCGCGAGGGCCGGGGCAAAACCGAGTGCCACCGCCGCGCCGCCGGCCGCCTTCAGCAACGAGCGTCGATTCATCCCTGCGATTGCGTCGTTCATGATGTTCCTCTCAAAGGGGTGCCGGTGCAGTTCGCTACACAGGCTTGGGGGTGGTCAGCACCTCGAAGGAGGCACCACTGAGGGTGCGGGCCCGTGGACCCAGCCGACTGGAGATGAGCTCGGCCGCCGCCCGCACGTGTCGCACGAGCTCGTCGAGTCGTTCGTCCATCCGTGTGGTCGGGCCCGAGATGCTGATGCCGCCACAGACCTGGCCGGTGTGATCGACGACCGGTGCGGCGATGCACACCAGACCGAACTCGATCTCCTCGCGGTCGATGGCGTAGCCGTCAGAACGAGCCGTCCGGGCCGCGGCGACGATGTCCGCCGGGATCACCAACGTGTTGGAGGTCGATGCCTTCCACGCGACGGAGTGGGCGATCCGCTCCTGCTCGTCGTCCGGGAGGCCTCCGAGGAGCACCTTCCCGAGCGCGGTGCAGTTCAGCGCGACCCGACGGCCGACGGCCGACGGCATGCGCAGCGACCAGGTGCCCTCGACCTTCTCGAGGTAGAGCACCTGTCCCGAGTCCATCACGGCGAAGTGAGCGGTCTCGCCGCACTCCTTGACGAGCTGGCCGAGGTGCTCCAGGACGATCTCGCGTGCTCCGCCCGAGCTGATGACCGCTGATGCCAGCTCGAGGATGGCGTAGGAGAGCGCGTATCGACCGGGCTCCACCTGATAGACAAAGCCTTCCCGCTCGAGGGTTACCAGGAGGCGATGCACGGTGCTCTTGTGCATCTGGAGTGATCGGCCGATCGCGGAGGCACCGAGCACCGGGGTCTCGGTGGAGAAGCATCGCAGGACCTTGAGGGCTCGACTGGCTGCGGCGACGGTGGCCACGCCCTCGTCGAGGTTCGCTGAGTCGCCGTTGTCAATGATGTCTGTCATGGGCCGAGCCTAGGGTCATCGTCCGTCGCATCCCGGAGCGTGCGCGCGTCGATCTGTGGCGTGATCTGCGACAACGGCAGCACGCCGTCGGCCAGTGCCACGGCGAGGACGAAGTAGAAGTCGCCGTACGGCAGAGCCCCGTCGAGTCCCTTGCCGTGCGGCTTGGAGTAGCACGACCGGAGAAGGATGCCTTCCTCGTCCTGGTCGGTGCGCACAGCGTGCTCCAGAAGAAGGTCGAGCACCTTGTTGGCTCGCGCGCGAAGGGCCTCGGCCTCGCCGGACTCGACGGTCTCGGCGAGGATGAGCGCCCCGAGCGCAGCGATGGCCGATGCGCTCGCGTCCTCGGTGCCGGACTCGACGTCGGAGAAGTCCCAGGGCGCCACGCCATCGGCGGGAAGGCGATGGTCGAAGTAGTCCCACGCACGCCGGGACAGCTCCCTGAACCCCTCGTCCCCCGTGACCGCGTACGACCAGGCATAACCGGCGATGGCCCAGGCTTGTCCACGAGTCCAGCAGGACTCCTTGTCGGCCCCCTGGAACGTCCCCCGGTCGAGCACCTCTCCGGTGGCAGGGTCATAGGTCGCGAGGTGGTAGGTGCTGAAGTCATCGCGGAACAGCGCAGCGGACTTCTTCGCATGTCGGTAGGCGATCTTCGCCATCTCGAGGTCGCCGGTGCTCTCGCTGGCCCACCAGAGCAGCGGGAGGTTCATCATCGTGTCGATGGTGCTGGTGGCCTGCGCCCGCGGATCGTCGAGCTCGCCGAAAGCCTGGATGTAGCCGCCGCCCGGTCGGAACCGGCGTGCGAGCGTGCGCGCAGCCTCGATCCCGGGGCGGGAGTCCTCGGCGTCGAGATAGCCGAGCTGCTGCCCGAGCGCGAACGCCGGATGGAAGAGGAATCCGAGGTCATGGGTGGTCGTGTCGCCCTGGCGGCGCGCGACCTCGGCCAGCGCCTGACGTTGCTCGGCTGCGACCTCGCCCGCGGGCCGGGTGCCCAGCTGAACGATCCACTGGACGCCCGGGGCGAAACCGGCCATCCAGTTGCCGTGGTCGTAGGACCCGTCCTTGGTCCATCCGCTGGTCGAGTCGATCGGCAGGCGTACCCACGCGCCGTTCTCCGTGTACTGCTGGTGCGTCGTCGGGTGAGCCAGCCCCGCAGCGCCTTCCTGCTGCGCCAGCTGAACCAGTCGGTCCCAGCGAGGTGTGGACGTGGTCATGCGTCGACCCCCTGTCCAGCCAGCGGGGCGGGGGCAGCGGAGGGGTACTCGTCGATCATCTTGACGGGATTCTCGAGGACCCCGAGCTGGGCGCTGGCAATCTGGACCACATCGCCCGCACGCAGCGCGAAGTCGAGCGGCGGGATGACACCCGTGCCGGTCAGGAGCACGGTGCCGTCCGCGAGGACGTTGTAGCGCGACACGTGCCGCGCCAGGTCAGAGAACCGTCGATTGAGTTGACCCGTGTTGGTCTCGCCCGCGAACACCTCGGCGCCGCCACGGGTGATCGTCAACGTGATGTCGAAATGGTCGGTGACCGCCACCGCCTCGTCGAAGATGGTCACGGCGGGACCGAGTGCGCAGCTCGAGGAGAAGATCTTCGCCTGGGGCAGGTAGAGGGGGTTCGCCGCCTCGATGTCGCGGGCGGTCACGTCGTTCCCGAGGGTGATCCCGACGATGTTCGCGTCTCGATCCAAGACGAGAGCGAACTCCGGCTCGGGAACCGTGAGGTGGCTGTCGCCGCGGATCCCGATGGGCGCCCCGGGCCCCACGGTGCGGCGTTCTGCGTTGTCCTTCAGGAACAGCTCGGGACGGTCGGCGTCGTAGACGTCGGCGTAGAAGGAGGCTTTCTGGTTGGTCTCCTCCAGACGCGCCTCACGGGACGTCTTGTACGTCACCCCTGCTGCCCAGACCTCCGGGGCGGAGATGGGGGCCACCAGGGCGTGATCTCCCGTGGCGTCGGTCCAGGTGTTCGTCGCCCAGTCGATCGTGATGGAACGATCACTGCGGGCCGCGAGATCCATCAACGACGTGCTCAACGTCCCCCGGCCGGCGGAACGCGCTTGGGCGATCGCTCCAGCGAGCCCGCTCCCCTCGGGAAGCAGGTCCGTCACGTCCCATCCAGACGCAGGTGCCGTCAGTACCGCCACTCGAAGACGGCTGCTCGAACCCACCTGCACAATCTGCACCCTGCGCTCCTTTGGAACATCGTTCTGTTTAACGTGTGATGCCGATTACAGTAGGTGGGATCGATCGATCGGTCAAGTCATGCGCCAAGAAACAGTGTGGGGGCCCGCAAATCAGGCCCCCTTCGGGGGAGTGCTGCGCCGCAGGTCACACCTCCGACACGCCCTACACCCGGCCTCAACCTCTTCTCGACACACCGCTCCTCTCGACGTAAAACTGCGTGAATTCTGCGCGGTCCAGACTTGAAGGGAAGCGAGCCTCGTGGCTCGGCCAGTACAGAAGCAGCCTCGAAATGGCGAAGAACGTTCACGTCACCCCGCACGACAACGGTTGGCAGGTCGTCCGCGCCGGCGCCGACCGCGCATCATCGGTCCACCCCAGGTCGACGCTGAAGCTGCCGGACGCGCGACAGCCCAACGCCAAGAAGTCGAGTTCCTCTAGTTGCTTGAGTCCATGAGGAGGTCGTTTGGCCTGGTTGCCGAGGGTGACGACGAC
>NZ_JAOPXQ010000281.1 GCF_025965075.1 Aeromicrobium sp.
TGTCGAGGGCCACGGAGACACACGCGTCCTGGTACTTCACGGATGGGCATTGGATAGCGCGGTCTGGCTCGCATCACGAAGTGAGATCGACCTCGAGCGCTTCACATACGCGTTCCTGGACTTCTCCGGGTACGGGTCGGCCCGCGATCAGGCGCCGGCAAGCGGAATCGACGGGATGGCGGCAGAGGCCATCGCCGCAGCAGACGAGCTGGGATGGGACACGTTCGCGGTGCTCGGCCACTCGATGGGCGGCACGACGGCGATCCGTGTCGGAACACTTGCACCGGATCGGGTGACAGCTGTGGTCAGTCTCACCCCGGTGTCGCCGTCAGGCACGCCGCTTGACGCCGCAACGTATGAAGGGTTCCGGTCTGCGTACCCAGATTCAGGGCCCACTCTGGGCGGTCTCGGCCCTCATCTCAGCGCTCGACAGCTGCAGAACATCGTCTCTCGCTCGCATGAAGTCCTGGACCAAGGCGTCTGGGACGCGTACCTGGCGAACTGGACGGCCGCCGACTTCGGCGACAGCCTCGCTCTCTACGGCGGCCCGGTGACCTTGGCCTACGGCGACAGCGACCCCTTCGTGACCAAGGAGTATCTCGAGGGGACCGCGCAGGCGCTCAAGAACGCGTCGCTCGTCCCGATCGAGTCAGCTGGTCACTACCCGGAGGTCGAGCAGACAGTCCAGTCAGTTCGTCTTTGGGAAGACGCTTTGACGAACGAAACAGGAAGGCAGTCCGCATGACCAGAGTTCCGTACCGGGGTATGCCGCCGACGATCTGGGCGCCGGAGGTACCTCAGCTGATCCGTGGTGCGCGCATGACCATCGTGGGCTTCGAAGCTGATCGCGAGGCGCTGCAGGAGATTCTCCCGCCGGGGTTGACTCCGCACCCCAACAACTCCATCCAGATGAACATGTATGAGATCGAGGCCGATCAGAGCAGTGGGTTCGGGGGCTTCTCCTTGACCTACCTCACGGTCGAGGTTGATGGCCACGACAGCATGGCCGGCGACGGTACGGTCCCGATCCCGGGACGATATTTCGCGTACTACTGGAACAGCTCGCCCAGAGTGATTTCGTACGCACGCGAAGGCGCAGGTATTCCCGCGATGCCCGGCATCCGCACCTCCGAGATCACGGACGGCAAGCTGACCTCGGCGCTGCACGTGGACGGCAACGAGGTCATCACGTTGACTGCGTCGGTCACCGAGGACCATGTCGGCGATCTCGGCGGCCATCTCAACTACTACTCACATCGCCAGATCCCTGAGCCTTTCGGCGGTTATGCGGCGCTGAGCCAGTTGATCGAGCTGCCGTTGCCCTTCACGGTCAAGCTGTACGACGCGTCCGTGGAGAACCTCACGTTCAACTTCCCGGAGGGGCACCCCGCGCAGAAGCTGGCGCCTACCGACCCGCTCAACATCACGTCCCTCCTGTACGGCGACGTCACGTTCACGTACTCGATGGGCCGGGTCATCCACGACTACCTGGTCGACGAGCCTGCCGCCCACATCTAGTCGGATCCTCCTGATGGCCTCGGGTTGTCTGCTTCGTGAGCAGGCAACCCGGGGCCATCGTCATGCCAGCGGCACCGCTCGGTGCGCCTCACACGGGGCGTGCGGGGGCTTCGGGCGTACCGGTCTTCCTCCGACCAGTGGCGTCGGGGCTGCTCACGCAGCCACACGCACCAGTCAGGCGCGACGTCCGTCGCTGTCGGAACGTGCCATTGCCACGTGGCCAATCATGCTGCGCCGCGTCATCGACACCAACGACGCCACCAGCTCCGCGACGTCTTCCACGGGAATCATTCGAGCGGGCTCGATCTCGTCGTGCTTCCAAGCGGCCAGGTCGGTATCCACATACCCGGGCGCGGCTCGGCGAAGTCGCCGGTGATCGACGACTGCGCGATGACCTTGGCGCCCCTCACCTGATCCTGCCGCTGCGCGGAGCAACGGGAGAGCGGATTGTCAGCGCAAAGCCATCGGCCGCCAGTCGTTCGGCAATGCCTAAGCGGATGCCCGAGTGGCGCCCGTGACCAGTGCAGATCGCCGCACGCTCACCGCTTCCTCAGCACCTTCAACCCCGCATCGACAAGGCTGCTCACGGCGTCTCCAGCCTGATCGAACCCTCGGCCCACCGTGCCGCCCGCGCGGTACCGGTGGTCGATACCCGCCGCGATGACCGCGATCTTGTAGTAGGCGAGTGCCATGTGGAACTCCCAGTTGGTCAAGGAGACGTCGCCCGCCCGTTCATACGCCGTCGCAAGGGCATCTGGTTCGGGTAGGCGAGAACTGGTCCACGCGGCCGGGAACCCAACGACCGAGTCGAAGGCAGGATGTCGGTACGCGCACATCATCGCCACGTCGGCCACAGGGTCTCCTATGGTGGAAAGCTCCCAGTCGACTATTGCGAGGACGCGGCCTGCATCGGCCAGGTCGATCAGAGCATTGTCACTTCTGTAATCGCCATGGACCACACAGGACCCACTCTGCCTTGGCACCGATTCGCTGAGCTGTTGAGCAAGCAGAGGCGCCAGTCCTTCGTGGTTGCGACCGACGATCTCCCACTGCGATGACCAGCGGCGTAGTTGTCGAACGGCGTACTCGCCTGAGCGACCGAACGAACCAAGTCCTGCTGCATGGTGGTCGACGCTGTGCAGCTGAGCGAGGGTCTTGACGAGGTGATCGACGGTGGAACTCATCAGTGAATCGTCGAGCGCATCGATGTCGTCGCGCGACTGCAGGGAGACCCCGGCGACAAACTCGACGATCGTGAAGTGCGCCCCGAGGATGGATGTGTCCTCGCTGTGGAGGACTGGAGTCGGTACCGGGATCCCGGCTGCCGAGAGCGCGGAGGCAACCCGGAATTCTCGGCCTACGTCGTGGGCCGACGGCGTCCCTCCAGCGGTGGGCGGACGACGAAGCACCCACTGGTGAACGTCATCCTCGATCAGATAGGTGAGATTCGATCTTCCGCCTGCGATGACTCGGGCGGAGAGGGGGCCTGTCGTGACAACGCCGTTCGACTCCAGTTCTTGGGCGACAGCCGCGAGCTCGCCAGGTGTCAGGTCAGCCATGTTGAGCCCCTGCAATGGTTCGCACGGCCCTCTTGGCAATGGACCACCGGTGTACCTCAGATGGGCCGTCGTAGATTCGGAAGGGACGCAGCTCTCGCGCAATCTTCGCCACGGGCAGGTCCGCGGCCACGCCGAGGCCGCCGCACATCTGCATGGCCCTGTCCGCGACCCGATCGAGAGCTTCGGCCGCAAAGGTCTTCGTGATGGACGTTGCCTTGGACGCGCGGTCTCCAGCATCGAGTTCAGCGCAGGCGCTGAGCAACAATGCCCTGGTCGCGGCCAGGTCGATCTCGTTGTCAGCAATCATCTGCTGGATCATTCCCAGATCGCTGAGTCTCGACCCAAAGGCCTCCCGCGTCACAACGTGCTGGACTGCGACCTCGTGGGCGCGACGGGCAGCCCCGAGCCACCGCATGACATGAGTCATTCGTGCTGGCCCAAGACGCACCTGCGCGTAACGGAACCCTTCATCGACGCCACCAAGGACGTCGTTGTCGGCTACGAAGACATCAACGAACGTCATCTCGCAGTGCCCGCCAATCATCGAGCGGTCCATCGTCGGGACATGTCGGCCGACTGTCAGTCCCTCCGCCGAGGCGGCGGTCAGGAACATGGTCGCTCCACCGGCATCGCCTGCCTCACCGCTGGTGCGCGCCATGACGATGAAGAAGTCAGCTCCGTCGGCCCCGGTGATGAACCACTTTCGTCCGTTCAGCAGCCAGCCCCCATCAGCTTTCGTCGCAACAGTATTCAGCGCTGTCGGATCAGATCCGGAGCCCGGAGACGGTTCTGTCATCGCGAAGGCCGAGCGGCAGTGACCTCGGGCGAGGGGATCGAGAAACTGCGCCTTCTGTTCCGCGGTGGCGACGTGACTCAACAGGTGCACGTTGCCCTCGTCCGGCGCCGCGATGTTGAGTGCCAACGGGCCGAAGAGTGAGTACCCGGCCTCTTCGAAGACTGGTGCTCGCGCAGTCATTCCCAGTCCCAGTCCGCCGTGCTCGAGCGGCGCGTGAGGCGCGAACAGGCCAGCAGCTCGCGCTGCCTCTTGCAGCCGGTGACGCAGCTCGCTTCCACCAGCAGCCATCACGTCACCGTCGAACTCGTCGTCGCTGGGTAGCACCGACCGGGCAATGAACTCTTTCGTCCGGCGAGTCAGATCAAGGGGTGCTTGCGACATTTTCTCTCCTGTGGTGGCACGACCGATCGATCGGTCGGTCTATGAATAGATGGTAACGCCTCACCCGTTGACGCCAGGTCTTCGGAGCTCATGCAGCGGACATGCACCGCTCATGCCTCCTGCACGAACAACTACGAGGGGCGCAGCGCACCGCGCTGGATCTTGCCGGTCTGCGTCTTGGGGAGCTCCGAGGCGACATGAATCACCCGTGGAGCTTTGTAGGCCGCCAATCTTTCGCGCGCAAATGCCATGAGTTCGTCGGCTCTGACTGTCGCACTCTCGACGAGAGACACGTAGGCCACGACCACTTCGCCTCGATAATCGTCCGGCGCACCTACGACGGCCGCCTCTCGGACTGCTGGGTGCTGATAGAGGACATCTTCAACTTCGCGGGGCCATACCTTGTACCCGGAGGTGTTGATCTGATCCTTCAGGCGGTCAACGAGGTAGACCCATCCGTCATCG
>NZ_JAOPXQ010000231.1 GCF_025965075.1 Aeromicrobium sp.
TGGGCACCTACGAGACGGCCCAGCGCGAGGCGTTGATCGAGGACCGCCCGATCGACCTGGGGCTGCTCAAGCAGACCCTGCCGATCCTGCTGCTGGGCGTGACCGAGCCGATCGCCTGACGGTCGTCCCGGTCGGGGGGCGGTGCGTGAGTCGCCCTTCCCAGCAGGGAAGGGCGACTGGTGCACCGCCCCGTCGAGGGATGGGCGACCAGTGCACCGGCCGAGTGGGGGAAGGGCGACTGGTGCACCGCTCCCCGGCTGCCCGGCGTGCAACCCCGCACCTGTGCGCCCACTGAGGGATCAGCACGCCGTCATACTGAGCCCATGGCCATCCAGATCGCGCAGGACCCGCACGCCGACGAGGTCCTGACCAACGACCCGTTCGCCCTGCTCTGCGGGATGCTCCTGGACCAGCAGTTCCCGATGGAGCGGGCGTTCGCCGGCCCGGCCAAGGTGCTGGACCGCTTCGGCACCCTCGACCCGGCCGCGATCGCCGCCGCCGAGCCCGAGGCGTTCGCCGAGCTGTGCGCGACGCCGCCGGCGATCCACCGCTACGGCCGCTCGATGGCGGGCCGGCTGCAGTCCCTGGCCGCGGTCGTGGTCGAGGAGTACGACGGCGAGACCGCGCGGATCTGGACCGAGGCCCGCACCGGCGAGGAGCTGCTCAAGCGGCTCAAGGCGCTGCCCGGATTCGGCGAGCAGAAGGCCAAGATCTTCACGGCGCTGCTGGCCAAGCAGCTCGACGTCAAGCCGCGCGGGTGGACCACGGTGGTCGGTGACTACGGGCGCAAGGGCTATCGCTCGGTCGCGGATGTCGTCGACCCCGACTCGCTGGCCAAGGTCCGTGCGTTCAAGCAGGCCGCCAAGCAGGCCGCCCGCGAGTCAGACTGAGTCGGGCTCGGGGTAGGGAGACAGCAGCGCCGGCGGCACCTCGCAGGCCGCGCCCTCGGCCCACACGTCGTTCATCCGCTGCTGGATCTCGTCGCCGTGCTCGTCGACCGGGATCCGCAGGTCGGCCGGTCGGCCGTCGACGAGCCGGGCGGCGTACGCCTCGCGGGCCAGCAGCAACCGCTCCCAGTCCGCGAGCCAGGCCTCGGTCGGGCGGTCGGCCCGGATGTCGATCCCGGCGTCGGAGCGGATGTCGTCGAGCATGATGCGGACCGCGCGGTCCTGGTCGGCGAGCGTCGCGACCTGCTGGCGGACCGAGCCGTCGACCGGGAGGGACTCGACGGTGTCACGCATCAGCTCGCACTCGTCGGCGATGACGGCCGTGACGTCGGAGTCCTGGATCAGGCCCGGGAAGTCCCGGGAGCCCAGCACGATCGCCGCCGTGCCCATCGCGACCATCGCGACGAGACCGGCCACCGCGGCGAGGACCGCGACCCACAGCCAGCGCTTCTCGACCGGCGGCGGGGGGAACTGCCACGCATTGTGTCGCGGCGGATAGGGCGGCAGCCCCGCGGAGTCGAACACGGCCCCATCGTGCCACGGCGGGTAGCCTTCCACCCGTGATCGTTGCCGTCGCGGTGTGCCCGCACCCGCCGCTGCTGGTGCCGGAGGTCGCGCCCGGCACGGCCGAGGAGCTCGCCGAGGTCCGCGACGCCTGTCACGCGGCGGTCACGGCGCTGCTGGCGGCCGACCCGGACCGGGTCGTCGTGATCGGCGGCGGTGACCACGCGGGCGGTCTCACGCCCGACCTCGACGAGACGGCCGGTGGCTCGCTGGCGCCCTACGGGGCCGCGGTCCACGCCGGCGGCCCCGGCACCGACCTGCCGCTGAGCCTGACGATCGGCGCGTGGCTGCTCGACCGGGCCGGCTGGACGGGCCCGCGGACGTACTCGACCGCCCGGCCCGAGGTCGACGGCCGGGTCGCGCTGCTCGTGATGGCCGACGGGACCGGCACCCGCACCCCCAAGGCGCCCGGCGCGCTGGACGACCGGGCCGAGGCGTTCGACGCCGCGATCGCCGCGGCGCTCGCGGCGGGGGACCCCGAGGCGCTGGCCTCGCTCGACATCGACCTCGGCGCCGAGCTCTGGTCGCGGGGCGTCCCGACGCTGCGGACCCTGGGCGAGATGACGAAGGGCGCCGACGTCACGGCGCACCTGCGCGTCGACGTGGCGCCCTTCGGCGTCGGCTACCTCGTGGCCGACTGGGTGCTCGGCTAGCTACGTCCTGCCGTCCGCGGCCGTGACCGCCCCCGGTGTGCCGATCCGCGTACTGCGACAATTCGGGCATGCCTCCGGTCGATCACATCGTGGCCGTCGTCGGTCCGACGGCGTCCGGCAAGTCCGCCCTGGCGGTCGCGATCGCGCAACGACTGGGTGCCGCCGAGATCGTCAACGCCGACTCGATGCAGCTCTACCGGGGCATGGACATCGGCACCGCGAAGCCCACCGCCGAGGAGCGCGGCGTCGTGCCGCACCACCTGTTCGACGTCCTCGACGTGACCCGGACCGCGACGGTCGCCGAGTTCCAGGGCTGGGCCCGGGCCGCGATCGCGGACTGCCACGCCCGGGGCGTCGTCCCGATCCTGGTGGGCGGGTCGGCGCTGTACGTCCGCGCGGTCCTGGACCCGCTGGAGTTCCCCGGGACGGACCCCGCGGTCCGGGCGCGGTGGGCCGCCGAGCTGGCTTCCCGGGGGCCCGACGCGCTGCACGCCGAGCTGGCCCGCCGGGACCCCGCCGCCGCGGCGCAGATCCTGCCGACCAACGACCGCCGGGTCGTCCGCGCGCTGGAGGTCATCGAGCTGACGGGGCAGCCGTTCGTCGCGACGATGCCGGCGTACGAGTCGATCCACCCCGCGACCCTGCTGGGGCTGCGGGTGCCGCGCGACGTGCTGGACGTACGCCTGACCGAGCGGGTCGAGCGGATGTGGGCCGACGGGTTCGTCGAGGAGGTGCGTCGTCTGGTCGATCTCGGGCTGGAGGACGGCCTGACGTCCGGCAAGGCGATCGGCTACCAGCAGATCCTGGCCTTCCTGCGCGGGGAGATGACCGAGGACGAGGCCAAGGAGGCGACGATCACCGGGACCCGCAAGTTCGCCCGGCGCCAGGACCGCCTGTTCACCAAGGACCCGCGCATCACCTGGCTGCCGTACGACGCCGCGACGCTGGTCGATCAAGCGATGGCGGTCGTGGCGCGCGCGTAGACTGGGAGGCATGGCTTTTACATGGCTCAAGGGACACGGCACCGAGAACGACTTCGTGCTGCTCCCGGACCATGACGGCACGGTCCACGGGGATCTCGACCCGGCCTTCGTCGCGGCCCTGTGCCACCGCCGCCGGGGCATCGGCGCCGACGGCGTCCTGCGGGTCGTCCGGTCCGCCGCGATCGGCGTGGAGTCGGCCGGCGAGTGGTTCATGGACTACCGCAACGCCGACGGCTCGATCAGTGAGATGTGCGGCAACGGGATCCGGGTCTTCGCCCTGCACCTGGTGCAGGAGGGACTCGTCGACCCCGCCACGCCGTTCGTCGTCGGGACCCGCGACGGCGACAAGGCCATCTCGCTCGACGGCGACCAGATCTCGGTCGACATGGGCGTCCCGGAGGTCCGGGGCGTCTCCAAGGTGACGGCCGACGGGAACACGTGGGAGGCGCAGGACGTTCGCACAGGCAACCCCCATGCTGTCGCCTTCGTCGACCGGCTGGACGACGCCGGCACGTTGCTGACGCCGCCCGAGCACGACGAGTCGGTCTATCCCGAAGGCGTCAACATCGAGTTCGTCGTCCGCGAGGGCGAGCACCACGTCGCGATGCGGGTGCACGAACGAGGCTCGGGGGAGACGCGTTCCTGCGGCACCGGCGCCTGCGCCGTCGCCGTGGCCACTGCGGTCGCCGACCAGGCCGTACGACCCACCACCTACCGGGTCGACGTGCCCGGTGGCACCGTCCACGTCAGCTGGGACGCCGACGACCACATCACCCTCACCGGCCCCGCCGAGATCGTCGCGCGGGGCACCATGGATTGGACTGCATGACAGAGCAGACGTATGAACCGACGACACCCGGCACCGAGGGACTCGAGCTCGAGGAGCGCAACTCCCTCCGACGTGTCGTCAACCTCCGCACCGAGCTCGAGGACATCACCGAGGTCGAGTACCGCCAGCTCCGCCTCGAGCGCGTGGTCCTCGTGGGTGTCTGGACCGAGGGCACGGTCGAGGACGCCGAGAACTCGATGGCCGAGCTCAAGCTGCTGGCCGAGACGGCCGGCTCCGAGGTGCTCGACGCGCTGATCCAGCGCCGGCAGAAGCCCGACCCCGCGACCTACATCGGCTCGGGCAAGGTCGAGGACCTGCGCGCGACGGTCGAGGCGACCGGCGCCGACACGATCATCTGCGACGGTGCGCTGGCGCCCAGCCAGCTGCGCAACCTCGAGGACAGGTGCAAGGTCAAGGTCGTCGACCGGACCGCGCTGATCCTGGACATCTTCGCCCAGCACGCCAAGAGCAAGGAGGGCAAGGCGCAGGTCGAGCTCGCCCAGCTGCAGTACCAGAAGCAGCGCCTGCGTGGCTGGGGCGGCAACCTGTCCCGGCAGGCCGGTGGCCAGGCCGCCGCCGGCGAGGGCATCGGCGGCCGCGGCCCCGGTGAGACCAAGCTCGAGACGGATCGTCGGCGCATCGAGATGAAGATGACCAAGCTGCGCCGCGAGCTCAAGGAGCTCGGCAAGGCCCGGGAGACCAAGAAGGGCAACCGGCAGCGGCACCAGATCCCGTCGGTCGCGATCGCCGGCTACACCAACGCCGGCAAGTCGAGCCTGCTCAACCGGCTGACCGACGCGGGGGTGCTGGTCGAGGACGCGCTGTTCGCGACCCTCGACCCGACCACCCGCCGGACGCAGACCTCCGACGGGCGCATCTACACGCTGTCCGACACCGTCGGGCTGGTCCGCAACCTGCCGCACCAGCTCGTCGAGGCGTTCCGCTCGACGCTGGAGGAGGTCGCCGAGTCCGACCTGATCCTGCACGTCGTCGACGGCTCCGACCCCGATCCCGAGGGTCAGATCGCCGCGGTCCGCCAGGTCATCCTGGAGGCCGGCGCCGCCGAGCTGCCCGAGATCATCGTGATCAACAAGGCCGACGCCGCCGATCCGCTCGCGATCAAGGAGCTGCTGATCCGCGAGCCGCACGCTGTCGTCGTCAGCGCCCGCACGGGCGAGGGCATGGACGAGCTGCTCAGCGCGATCGAGGCGGACCTGCCGCAGCCGGCGAGCCGCATCGAGGTGCTGCTGCCCTACGCCCGCGGGGACCTGCTCAACCAGATCCACACGGCCGGTGAGATCGAGACCCTCGAGCACGAGGGCGAGGGCACCCGGGTCGTCGCCCGGGTCAACGGCGACCTCGCGGCCGAGCTGGAGCCGTACGCCGTCTGACCGGCTGTGGATCCGGATTCACTCATCTCGTCCCCGCGCGGATAACCTCGTCCCATGCCCTCCGCCGATGTCCGCCAGGTCCTGCACGCCGCGGTGGAGGCGGTGGGTGGCGAGGACCGGCCGGGGCAGATCCAGATGGCCGAGGCGGTCCAGCACGCGCTGCAGAGCGGGGAGCACCTGCTGGTCCAGGCCGGCACCGGCACCGGCAAGTCGCTCGGCTACCTGGTCCCGAGCCTCCTGCACGGCAAGCGGGTCGTCGTCGCGACCGCGACGCTCAACCTGCAGCACCAGCTCGTCGAGCGGGACATCCCGGCGATGAAGGACGCGGCCCGGGCGACGCTCGACAAGGTCCCGCACCACGCCGTCGTCAAGGGCCGCAGCAACTACGCGTGCCTGCACCGGGTGCGCGAGGGTGCCCCGGACGAGCAGGGCACCCTCGTCGAGATCCCCGAGGGCTCGCTGGGTGCCGAGGTCGTCGAGCTGCGGGAGTGGGCCGAGGAGGAGGCGTCCAAGGGCCGCGCGGGCGACCGCGACTCCGCCCCGTCGCACAACGAGCGCGCCTGGCGGCAGGTCAGCGTCAACCACCGCGAGTGCCTCGGCGCCTCGCGGTGCGCGCACGCTCTCGAGTGCTTCGCCGAGCTCGCCCGCGAGGACGCGCACAACGCCCAGGTCGTCGTCACCAACCACGCCCTGCTGGCGATCGACGCGATCGACGGCGTCCCGATGCTGCCGGAGTACGACGCGGTGGTCGTCGACGAGGCCCACGAGCTCGCCGCCCGGGTGACGCAGGCGTCGACCGACGAACTCGATCCCGTCATCGTCGAGCGGGCCGCCCGCCGGGCCCGGTCCCAGGTCGAGGGCAAGGAGTCCGAGGACCTCACCGACGCGTCCGACGCGCTCGCCGACGTCCTGGCCCGCACCGAGGAGGGCCGGATCGACGAGCTCCCGCAGCCGCTGCACGAGGTCCTGGCCTTCGTCCGCGACAGCGCCCGCGCGTGCCTGTCGGCGTTCCCCAAGGAGAAGGAGAAGGGCGAGCCCGATCCGGCCCGCGTCCAGGCCCGCGGCATGGTCGACGACGTCCGCAAGATCGCCGAGCGGATGGCGGTCAAGGCCGAGACCGAGGTGCTCTGGATGAGCGACAACCGCGGCAACAAGCAGCTCCACATCGCGCCGATCGACGTCTCGGCGAGCCTGCGCGACAAGCTCT
>NZ_JAOPXQ010000250.1 GCF_025965075.1 Aeromicrobium sp.
CCACCATGGGTGCCACGGCCTCACGGGGCAGCAGCCCGTCGACGTCGAGCTCGGACTCGGGGATCGTGAACAGCGGCGAGTCCGACAGGCCACGGGACGTCATCATCCGGGCCAGGTGGCCGCGAACCTCGATCAGCGCGTCGTCGCTCGTGCGGTCGAGCACGACGGCGACCGAGGTGCTGCGCTCCGAGGCCTGGCGCAGGTAGTCCCACGGGACCTGATCGGCGTAGCGGGCGGCCGAGGTCACGAACAGCCACAGGTCCGCCGCCGCGAGCAGCTGGGCGGCCAGCTCACGGTTGCCGCGGTCGATCGAGTCCACGTCGGGGGCGTCGAGGATCGCCAGGCCCGGCGGGATCTTGTCGGAGGTCGCGAGCCGGAGGGCGTACGAGTCGTTGCCGGTCTCGAGCGTCCGCGCCAGGTCGGGCAGGATCCGGTCGGGCTGAAACCACTCGGCATCGTCCGGGTGGTGGACCAGGACGGGTGAGCGGGTGGTGGGGCGCAGGACGCCCGACTCGGTGACCTGCTCGCCCACCAGCGAGTTGACCAGGGTCGACTTGCCGGCGCCGGTCGATCCGCCGACGACGACGAGCAGGGGGGCATCGAGCTGCACGAGCCGCGGCAGGACGTAGTCCGAGAGCTGGTCGACGAGAGCCGCCTGCGTGTGGCGAGCCGCCGCGACACCCTCGGCCTCGAGGCGCAGCGACGCATCACGAACCGAGAGGAGCAGCGAGCTCATCCCCGCAAGGAGCTCGGCCGAAGCGTGGTCGCCGGGCACGTTCGGGCTCCTCTCGTCGATGGTGGATCTGCTGCGGACGGTTCAAGGAACAGATTAGTCGACAAGTCGTCGCTTCGTGGCCACGGCACGTGTTGCCCAGGGTCAGTTGTGACGAGGGAGACTCTGCAGCGCGGGCGGGAAGCGCAGGCCCGGCCGCAGGGCGTACATCGCGTCCAGCAGCGCGTACGTCCGCTCGACCCCGTGGGGCTTGATCCGGCCGCTCATCAAGGCGTCGTGCAGGAACGCCATCTCGGTCGCCAGCAGCTGATATCGCTTGACGATCCGGGCGGCGACCTTGCCGTGCTCGGACCGGGCGTAGCGACGCGCGGCCTTGCGGTGGCCGAACCTCGAAAGGTAGGGGATCTCGGCGGGATGGATCCAGCCCCGCTGCGCGACGTACGACAGCGAGCGCTCGAGGATCCGGACCTGTCGAACCCGGACGACGATCGCCAGGCCCGCCGCGGCGAGGAGGAGCGCGCCCAGCGCGAGGTAGGCCAGGGCGAAGCCGACCCCGCTGTCGGGCCCGTAGCTCAGGGACCCGTTCCACAGCCCGTGCAGGCACATGCTCGCCACGAGGCCGAGGACCACGATGACGACCCGCAGCAGCTTCGACCGGCGGGTCACGGCCAGGCCGATCGCGATGCCGAACGCCGCCGTGAACAACGGGTGGGCGAACGGACTGAAGATGCCCCGGACGATGAAGGTCGTCGTCGCGCCCTCGGCCCCGGCGATCTTGATGTCGGGCGAGCCCAGGTAGCTCGCGGCGTAGTAGCCGATGTTCTCGACGAACGCGAAGCCGATGCCGACCAGCCCGGCGTAGACCAGCCCGTCGAGCACGCCGTCGATGACCCGGCGGGACCGTACGAAGGTCAGGAGCAGGAACAGGCACTTGGCCGGCTCCTCGGCCAGCGGCGCGGCGAACGTCGCGGTCTGGCTCTCGGACAGGTCGAAGAAGTCCTGCGCCCAGACCTCGAGCGCAAGGGCGATCCCGACCGCGATGACCCCGCCCCAGACGAAGGCCGCGAACTTGTAGCGGCGCGGCTCCGGCTCGTAGCGGTCGAGCCACCAGAACACGAACCACAGGAACGGCAGCGGGATCATGGCGTAGAGGATCGACAGGCCCGTGCCCTCGGCGTCCTCGGCGCTGGCGGCGATGAAGCCCGCCCCGACGACGCCCGCGATCGCGATGACGACGAACAGGACCAACAGGGGCGTGCGGCCCCGCTGACGGTAGGCCTCGTGGTACGGAGGAAGGGCGGCCGGGAGCTGGCCGACGGTCGCGTCTGTCACCCCGAGAGCCTAGGGCATCGGCCGCCATGTCGCGGGACGTGCGCAGCCGTGACGACGGACGCCGATAGGCTGGGGAATGCGCGCCCGTAGCTCAGCTGGATAGAGCAAGAGCCTTCTAATCTCTAGGTCGCAGGTTCGAGTCCTGCCGGGCGCACTCCCGGGCGGCCAAGCCCTGGCCGGCGCGCTCAGATCAGGTGCTGCGCCGCGGCGTCGCGGATCGCGGTCGCGACGGCCTCCAAGGCCGGGGTCTGCAGGGTCCACTGCTGCCAGTGCAGCGTCACGTCGACGTGGGCGCCCGGGTCGAGCTCGACCAGCACGCCCGCCGCCTCGCGCGCGGTCGACTGCTCCGGCGGCAGGACGGCCCAGCCCAGGCCCAGCGCGACCGCCTCCGCGAAGTCGGCGGACGCCGGCACGTGGTGGCGGGGCGGGGCGAGGCGGCGCCGGGAACGGCGTCGCAGGTAGCGGTCCTGCAGGTCGTCGTGGCGGTCGAACACGACCATCGGGGCCACCGCCAGCGCGTCGACCGTCACCCCGCCGGCGAACCACCGGTCCACGAACGCCGGCGTCGCCATCGGCCGGTAGCGGCTGATCCCGAGCCGGTGCGACCGACAACCCTGGACCGGCTCGTCGACCGACGTGATCGCCGCCATGACGGTCCCGGAGCGCAGCAGGTCCGCGGTGCGCGACTGGTCGTCGCGGTGCAGGTCGAAGCAGGTCCCGGGAGGGAGGGTCGCGAGCGCCGGGAGCACCCAGGTCGCCATGGAGTCGGCGCTCAACGCGATCGGCACCGTGACCGTCGCGCCCTCGACCGCCGTGGACACCGCCGTCGTCTCGTGGACCAGCGCGTCGATCTGGCGAGCCAGCCGCAGGTAGGCCTCCCCGGGCCCGGTTGTCGCGGTCGGCTTGGTGCGCCGCACGAGCACCTGACCGGCGGACTGCTCCAGCGCCTTGATGCGCTGGCTCACCGCCGACGGGGTGACGTGCAGCGATGCGGCGGCCGCCTCGAACGATCCCTCGTCCACGACCGCGGCCAGCGCCTGCAGCTGGGAGAGGTCCATATGAAGTAATGCTAATGCAACGACAGGAACTGTCGTTGGACTTCATCACTGGTGAGGCCCTAGCGTCGGCGGTGTGACCCACCACGCCGCCGTCGCGCTCACGTCTGGGATGGGCTTCGGACTGTCGCTCATCATCGCGATCGGCGCGCAGAACGCGTTCGTCCTCCGCCAGGGCCTGCGCCGCGAGCACGTCCTGCCGGTCGTCGCGGTGTGCGCCGTCTCCGACGTCGTCCTGATCCTCGCGGGCATCGCCGGCCTCGGCTCGCTGCTCGACCTGGCTCCGTGGATCGTCGACGTCATGCGCGTCGGCGGCGCCGCGTTCCTGCTGACGTACGCCGTCATCGCCGCCCGCCGGGCCCGGCACCCCGCCGCGATCGAGGCCGACGAGGGCGGGAGCGACAACGCGCTGTGGCCGGTCGTCGCGACGTGCCTCGCGCTGACCTGGCTCAACCCGCACGTATACCTCGACACCGTGGTCCTGCTCGGCTCCGTGGCCGCGACGCACGGCGGCGACCGGTGGTGGTTCGGCGTCGGCGCGAGCCTCGGCAGCATCGTGTGGTTCGTGTCGCTCGGCTACGGCGCGCGGCTCCTGCGCCCGGTGTTCGCCCGGCCGAGGTCGTGGCAGGTGCTCGACGCGCTGATCGCGGCCGTCATGGTCCTCATCGCCCTCAGCCTGCTGCGTGGTCTGATGGACTCGTGAAGTCGTTCGTCACGGTGGCCGTCGGCGGCGCCCTCGGCACCCTGGCCCGGTTCGGCATCGGCGAGTGGCTCGCGAGCGACCGGCTGTTCCCGGCCGCGACGTTCCTCGTCAACCTCAGCGGCTCGTTCCTCCTCGGTGCCCTGCTGGCGACGATGCTCCTGCGCGGCGACGACACGGGCGACCGCCGCACCGCGCGCCTGCTCCTGGGCACGGGATTCCTGGGCGGCTACACGACCTACAGCGCCCTGGCGGTCGAGACGGACCAGCTGCTCCGAGCGGACCACGTCGCGCTCGCGACGGCGTACGCCATGGGGACCGTGCTGCTGGGCCTCGTGGCGGCCCTCGCCGGCATCGCGACGGCCCGGGCGGTCGCACGATGACGCCGCTCGTCGTCGCGCTGGCCGGCGGGCTGGGCGCCGGGACCCGCTACTCGCTCGACGCGTGGATGCGTCCCCGCGTGTCCGACCGCCTGCCGTGGTCGACGCTGCTGATCAACGTCACGGGCTCGCTGCTGCTCGGCCTGCTCGTGGCGACCGCCGGGGACGGCCAGTGGCACACCGTGCTCGGCACGGGCTTCCTCGGCGGCTACACGACCTTCAGCACCGCGAGCGTCGAGACGGTCCACCTGGCACTGGACCGGCGGTACGTCGCCGCGACGAGCAACGCCGCCGCGATGCTCGTGGTGAGCGTCGCGGCGGCGTCGGTGGGGTACGCGCTGGGGCGCTAGGCCTTCGCAGCCTTGTCGATCGCGGCCTGCAGCGCCTGCGGCGTCGGGCTCTCGAGCTTCTTGCCGGCGACCTTGACGGTCGGCGTGCTGCTGACGCCCTTGTCCGAGCCGGCCTCCTTGGCCGCGTCGATCCACGGGACGAAACGCGATGTGTCGACGCACGACTGGATGTCGGCGCTGGTGATGTCGTTGGACTTCATCGCCGCGACGAGCTCCTTGTCGGTCGGCCCGTCGGTGCCCTCGTCGGGCTGGTTGGCGTAGAGGTAGTCGTGTGCCTTGACGTAGTCCTTGACGCCGCCCTTGTCGAGGACGCACAGCGCGACGTTGGTCGAGCGGTGCGAGTACTCGTTGGTGCTGCCGCCGTTCTCGTCGAGGAACGAGAAGGGGCGGTACGTGATCGAGATCGCGCCGCTCTCGACCTGCTGGTGCAGGAACGCGCCGCTCTGCTGCTCGAACGACAGGCACGCGGGGCACTGGAAGTCCTCGTAGAGCTCGACCGAGACCGGCTTGGCGCCGTCCTTGACCTTCGCGCCGGCGTCCTCGGGCGTGTAGACGATCCCGAAGTCCTTGGTCGCGCCCGCGGGCTGGATGACGTCGGTGACGTCCTTCTTGTCGTTGCTGGTGCTCGCGACGGCGAACCCGGCGAGGGCGATCAGCGCCACGACCACGACGACGATGCCGACCGTGATGAGGTTGCGCTGCTTCTTGTCGGCCTTCTCGCGCTCCTTGCGCATCTGCTCTGCTCGGGCGGCGCGCTGCTGGCGTTCGTTGCTCACTGGGGTTCTCCTGGGTCGGGCGGTCACCAATCTGACCAACGCGGCACCTCGGCTCAAGGTTCCACGTGAGCCTACCGGCCCGCGCGAAGCACCCATCGCGGCACGCGCAGTAGGGTCTGGGACGTGAATGACAAGCTGGTGTGGATCGACTGCGAGATGACCGGACTCTCCCTCGAGACCGATGCCCTGGTCGAGGTGGCGGCCCTCGTCACCGACTACGACCTCAACGTCCTGGGTGACGGGATCGACCTCGTCATCAAGCCGCCCCAGGCGGCCCTGGACCAGATGAACGACTTCGTCACCGACATGCACACGAGCTCGGGACTGCTGACCGAGCTCGACGCGGGCCTGAGCCTGCGGGACGCCGAGGAGCAGGTGCTGGAGTACGTCCGGGAGTTCGTCAAGGAGCCCGGCAAGGCGCCGATGGCCGGCAACACGATCGGCACCGACCGGGCGTTCCTGGCCCGTGACATGACCGAGCTCGAGGGCTGGCTGCACTACCGGGTCATCGACGTCTCGTCGATCAAGGAGCTGTCGCGGCAGTGGTTCCCGCGGGCTTACTTCGCGGCCCCGACCAAGGGCGGCCAGCACCGCGCCCTGGTCGACATCCAGGAGTCGATCGAGGAGCTGCGCTACTACCGACGGGCCGTCTTCACCGCGGATCCGGGCATCGACAGCGACACGGCCAAGGCCATCGCCGCCGAGGTCTCCGGCTCGGTGACGGGCCAGTCGTAGACCCGCACGGGCCTGCGTTAGACTTTTCTCCGTCGTGTCGGGCGCATGCTCGACACGCGTGGTGGGTGTAGCTCAGCTGGTAGAGCACCGGCTTGTGGTGCCGGTGGTCGCGGGTTCAAGTCCCGTCACTCACCCCACGAGGACCCCCGCAGCACAGCTGCGGGGGTCCTGCTCATTTCATCGACAGGTCGATGTCCCCGCTGCTGCTCCTGGCGCGGACGAAGTAGCCCTGCTCCCCGCCCTTCGACGGGATCGACGAGGTGACCTTGCCGGACTTCGACCGGGCCGTCACGGCGTACGAGCGGTCGCCCAGGGGCACCCCGGCCGTGATGTCGCCGCTGTCGGTCGTGGCCTTGATCCCGAACGGCTGGCGGGCGAAGTCGGCGGCGACGTCGCCCGACGTCGTCGTGACCTCGAGCTCGTCGACCGACAGGGCCTCGGTTCGTACGTTGCCGGCGCCGGTCACGACCGTCAGCGCGCCCTCCGAGATCGACTGGGCCACGACATTGCCCGACGTCGTCCGGATGACGACGGGGAAGCCCTCGGGGATCTCGAGGGTCGCTGAGACGCCGCAGCCCGGCGACAGCCAGGTCTGGCACCCCGACAGGATCTTGATCTCGTCGTCGCGCCGGCCGATCTGGAAGTCGGTCTTGCGCAGGCCGCTCGTGATGCGGGCCGAGACCTTGACGACCTCGGGATCGCCCTGGACGATCCGCAGGTCGGCGGTGCCGGCATCGATCACGACGAGCCGCGACTGGCCCAGCTCGACGACGCTCGTCGACACCGTGGTGTCGCGCTTGAGGATCGACGCGCCGAGCACCAGGCCGGCCAGCACCGCCACCACGAGGATCGTGCCCAGCACCGTCAGGAGGGTGCGCGAGGCGGGCGAGCGCACGTCGTAGTCCGCGATGGTCTCCTCGTCGGTCACGAGGCGGCCTCCGTGATCGAGACGGGGACGACGTCCTCGGCACCCAGGCGGGCCGCGTCGGCGGTCGCGTCGTCGGGCATCGTCTGGCTCTCCCGCTCGGCCTCGACCCGTTTCAGGTAGTGGTCGACCTCGTTGTCCCGCTGCGCCTCGGTCCAGCCCAGGACGCCGCCCATGAGCTCGGCGACCTCGACGGCGACCTCGGTCCCCCGGTCGAACGTCTCGATCGAGATCCGCGTGCGGCGGGCGATGGCGTCGTCGAGGTGTCGGGCGCCCTCGTGCGACGCGGCGTAGACGATCTCGGCCCGCAGGTAGTCGTCGGCGCCGGTCAGCGGCTTGCCCAGGCCGGGCTGCTCGGCGATGAGGTCGAGCAGCTCGTCCAGGAGCGAGCCGTATCGGTGCAGGAGGTGCTCGATCCGGCCGACGCCCAGTCCGCTCGACCGGGCGATCATGTGCCGCTGGTTCCACAGCGCCTCGTAGCCGTCGGCGCCCAGCAGCGGCACGTCCTCGGTGACCGAGGGCGGCGCGTGGCGGTCGAGCTGGGTCCGCATGCCGTGGACCGCGGCGTCGACGGCGTCCTTGGCCATGACCCGGTACGTCGTGTACTTGCCGCCCGCGATCACGACCAGGCCCTTGACGATCGTGCTGACGGCGTGCTCCCGCGAGAGCTTGCTGGTCGCCTCGTCCTCGCCGGCGAGCAACGGACGAAGTCCCGCGTAGACGCCCTCGACGTCCTCGTGGGTCAACGGCTCGACCAGCACCTGGTTGACGTGGTCGAGCAGGTAGTCGATGTCGCTGCGGCTCGCCGCGGGGTGGTCCTTCGAGAGCGACCAGTCGGTGTCGGTCGTGCCGATGATCCAGTGCCGGCCCCACGGGATGACGAACAGGACCGACTTCTCGGTGCGCAGGATCAGGCCCGAGTCACCACGGATCCGGTCGCGCGGCACGACGAGGTGCACGCCCTTGCTGGAGCGGACGTGGAACTGGCCCCGCTCCCCCGCGAACGACTGGGTCTCGTCGGTCCACACGCCGGTGGAGTTGACGACCTGCTTGGCGGCGACGTCGAACTCACGCCCCGTCTCGAGGTCCTTGACCCGGGCGCCGGTGACCCGGTCGCCATCGCGCAGCAGCCCGATGACGCGGGTGCGGCTCGCGACGTGCGCGCCGTACGCCGCGGCGGTGCGGGACAGGAACATCGTGTGCCGGGCGTCGTCGACCTGGGCGTCGTAGTACTGCAGCGCGCCGACCAGCGCGTCCTTCTTGAGCGCCGGCATGATGCGGCGGGCGCCACGACGGGTCAGGTGCCGGTGCAGCGGGACGCCGGCGCCGTAGCCCGACGCCTTGCTCATGGCGTCGTACAGCGCGACGCCCGAGCCGGCGTACAACCGCTCCCACACCCGGTGCGTCAGGGGGTAGAGGAACGGGATCTCGTGGACCAGGTGCGGGGCGAGCCGCTGCAGGTTGAGCCCGCGCTCCTTGAGCGCCTCGGCGACCAGGCGGAAGTCGAGCATCTCCAGGTAGCGCAACCCGCCGTGCATGAGCTTGCTCGAGCGGCTCGACGTGCCGGACGCGAAGTCACGCGCCTCGACCAGGCCCACCGCGAGGCCGCGCGTCGCGGCGTCGAGGGCGGCGCCGCCACCGACGACACCCCCGCCGATCACCAGGATGTCGAGCGGTGTGGTCGCCATCGCGTCGAGCGCGGCTTGGCGGTTCTCGGGTGACAGGGCGACAGGACGCATGGCCCCAGTCAAGCAGGGCACCGGTGGTGGGGCGAATGCCCGAGGGAACCTGTGACCTAGTCGACGTCGATCCAGTCGAAGGTCCGTTCGACGGCCTTCTTCCACTGGGCGTGGCCCTGGTCACGCTGCTCGGCCGTCGAGACCGGCTCCCAGCGGGCCGACTCCTTCCAGTTGGCGACGAGCTCGTCGGTGCTCGCCCAGAAGCCGACCGCGAGGCCCGCCGCGTACGCCGCGCCGAGCGCCGTCGTCTCGGCGACGACGGGCCTGCTGACCGGGACGCCGAGGACGTCGGCCTGGATCTGCATGCACAGCTCGTTGGCCGTGACACCGCCGTCGACCCGCAGGGTCTGCAGGTCGAGGTCCGCGTCGGCGATCATCGCCTCGATGACGTCCTTGCTCTGGTAGCAGATCGCCTCGAGGGCGGCCCGGGCGATGTGCGCGACGGTGTTGTAGCGGGACAGCCCGACGATGACGCCGCGGGCGTCGGACCGCCAGTGCGGGGCGAACAGGCCGGAGAACGCGGGGACGAAGCAGACCCCGCCGTTGTCGTCGACGCTCGAGGCCAGCGACTCGGAGTCCGCGGCCGCCTTGATGATGCCGAGCTGGTCGCGCAGCCACTGGATCGCCGATCCCGTGACCGCGATCGAGCCCTCCAGGGCGTACACGGGCGCGGCGTCGCCGAACCGGTAGGCCAGCGTCGTGATGAGCCCGTTGTTGGACCGGACGATCTCGGTGCCGGTGTTGAGGACCAGGAAGTTGCCCGTGCCGTAGGTGTTCTTGAGGTCGCCGGGCTCGAAGCACACCTGGCCGACGAGCGCGGCGTGCTGATCGCCGAGATCGCTCGCGATGGCGACCTCGCCGCCGAATGGCCCGTCCGCAACGGTGTGCGCGTAGACCTCGGACGACGACCGGATCTCCGGCAGCATCGAGCGGGGCACGTCGAAGATCGCGAGGAGCTCGTCGTCCCACGCGAGCGTCTCGAGGTCCATCAGCATCGTGCGGCTGGCGTTGGTCACGTCGGTCATGTGCAGACCGCCGTCGGGCCCCCCGGTCAGCCACCAGATGAGCCAGCTGTCGGTGTTGCCGAAGATCGCGTGGCCCGCCTCGGCGTCGGCGCGGACCCCGTCGACGTTCTCGAGGATCCACTGGATCTTGCCGGCGGAGAAGTACGGCGCGGGGGGCAGCCCGGCCCGCTCGCGGATCAGGGTCCCCCGGTCGTCCTTGTCGAGGGCGGCGGCGATCTTGTCGGTGCGGGTGTCCTGCCACACGATCGCGTTGTAGTAGGGCTCGCCCGTCCGCCGGTCCCACACGACGGTGGTCTCGCGCTGGTTGGTGATGCCGATCGCCGCGAGCCCGTCGAACGTGATCCCGGCGCGCCCCAGCGCGGCCTCCACGACGTCCTGGGTCGTCTCCCAGATCTCGTGCGGGTCGTGCTCGACCCAGCCGGCCTGCGGCATGATCTGCTCGTGCTCGAGCTGGTGGCGGGCCACCTCGTGACCGTCGTGGTCGAAGATCATGAACCGCGTGCTCGTGGTGCCCTGGTCGATCGCGCCGACATACTTCGCCATGGCGCCGACCCTATCCGTAGGCTCGGGGCATGCGCCTCATCCTGATCCGGCACGGGCAGACCCCGGCCAACGTCAAGGGCATCCTCGAGTCATCCGTGCCCGGCCCCGGGCTGACCGACCTGGGCACGCAGCAGGCCCAGCAGCTCGTCGGCGCGCTCGACGGACAGCCGCTCGACGCGATCTTCGTGTCGTCGATGGTGCGGACCCACCTGACGGCGGCACCGCTCGCCGCGGCGCGGGGGCTGACGCCGACCGAGCGCGCCGGCCTGCGCGAGATCTCCGCCGGCGACGTCGAGGGCCTGGCCGACCACGCCTCGATCCACCAGTACGTCTCGACGTTGTTCGAGTGGTGCGGCGGCGACCTCGACGTCCGCATGCCCGGCGCGCAGGACGGTCACGAGGTCCTCGCCCGCTTCGACGAGGTCGTGGCGGAGGTCGAGGCCCTGGGCCTCGACGACGTCGCCCTGATCAGCCACGGCGCGATGATCCGTGCGTGGTGCGCCATGCGCACGAGCAACATCGACCTCGACTTCGTCACCGACCACTACGTCGTCAACACCGGCATCGTCGTGGTCGAGGGGTCGAGCGCCGCCGGCTGGGAGGTCACGTCGTGGCTGGGCGAGAGCGTCAGCGAGGCGGCCGCCATGAGCGTCGTCTCCGACCACAGCCCGGCCTCGGAGCCGCTCGACGAGTGACGGCCTCCCATCCCGGACCTAACGAATCCCGAACCGGATCGTTGGTCAGGGCATGAGGTCAATGCCGCGTCTGCTGTCGCCAAGGTGGATCCGGCGACACCGGTCGGACGTTCTCGCCGGCGCGTCGATGGCGCTCGGCGTGATCGCGATCCTCGTCGGCCTCGTCCTCCGGTCGGGATCGGACGAGCCGCCGCCGGCCGCCGGCGCCAGCAGCGGGGCAGGATCCACGAGCCGGTCGCAGCAGGTCGACACCTATGTCGCGCCGCGCAAGGACGAGATCGGCGCGGGACTCGCGAAGCTGTCCCCCCGGTCCCAGCAGGGCATCAGCGCCCTCGCACCTGCCGGTGGACTCGCCGGGGAGGGCGGCACGAAGGGATTTCCGAAGCACTCCGTCGTGCTCACGATGACGTCGGCGGCACCGATCGGCGTCGTGGGCTACGTCGTCCCGACGAGCGTCGACCGGTCGTCGGGCACGGCCGAGGGCGTCGGCACCTCGTGGTCGCTCAGCACGACGGCCTACGGCGACCCGGACTACGCACAGCTGTTCGCCCAGGCCGGCCCCCGGGGCGATCCGATCACCTGCACCATCACGATCGACGGGCGCGTGACGGAGCGTCGGTCGACCGACGGACCGTACGGCCAGCTGTTCTGCCAGGGCTGACCGCACGGGCCGGCGTCACTCCGGCTTGAGCTCGCCGACGACGTCGGCGTGCGGCACCGTCGGGATCGTGCCGAGCCGGCCCTTCTGGAAGTCCTCGAACGCCTGCAGGACCTCGGCCTTGGTGTTCATGACGAACGGTCCGGCCCACGCGATGGGCTCGCGGATCGGCAGCCCACCGAGCAGCACGACCTCGAGGGCGGGGTGCTTGGCGTCCTGGCGCTCGGCCGCGCCGACCGTGATCGTCTCGCCGTGGCCGAGCACCGCGAGCTGGCCCGAGGAGATCGGCCGGCGGTCGCGGCCGACGTAGCCCGTGCCGCCCAGGACGTAGACAAGCGCATTGAAGTCGGTGCGCCACGGGACGGTCATCTCGGCACCCGGCAGGACCGTGGCGTGGACCATCGCCATCGGGGTGCGGGTCGAGCCGGGGCCGGCCACGCCGTCGACCTCGCCGGCGATGACCCGCAGCAGCGCGCCCGCGTCGGGCGTCGACGCCAGGCCCACGTCGCCTCCGCGGATGTCCTGGTAGTGCGGCGGCAGCCACTTGTCGGCCTTGGGGAGGTTGACCCACAGCTGCAGCCCATGGAACAGGCCACCGCTCGTGACGAGCCACTCCGGCGGGGTCTCGATGTGCAGCAGCCCACTGCCGGCGGTCATCCACTGCGTGTCGCCGTCGGTGATCGACCCGCCGCCACCGTGGGTGTCCTGGTGGTCCATGACGCCGTCGATCATGTAGGTCACGGTCTCGAAGCCGCGATGCGGGTGCCACGGCGTGCCCTTGGGCTCGCCGGGCTGGTACTCCACCTCGCCCATCTGGTCCATGTGGATGAACGGGTCGAGCCGGGCCGGGTCGACCCCGGCGAAGGCGCGGTGCACCGGGAACCCCTCGCCCTCGTATCCCTTCGGCGCGGTCGTCACGCTGATCGGCGCGCGGTCCTCGGTCTGGGTCGGCGCCGCGATCACGCGGGGCAGGACGGTCCAGTCGGCAGCAGTCACAGCAGGCATCGGAATCTCCTCGGTAGGTCTCTCATACTAGTTCAACATTCAACTAACCGCATCTGTTCCGCGTACCCTGATCCCATGAGCGTCGCGCCGCTGATCTCCGACATCCGCGACGTCCTGCGGGACGAGGCCGATCCGGAGCGCGCGCCGGGCATGCAGGCGTACATGAAGTCGGCCATGCCGTACCGCGGCGTCCGGCTCCCCCGGGTCCGCGCGATCACCCGGGCAGCCCTCGCGGCCCACCCCCTCCTGACCCTCGACGAGGTCGAGACCGCCGTGACGACACTGTGGGACGAGGCGGCGTTCCGCGAGGAGCGGTACGCCGCCAGCGCCCTGACGGGTCACCCGCTCGCGATCGGGCGGCTCGAGATGGTGCCGATCTACGAGCACCTGGCCGTCACCGGGGCGTGGTGGGACCACGTCGACGCGATCTGCGGGCGCATCGCCGACCTGCACGACCTGCACCCCGCCGAGACCGCCGAGATCGTCCGCCGGTGGAGCCGCTCGGACGACCGCTGGTTGCGCCGGCTCGCGATCATCAGCCAGCTCGGGCGTCGCGAGCGCGTCGACACCGCCCTGCTCAGCGAGCTGGTCGAGGCCAACGCCGCCGACACCGACTTCTTCATTCGCAAGGCCATCGGGTGGGCGCTGCGGGAGTACGCCAGAGTGGACCCCGACTGGGTGCGCGCCTTCGTCGCGGCGCACGCGGACACGTTGAGCGGTCTGTCGAGACGAGAGGCGTTGAAGCATGTCGGATGAGCAGGACGGCACCCCGGAGACCACCGACGTCGTGATCGTCGGCGGCGGCCACAACGCCCTCGTGGCCGCGATCTACCTCGCCCGCGCCGGCCGCCGGGTCGTCGTGCTGGAGCGGCTCCCCCACGTCGGTGGCGCGGCGATCAGCGCGCAGGCGTTCGAGGGGATCGATGCCCGTCTGTCCCGCTACTCCTACCTCGTCAGCGTCATGCCGCAGCAGCTGATCGACGACCTCGGGCTGCGGCTGGAGCTGCGATCGCGCGAGACCGCGTCCTACACGCCGCACGACGGTGGCGGCCTGCTCGTCGAGACCACGCCGGGGCCCGCGACCGAGGAGTCGTTCCGCACCCTGACCGGCGGGGACGACGAGCTCGCCGCCTGGCGCACGTTCTACGCCGAGGTCGGGACGATCGCCGAGGCGATCGCGCCGACGCTGCTCGCCCCGCTGCCCCACATCGGCAACATCCGCGACCTCGTCGAGATGGACATCTGGACCGACGTCGTCGAGGAGCCGCTCGGCACCGCTATCGAGCGCCGGTTCTCCCACGACGTGGTCCGCGGCGTCGTCGGCACGGATGCACTGATCGGGACGTTCGCCTCGCTCCACGACCCGACGCTGGTGCAGAACCGCTGCTTCCTCTACCACCTGATCGGCAACGGCACCGGCGAGTGGCGCGTCCCCGTCGGCGGCATGGGTGCCGTGACCGGCGAGCTCGAGCGGGTGGCCCGGGAGGCCGGCGTCGACATCCGCACCGGCGCCGAGGTCACCCGGATCGACGCCCGCCCGGACGGGGCCACCGTCAGCGGCGACGGCTTCGCCATCGATGGCGACTGGGTCCTCAGCGGCGTCGCCCCGTACGTCCTCGCCGGCCTGCTCGGTGACCCGCTGCCCACCCGCCCGTCCGGGTCCCAGTTCAAGATCAACCTGCTGGTCTCCCGGCTGCCACGACTCAGGTCGGGCATCGATCCGGCGATCGCGTTCGCCGGCACGCTCCACGTGGGCGAGGCGATGAGCGAGCTGGAGGCGGCCTGGGCGCAGGCGGCGGCCGGGGCCCTGCCGGACCGGGCCACCGGCGAGCTCTACTGCCACACCCTGACCGACCGCTCGATCCTCGGCCCCGACCTCGCGGCGACCGACGCGCAGACGTTGACCTACTTCGGGCTGCACACGCCCTACGAGGTGCTGCCCGACGAGGCCGCGGCCGCGCGGGCGTACGCCCAGTTCCTCGTCGCACTCGACGAGCACCTCGCCGAGCCGATCGAGCCGCTGATCCTCGGCGTCGAGCACAAGACGCCGGCGCAGATCGAGTCCGCGCTGGCGATGCCCGGCGGCCACATCTTCCACGGCGACCTGCAGTGGCCGTGGCTCGAGGAGGGCGAGCGCCCCCACAATTCAGCGGAACGCTGGGGAGTCTCGACGACCCACCCGCGGGTCCTCCTGTGCGGCAGCGGAGCCCGACGCGGCGGTGCCGTGAGTGGTCTCGGAGGCCACCACGCAGCTCATGCGGTACTCGATTATGAGGTCGGGCAGGGCGACTGATAACGTTTCTCTCGCTTCGCGGCCCACGGCCGCAAGGCGGCATTAGCTCAATTGGCAGAGCAGCTGACTCTTAATCAGCGGGTTCGGGGTTCGAGTCCCTGATGCCGCACTGCAAAGGCCTCATTCCTCGCCGAATGGGGCCTTTGCTTCACCCTCCGGAGGCGGGGTACGTGGGCGCCATGACCGACGCCGGACACCACGCCCACCGCCTCGAGCTCGAGCGGACGCGCACGCTCGCCCTGCTCGCCTTGCTGTCGCGGGACTTCGACGGGATCGTGGCCGCCTCGGCCGACTCCAACGCCGACGACGAGCACGACCCCGAGGGGGCGACGATCGCGTTCGAGCGGTCCCAGGCCGGCACGATGATCACCCAGGCCCGCGACCGCCTGGCCGAGATCGAGGCGGCGCTCGAGCGGGTCCACGGCGGCACGTACGGGACGTGCGAGGTGTGCGGCGCCCGGATCCCCGACGGCCGGCTCGAGGCACGTCCCACGGCCCGCACCTGCGTGCTGCACGCGCCGGGGGTGGCGGACCCGAGGGGCCGGACGTAACGTCAGGAGATGTCGCGGCGACGGACACCCGAGTCCCTGGCCCAGGAGGCCCTCGTCGTCCTGGCCGCGGGGCTGGCCGTCCTCACGGTTGCCGCGATCGTGCTCTACCGGCCCGGCGCCCCGGCGTGGACGCACATCGTCGTCAACGGCGTCGGGTGGGCGCTGGTCGTCACGACCGGGGCGATGCTGCTGCGCGCCGGGATCGAGAAGCTCGTCGAGCTGGGTCGGCGACACCAGTCGGGGTGACCCCCGCCGGCCTCAGGACTCGAGGGCCCCGCGGGCGGCCTTGACCCGGTACATCTCGACGTCCGCCTCCCGGACGAGACGGTCGACCTGGTTGCCGTTGGCGTCCCACGACGTCCCGAGGCTCGCGCGCACCGAGACGGCCCCCTCGCGGGTCACGAAGGGCGCCGAGACGAGCCGCTCGACCCGGTCCCGCAGGTCGTCGGCCTCGGCCTCCGCCAGGCCGACGCCCACCA
Organism: Aeromicrobium sp.; assembly: GCF_025965075.1. Taxonomy (GTDB): domain Bacteria; phylum Actinomycetota; class Actinomycetes; order Propionibacteriales; family Nocardioidaceae; genus Aeromicrobium. Next base: position 15,975 of record NZ_JAOPXQ010000250.1, read on the forward strand.
CGACGAACTCGTCCCCGCCGATCCGGAACAACCGCTCGGCGGGGCGCAGCCCGGTGAGCATCCGCTGGGCGACCTCACGCAGCAGCCGGTCCCCGGCCTCGTGCCCGTGGGAGTCGTTGATCTGCTTGAAGCCGTCGAGATCGGCGAACAGGACGGCCACCGGCCGCGGATCGCCGCGGAGGCTGTCGGCGTACGCCTGGTAGGCCGCCCGGTTGGGCACCTCGGTCAGCTGGTCGGTGAAGGCCATGACCCGCAGCCGCTGCTCGGCCGCCGCTCGCACGGCGTCGTCGAACATCGCCGGGGTGCTGAGCAGTGCGCGGTAGTTGCGGCGCAGGCCGAGGTAGGTCAGCGCGACACCGGCGCCCAGCACCTCGACGGCGATGTTGTGCGTCCCGTCGAACGTCTGCCGCGTCGCCTCGAGGCCGGCCCGACCGCCACCACCCTCGGGGATCAGGAGGTGCAGCGCGTGCGACCAGTGGTGCAGCGCGCAGGTCGCGAAGATCATCGCGGTCGCGAGCCCGAGCTTGTTGGACCAGAGCTGCCGGGTCCGGACCAGCCCGGTCACGATCAGCGTCGAGATGACGACGTAGCAGCCGGCGATGAGCAGGTTCAGGCCCGCGACCAGCTGCCACGACATGCTGTCACGATATCGGGCCGCCGGGTCACCCACCCGGGTTCGGGAACGAACCGGATGCGGTCCGAGTTGAGCAGGGCAAAGGAGGTACGACCCATGAAGTGCCCGACAGACGGTGCGACCCTCGTCATGAGCGAGCGGTCCGGCATCGAGATCGACTACTGCCCGGACTGCCGCGGGGTCTGGCTCGACCGCGGCGAGCTCGACAAGATCATCGACCGCGCCGCAGCCGATGCGCCCGCGCCCCGTGCCGCGGCCCCCATCCAGGAGGAACGCCGGCGCGACGAGGCACCTCGGTACGCCGAGCAGCCCCGGTACGCCGAGCAGCCGCGGTACGCCGAGCAGCCCCACCGGCGCAAGAAGAAGGAACACTGGCTCTCGGAGCTCTTCGACTGAGCCGGTCGACCGCTGGGGACCGCTAGCCCTGCCGGACGGCGGTGAGCAGGAGATACTCCCAGCCCATCGTCGGCTCGGTCGGGGCGAAGTGACGCCCGGCCAGGTCGGCCAGGTCGCGATCGAGCGCCTCGACCTTGGCCGGGTCGTCGGCGATGTTGCGGTAGACCGCGATCGTCGGCCCGTACGTCAGCTTGAAGAACTCGCGCATCTCGACGGGTGAGGCGAACCGGTCGACGGTCAGCATCTCCTTGCGCGCGACGACGTCCGTGACGCGGTCGCCGAGCAACGACCGCACGTGCGACTCGTCGCCCCACAACGGCGGAGGCTGCGCGCCGGGAGGCGGCGGGGGCGCGTACGGCTTCATGGTCGCGAACATCTGCCCGATGAACCCCTCGGGCGTCCAGCTCAGCAGCCCGATCGTCCCACCGGGGCAGCACACCCGGACGAGCTCGTCGGCGGCTGCCTGGTGGTGCGGCGCGAACATCACGCCGACGCACGACATCACGACGTCGAACTCGCCGTCGGCGTACGGCAGGGCCTCGGCGTCGGCCTCCTGCCACTCGAGGGCCGCACCCTGGGCCTCGGCGCTGCGGCGGCCGACCTCGAGCAGCTCGGGGGCGAGGTCGGACGCGACGACCTGGGCGCCGGTGAGCGCAGCCGGGATCGCGGCGTTGCCGGACCCGGCGCCCACGTCCAGCACGCGTTGTCCGGCGTGGACGCCGCACGCCTCGACGAGCCGCGGGCCGGTGGCCGGGATGACTTCCGCGGCGACGGCTGGATAGTCCCCCATCGACCACATGGCCTTGTGCTTGCTCTTGAGCTCTCGGTCAGCCTCGACGTCCTCGATCAGCCTGCTCATGATCTCCTCCTCGTGACGATATGGGTGTCTGTTCCAGAATGGGCTGGCGTCCCGGCCGAAACATCCGTGCTGGACACGGAGATGTGGGTCAGTAAAGTCAGCACATGGAGCAGGTCGAGCGGCTCACCCGACGCGAGAGCGCAACACTCGACGCCGTCGCCCGGCGGCTCACCAACGGCGAGATCGCCTCGGAGTTCCACGTCTCGGTCCGTACGGTCGAGAGCCACATCGCCTCGCTCCGCCGCAAGCTCGGCGCCGATTCCCGGATGGGCCTGATCGAGGCCGCGCACGCACACCGCCCCGCCACGCGCCGTCCCCGCGTCCGGCGGATCCTCCCGGCCCGGGCTGCGGGACGGCGGACGGAGCAGGATGATCGGGGCATGTGGATCGGCTGGGTCGAGCTCGACCTCCTGCTCGGTGACGTGCACTCGTTGAAGCAGAAGCGCTCCGTGGTGCGGCCGCTCGTCGCGGACCTGCAGCGTACGTTCACGGTCTCCGCCGCGGAGACCGGCAGCCTCGACCTGTACCGCCGGGCCGAGGTCGGCGTGTCCCTCGTCGCCGCCGACAGCCAGCACGTCATCGACGTGCTGGACAAGGTCGAGGACTACGTGGCACGCCGCCCCGAGCTCGACCTGTTGTCCGCACGCCGCCGGATCGCCAACAGCGACGACGAGTAGCTCGTCGTGCCGGGCCCCCCCGACGACGTGGGACGCCGCGCTCAGCTGCGCCGATCGACCACGAGCCGACAGCCGATGCCCGGGTCGGTGATGAACATCGTCGGCCGGGGCGGATCGGTCTCGAGCTTGCGGCGTAGCAGGTCTGTCGGTAGGACCAGACGACGATCACCAGCAGCGCGACCACGCCGAGGGCAACCCACGGGGTCAGGTGCAGGAGCGTCAGACCGTTCAGGTGACACCCGTCGCCCGCCGGATCCGTCAACCTTGACGAAGCCCTGACGGATCTTGACGCGATCTTGACGCGCGCACCACCACGTGTGACCCCCGCCCTAGCCGGTGCCGGACCGGGGCGGACATACTGATCGAAGTTTTGTCGTCTGGACGAAAGTGACCCGCGTGCGCAACCCCCGAGCATTCCTCCGTCCCCTCGCTGTCG